>NZ_DAISLS010000011.1:25935-200506 GCF_036820405.1 Oryzomicrobium sp.
GCTTTGGCGACCGTCCGCCGCGCGGCGACTTCGGTGACCGTCCGCGCCGGGATTTTGCCGACCGTGGCGACCGTCCGAACCGTCCTTACGGTGAGCGGGGCGATCGTGGTGACCGCGGTGACCGTCCTCCGCGCCCGGAAGGGGATCGTCCGCGCAGCTTTGGCGACCGTCCGCCGCGCGGCGACTTCGGTGACCGTCCGCGCCGGGATTTCGCTGACCGTGGCGACCGTCCGAACCGCCCTTACGGCGAGCGGAGCGACCGTCCCCAACGTCCCTACGACGACCGCCCGCGCCGCGATTTCGCCGAGCGCGGTGGCGACCGTCCGTCGCGCCAGGGCGAGGATCGGCCTCGTGGCTTTGGCGACCGTCCCGCCCGGGGCGAGTACGTGGACCGTCCGCGCCGGGAATTTTCCGACCGGGGGGACCGGCCGAACCGTCCCTATGGCGACCGTCCTCCGCGTCCGGAAGGCGACCGCCTGCGCAGCTTCGGCGACCGGCCGCCGCGGGGTGATTTCGCTGACCGCCCCCAGCGCGATTTCGCCAGCCGGGGCGACCGTCCCCAGCGCGACTTTGCCGAGCGTCCCCGCTGGGATAATCGAGATAACCGGGGGGGCCGGGATAGCCAGGATGGGCGCGGCGAGCGGGGCCAGGGCGAGCGCTTCGAGCGCGGGCCGCGCCACGAATTCCGCGATGCGCCGGAACGGGCGCCCCGCCAGGACTTCCGTGACGACCATGCCGAGGCCCGCGCCCCGCTTGAATCTCCCGAGCGGGTCTTCGACGACGAAGGGCTGGTGCGGGTTTCCAAGCTGATGGCCGAGCGGGGCATCTGTTCCCGCCGGGAGGCCGACGGCTACATCGAGCGCGGCTGGGTGTTCGTCAACGGCGAACGGGTGGCCGAGCTGGGCACCCGGGCGGCGCCGGACGCCGAGATCACCTTGTCCAAGGAGGCCCAGCGCAACCAGGACCAGCAGGTCACCGTGCTGCTCAACAAGCCGGTGGGCTACGTCTCCGGCCAGGCCGAGGACGGCTACGAGCCGGCCATCGTGCTGATCCGCCCGGAAAACCGCTGGTCCGAATCCGGCGGTCCCGCCTATTCGCCGGCCCACCTGCGCGGCATGGCGCCGGCGGGGCGGCTGGACATCGACTCGGTGGGCCTGCTGGTGCTGACCCAGGATGGCCGCGTCGCCCGGCGCATCATCGGTGCCGATTCCGAGGTGGACAAGGAATACCTGGTGCGGGTCGAGGGGCAGCTCATCGACAACGGCCTGGCCCTGCTCAACCACGGCCTGGAACTGGACGGCGACCCGCTGGAGCCGGCCCAGGTGGAGTGGATCAACGACGACCAGCTGCGCTTCGTCCTGCGCGAGGGCAAGAAGCGCCAGATTCGCCGCATGTGCGAACTGGTGGGCCTGAAGGTGGTGGGCCTGAAGCGGGTGCGCATCGGCGGGGTCAAGCTCGGCAACCTGCCGCCGGGGCAGTGGCGCTACCTGGAGGAAGGCGAGGCGTTCTAAGCCCAGTCTTCAGCGGCGTGCAGCACAAGCCGCAAAACAGAACGGGGAGCCCATGGGCTCCCCGTTCTGTTTTCCCCGCGCCGGAAGCCGGCGCGGGGCGTACTGCATGCAGGCTTAATACACGTCGTGCTGGGTGTTGAAGACGTTGAACTTGCCGGTGGGGGTGATCAGCTTGGGATCCTTGATCACGGCCTTCAGCTTGCGCGTCTTGTCGTCCACAACCACGATCGCCGACTGCTGGTTCTTGGCCGACCACACCGAGAACCACACTTCGTCGCCGGCCTGGTTGTACTCCGGCTGGACGACGCGCTTGGCGCCTTCGCCCAGGCCCGCCCATTCGGCGATGGGCAGGGTCTGGAAGCCCTTGTCCGGATTGGCGGTGTCGAACACGGCGATGGACTGGCTGTTGGCCGCGTCCGGGTTGAGGGCGGTGTCCACCCACAGGTTCTTGGACTTGGGATGGGTCTTCACGAACAGGGAGCCGCCACCCTGGCCCTTGAGAGTGTCCACCACCTTCCAGGCGTACTGCTTGTGCTTGACCGGGTCGGTGCCGATCAGGGCGATGGATTCGTCGCCCAGGTGGCCGGTGGCCCAGACGGGACCGTACTTGGGATGGACGAAGTTGGCGCCGCGGCCCGGGTGGGGAATCTTGCCCACATCGACGATGGCCACCCGCTTGTCGGTCTTGGTGTCCACCACCACCACCTTGTTCGACTGGTTGGCGGCGGTGAGGAAATAGCGGTGGGTCGAGTCCATGCCGCCGTCGTGGAGGAAACGGGCCGCCGGAATCTCGGTGGTGGTCAGGTTCTCGATGTCCTTGTAGTTCACCACCAGGATCTTGCCGGTCTCCTTCACGTTGACCACGAACTCGGGGTTGAAGTGGGAGGCTACGATGGCGGCGACGCGGGGTTCCGGGTGGTATTCCTGGGTGTCCACGGTCATGCCCCGGGTGGCCACGATCTTCAGCGGCTCCAGGGTGTCGCCCTTCATGATCACGTACTGGGGCGGCCAGTAGGAGCCGGCGATGGCGTACTTGTCCTCATAGCCCTTGTACTTGGAGGTTTCCACCGAGCGGGCCTCCAGGCCGACGCGGATTTCGGCCACGTTGTCAGGCTTTTCCATCCACAGGTCGATCAGGTTGATCTTGGCGTCGCGGCCGATCACGAACAGGTAGCGGCCCGAGGACGACATGCGTGAGATGTGCACCGCGTAGCCGGTCTTGACGATGTTGATGATCTTCTTGGTATCGCCGTCGATCAGGGCCACTTCGCCGGTGTCGCGCAGGGTGGTGGAGAAGATGTTGTTGATGTTGTAGCTGTTCATCTTCTTGGTGGGCCGTTTTTCCGGCGGCACCAGCACCTTCCAGGTGCCCTTCATTTCGGCCATGCCGAATTCGGGCGGCTGCGGCGGGGTCTGCTGCACGTAGCGGGCCATCAGGTCCACTTCGTCGTCGGTCAGTTCGCCCGAGGTGCCCCAGTTGGGCATGCCGGCGGGGGAACCGTACTTGATGAACACCTTCAGGTAGTCCGAGCCCTTTTCCAGGGTGATGTCCGGGGTCAGGGGCTTGCCGGTGGCGCCCTTGCGCAGCACACCGTGGCAGCCGGCACAGCGCTCGAAGTAGATCTTGCGGGCCTTGTCGAACTCGGCCTTGGTCATCGGCGGCGCTTTGGGGTTGATGTCCTGGTACATCTCCACATTGGCCAGCGGCGAACTGCCGGCGTGGTAGCGGACGTCGGCCGGGTCCATCTTGGGATTGGGGTCGGCGGCGTGGGCGGTGCCGGCGAACGCGGCGGAGACGGCCAGGGCGATGGCCAGCGAGGGGACACGGAAATGCGTCATGGAGAACTCCTCTGGAGAGTTTTGGAGTAGTTGTCCGGCATCGGCAAGGATGATCCGGTTGTATGACAGCAACGGCAGCATGGCAGATTTTTTTGTCCGGCGGGCGTCATGTTGGAGACATGGCGCCCGATGCCGGGGCGGTGCAGCGCTATGCAGGACCGTTATAGCGCCCCATCCTTGGCACTGCCAAGCGCTATGCCAAGGCGGGCTGACAAATGTCAAAACCAGCGGGCGTCAAAGCCACCGGGCCAATATCAGCCCCAGGGCGAGGGCGGCGGCGAAGCCGAGCTGGAGCCGCGCCGTGGCACCGAGCAGGGCGTTGTAGCGGGGACCGGGCGCGGTGCGGCGCACCTCGCCGTAAAGGCGCAGGGCCTGGGGGAACAGCAACCAGGGCAGCAGCAGCCACGGGTTGGCATGGCCGCCCATGGGCGTCAGCAGGAACAGTAGCGACAGGGGAAAGGGCGTGAGCAGCAGCAGCCCCAGCACCGCCAGGGCGAGGCGGCGGCCGCCGGCCACCACCAGGGTGCGCTTGCCGGAACGGCGGTCCTCGTCCTCGTCGCGCAGGTTGTTCACCGTGATCACCGCCGCCGCCAGGGTGCCGAGCAGATGGGCGCCCAGCCAGGCGGCGGCCGGCACCTGGCCGAGTTGCAGGTAGACCGTGCCGCCCACCGCAGCCAGGCCGAAGAACAGCCAGACGAACAGCTCGCCGGTAGCGGAATAGGCGATCGGCCGAGGGCCGTCGGTGTAGGCCCAGCCGGCGGCCAGGGATGCCAGGCCGAGGGCGACGATGGGCCAGCCGCCCACGGCTACCAGATAGATGCCGACGAGAAAGGCCAGGGCGAAGGCGCCCCAGGCGGCATTGCGCACCTGGCGGGCGGTGAGCCAGCCCTGGGCGCAGGCCCGGGGCGGGCCGAGGCGCTCGCTGGTGTCGGCGCCGCGCAGGAAATCGCCGGCATCGTTGTGCAGGTTGGTGCCGATCTGGATCAGCAGGGCCCCCAGCAGGCAGGCCAGGGCCGGCAGGGGGCGGAACACTCCGGCCAGGGACCAGGCCAGGGCCAGCCCCAGTAGCACCGGCGCCACGGAGACGGTGAGGGTGCGCGGACGCAGGGTCTGCCACCAGACGGCGGCGTGGGAGAGGGGGCGGATCGGAACGGCGGGAGTGGACATGAAGGGAGCGGAACGGAGGAGGGGGCAGGTAGCGAAAAAAGGGGGCGATCTGGCAGGATGCCGGCTTCGACGATCACCTGAGGACTGTGCCATGAAACACGCCGTGAAACGCAACGTCATTGCCGTTGCCGCCCTGGCACTGGCAGGCTGTGCCGCCCCCGCCGTGCCGGGCGCCCCCGGGAGCGACGTCCTGCCCCCGCCGGCGGGCCTGGCCGAAACTTACTGGAAGGCGGTGGAGCTGGGCGGCGTGCCGGTTGCCCCCGCCGAGGGTGACCGGGAGCCCCACCTGGTGCTGCGCGCCGAGCCCGCCCCGGGCATGGCCGAGGGCCTCCTGCCGGTCCAGGGCGGTACCGGCTGCAACCGGCTGGTGGGCACCTACAGCGCCACCGAGCGCCAGCTGCGCTTCGCCCCGGGCGCCACCACCCGCATGGCCTGCCCGGAGCCCAACCCGGAGCCGGCCTTTCTCAAGGCCCTGGCCGATACCCGGGCCTACCGCATCGGTGCCCGGCACAACGACGAATTGGAGCTGCTCGACGGCACCGGCCGGGTGGTGGGGCGCTTCCGCGCCACGCCTCAGCGGTGAGGCGCGCTGCGATGCGGCGTCTTTGGCGCGGTGATAGGAGGCACGGGGCGGCCGTCTTCGGCCTGCTGGCGCTGGCTGCGGGCCTGGCCGGCTGCGGCGTGTCGGAAACCGCGGGCAGCGCCGCCACGGCGGCGGCACTCAAGGCCCGGGAGGTGCAGCAGGCCGCCGATGCCCAGGAACGGGTGCGCCAATCCCTGGCCGACGCCGAGCGCCAGGCCAAGGAGCGCCTGGACAGTGCCGAGGCGGCTGCCAATGGCACCGGCAGCGGCACCGGTGGTGCGGGCAATGCGGGCGATGGCGGGCAATCCCCCGCCGGTGCCGAGGTCGGGCGCTAGGCCGTCCGGTAGCAGAAGCTGTCGGTGGTGTGGTCGTTCACCACGCCGACGGCTTGCAGGTAGGCGTAGCAGATGGTGGAGCCGACGAACTTGAAGCCGCGCTTCTGCAAATCCTTGGCCAGGGCGTCGGACAGCGGGGTGCGGGCCGGCACGTCGCGGATCGAGGTCCAGGCGTTGCGCACCGGCACGCCATCCACCCGGTTCCACAGGTAGGCGTCGAAGCTGCCGAACTCGTCCTGGACGCGCAGGAAGGCCTGGGCGTTGCCCACCGCCGCGGCAACCTTGCCCCGGTGGCGGATGATGCCCGGATCGGCCAGCAGCCGTTCCTGGTCGGCGGAGGTAAAGCGCGCCACTTGGGCCGGGTCGAAGCCGGCGAAGACCTGCCGGTAGCGTTCCCGCTTGCGCAGCACGGTGATCCACGACAGCCCGGCCTGGGCGCCTTCGAGGATGAGGAATTCGAACAGCCGGTGCTCGTCGTGCACCGGCACGCCCCACTCCCGGTCGTGGTAGTCCTGGTACAGCGGGTCGTCGCTGACCCAGGCGCAGCGGGTGGGGGCGGGGCGGGAGGCGTCGGTCATGGGCGGAATCCGTCGGGCGGCAACGCCGCGACTGTAGCGTGCCGCAGCCCTCGGGTCACCGCCCCGCGCCGGGCGCTCAGTGGTATTCCAGTTCGGTGTGCTTGCCGCTCACGGCCTGGCCGGCGGACAGCGACATCATCAGGAGGGCGATGCGCTCGTGCAGGATCAGGGTGTGGCTGTTGCCGGAGTCGATCATGTGCTGGCGCAGGGTCTCGCGCACCTTGGGGGCGCCGGTGACGTCGATGATGATGTCCACTTCCTCGCCTTTGCCGGCCAGGTCCATGAAATTGTTGGTTACGGTCACGCCGTGTTCCCGGGCCAGGGCGATGCCCGGCAGGCTGAGGTCCAGGTCGGCCACGCCCAGCACCTGGACGAAGGGGGCGGCGAGCAGTTGCTTGAGCAGCGGGGTGCCGGTTTCGCCGGCGCCGATCACGGCGATACGGAAGGAGGTCGTCATTGTTATGGTCTCCGAGCGGAAAAGCAGCACTCTACGGCGCCCCGGATTTTTACCGCTTGACCTGGGTCAATGCGCTTTCCCCGGTGCCGGTGTCATGGCGCGCCGGTGCGGAGTTGGAACGGAAAGGGCGGGGCTGCTACCATTGGTTTGAATTTTGTTCGGATTTCAATTTCAAGGTGGCGACGTGAATAGCGTGGGTGATGATGACAGCAGCAATCCTGGCGTCGGCAGTGGCCGGGAGGCCGGCGGGGCGGGGCCGGGGCGTCGCGGCGGTTCCCGGGCCGGGGCCGGGCGCAAGCCGGGGGGCGGGGCCTTCGGCGAACCCACCGTGCCGGTGCGGGTGCCGCAGAGCCAGGCGGCGGCGGTGATCGATTGGCTGGAGCAGTTCCGGCACCAGGCCGGGCCCCGGCTGGCGGCAGGCGACCGGGCCGGCGAGGCGCGGCCGCTCCAGGGCGGCCCGGCCCGGACCTTTCCCCTGTTCGCTTCCCGGGTGCCGGCGGGCTTTCCTTCCCCGGCGGATGATTACCTGGACCGGGGCATCGACCTCAACGAGCACCTCATCCTCAACCGGGAGAGCACCTTCATCCTGCGCGTGTCGGGGTGGTCGATGCGCGACGCCGGCATCTTCGACGGCGACGAGATCATCGTGGACCGCTCTCTGCCGCCCCGGGACGGCGCGGTGGTGGTGGCGGTGGTGGATGGCGAGCTGACCGTCAAGCGCCTGCGCCGCGGCCCCGGCGGGGTGCGCCTGTGCGCCGAGAATCCGGACTACCCGGACCTGGTCTTCCGCGAGGGTCAGGAAGTGACCGTCTGGGGCGTGGTCACCCGCGCCCTGCACCGGCTGTAGGAGGCGCAAATGGCCCGCGCCATCGCCCTGGTGGATGTGAACAACTGCTACGTCTCCTGCGAGCGCCTGTTTCGCCCCGACCTGGAAAAGCGCCCGGTGGTGGTGTTGTCGAACAACGACGGCTGCGTCGTTTCGCGCAGCGCCGAGGCCAAGGCCCTGGGCATTCCCATGGGGGCGCCCTGGTTCAAGATCCGCGCCCAGGCGGCGCGCCAGGGGGTGACGGCCTTTTCTTCCAATTACGCCCTCTACGGCGACATGAGCAGTCGCTTCATGGCCATCCTGGGACGCTTTGCCCCGGACCGGGAAGCCTATTCCATCGACGAGTGCTTCCTCGATCTCTCCGGCCAGCCCGATGCGGCGGAGCGGGGGCGGGAAATCCGCCGAGCCGTGCGCCGCGAGATCGGCCTGCCGGTGTGCGTCGGCATCGCGCCGACCAAGACCCTGGCCAAGCTGGCCAACCACCTGGCCAAGAAACAGGCCGAGTGGGGTAGGGTGTGCGACTTGGGCGCTCTGCCGCCGGTGCGCCAGGAGGCGCTGCTGCGCGGCATCGCCGTGGGCGAGGTGTGGGGCGTCGGCTGGCGCCTGCGCGAAGCCCTGGAAGGGCGCGGCATCCGTACCGCCTGGGACCTGCGCCAGGCCGATGCGGAAACCCTGCGCCAGCGCTTTTCGGTGATCCTGGAGCGTACCGTGCGCGAACTGCGCGGCACGCCTTGCCTGGGGGTGGAGCTGGCGGTGGTGGATCGGCGCCAGATTCTGTCGTCCCGCTCCTTCGGCCGGCCGGTCCATGCCGAGGCGGACCTGGCCGCCGCCGTGGCCACCTACATGGCCCGGGCGGCCCACAAGCTGCGCCGCCAGGAATCCCTGGCCGAGGCGGTGGGGGTCTATATCCGCGGCCACCGGCACCGGGGCGGTGAATGGTCCGAACGTCCGTTCCACGGCCAGTTGATCCTGCCCCTGGCCGAGGCCAGCGACGATACCCTGACCCTGATCCGCCGTGCCCGGGAAGCCCTGGCCCGCATCTACCGGCCCGACCTGTCCTACGCCAAGGCCGGGGTGCTGCTGATTGGCCTGGTGCCCCGCTCCGGGCGCCAGGGCAGCCTTTTCACGCCTCCCGGGGTGCTGGTGCAGCAGGCACGCCAGGAGCGGCTGATGACGGTGCTCGACGCGGCCAACCGGCGCTGGGGCGGCGGCACCCTGGGGCCCGGTGGGGCGGGGCTGAGGAAGGGCATGGCCTGGGCGATGCGCCAGGACTTGATCTCGCCGGCCTACACTACGGCCTGGAGGGATCTGGCCGTGGCCAAGGCGTGAGGACGCGGGGCAGAGGGGACTGCGGGAAATGCCGCTGGGGCGTGAGCGTGAAGGAGGGGGGGCGAAAGCCGGGTAAGAAAAAACCCGCCGAGCTTGCGCTGGGCGGGTTTTCAGGGGAAGCGGCTGAGGCCGTGTGGCGAGGGCGCCATCATCACTTCAGCTTGGTTTCCTTGTACATCACGTGCTTGCGAGCCTTGGGATCGAACTTCTTGATCTCCAGCTTTTCGGGCGTGGTGCGCTTGTTCTTGGTGGTGGTGTAGAAGTGGCCGGTGCCCGCGGTGGATTCGAGCTTGATCTTTTCGCGCATTGCTTAATGCTCCTGCTTAGATCTCGCCACGAGCGCGCAGCTCGCCGAGAACGACATCGATGCCCTTCTTGTCGATGACTCGCAGGCCGGCGTTGGAAACACGCAGGCGCACGAAGCGGTTCTCGCTCTCCACCCAGAAACGGCGGTAGTGCAAGTTCGGCAGGAAGCGGCGCTTGGTTTTGTTGTTGGCGTGGGAAACGTTGTTCCCCACCATCGGGGCTTTCCCCGTCACTTGGCAGACACGCGCCATGTCAGTGCTCCAAAATCACAGAAGAGAAAGCCGGCGATTTTAACGTAACTGCGCGAGAAATATCAAGCACTTCCGCAACTTCCCGCGAACGGCCCCGGGAAGGGGCTCAGACGATGATCTCGTAGCGGGCCTGCAGGTTGTCGAGCAGGCGCTGCTCGCCGTTATCCTTGAACTGGTCGAAGCGGATGCCCAGGCGGAAGCAGTCGTGGGTGTTGGAGAGCACCGTGTAGGCCATGTTGGCCCGCACTTCGATCAGAGGTTGCCGCTGCCCCGGGTAGAGGGGCGGCACCGAGATCAGCAGGGTGACGGCGCCGGGAACGAACAGGTTGTGCTCGGAAAGAATGGCCGCGCCCCCCAAGGAAAGATCCCAGGTCAGGCCCCGGTAGGTGGCGCGTTCGGCGGCGTGGTCGAAGACGATGGCGACGGGCCAACGCACCGGAAAGCGCCTGTGCATGCGGTGTTCGATCATGGTTGGCGCGATTATACCGGCTTGCCGGAGCGGTTCTGGAGAAATAAATGTCATGCAATGTTTCGCCAGGAATGGGTGAGAAAGTAGTTTTGCCGCGTTCAGATTAGACCACGCTCGGCGAGGGACCGGGGGGCGCCGACGGAAGGCACGATGAAGTGGTCGAGCAGGCGCACGTCCACCAGGGCCAGGGCGTCGCGCAGGGCCCGGGTCAGGCTCTCGTCGGCGGCCGAGGGCTCGGCGGCGCCGGACGGGTGGTTGTGAGCGACGATCACCGCCGCCGCGTTGTGGGCCAGGGCCCGCTTGACCACCTCCCGCGGGTAGACCGCCGTCTGGGTCAGGGTGCCGTGGAAGAGGGGCTCGCTGGCGATCAGCCGGTGGCGGGCGTCCAGCCACAGGGCGAGAAAGACTTCCCGGGGCTCCCGGGCCAGGGTCAGGCGCAGGTAGTCGGCCACCGCCCGGGGCGAGGTGAACAGGGGGCGTTCCGCCACTTCCTCGCCCAGGGCGCGGCGGGTCAGTTCCAGGACCGCCTGGAGCTGGGCGTACTTGGCCTCGCCCATGCCCGGCACCGCGGCGAACTGGGGCGCCTCGGCGGCGAACAGCCGGGTCAGGGAGCCGAAGCGGGCGAGCAGGTCCCGGGCCAGGTCCACGGCGCTTTTGCCACGGACGCCGACGCGCAGGAAAATGGCCAGCAGCTCGGCGTCGGTGAGGGTGCCGGCGCCCTGGGCGAGCAGCTTTTCGCGGGGGCGGTCGGCGGTCGGCCAGTCGGTGATGGCCATGGCGGGTCTCCGGCAAGGGCGCCGATGGCGCCGGATGGGGGAAGGGACGCGAGGCCCGGCCCTCGGGCTAGAATGGCGGCGCCGTGGAACGTCCCGGTGCCGCTTTGGGTCCCTTCCACATTCCTCATTTCACTTCGCAGCATACTACCGATATGACAATGGCTTTGCCTGGGCAATCCGCGCGTTCCCTGCAAGCCGCGCAAGCGAGCCCATCTTCCTCTTCGGTCGACGGGCTCGAACTGGCCGGCCGGCACATCCTGCTCGGGGTGACCGGCGGGGTGGCCGCCTACAAGGCGGCCGAGCTGACCCGCCAATTGATCAAGGCCGGCGCCACGGTGCGGGTGGCCATGACCGAGGCGGCGACCCGCTTCGTCGCCCCCGCCACCTTCCAGGCCCTGTCCGGCCAGGCGGTGTTCGTCGATGCCTGGGACGAGCGGGTGCCCAACCTGATGCCCCACATCGAGCTGTCCCGGGAAGCGGACGCGATGCTGGTGGCCCCGGCCACCGCCGACTTCCTGGCCAAGGTGGTGCAGGGGAGGGCCGACGACCTGCTGTCTACTCTAGTGCTGGCCCGGGATTGCCCGTTGCTGGTGGCGCCGGCCATGAACCGGCAGATGTGGGACAACCCGGCCACCCAACGCAACGTCGCCCAACTGGCCGCCGACGGCATCGCCGTGCTCGGCCCGGACGAAGGCGTCCAGGCCTGCGGCGAGACCGGCTTTGGCCGCATGCTGGAGCCCGAGGTGCTGGTGGAAGAGGTGATCGCCTTTTTCACCCCCAAGGTACTGGCCGGCAAGAAGGTGCTGCTCACCGCCGGCCCCACTTTCGAAGCCATCGACCCGGTGCGCGGCATCACCAACCTGTCGTCGGGGCGCATGGGCTATGCCCTGGCCCGGGCGGCGCGCCAGGCCGGCGCCGAGGTGACCCTGGTGAGCGGCCCCACCGGCCTGCCCTGCCCGGTGGGGGTGGCGCGCATCGACGTCACCAGCGCCCTGGAGATGCACGGCGCGGTGCTGCCCCAGGCGGTGGACGCCGATGTGTTCATTGCCGTGGCGGCGGTGGCCGACTACCGGCCGGCGGCGCCCGAGACCCGCAAGATCAAGAAGACCGCCGCCGGCGGCGAGGCCATGAGCCTGGCCCTGGTGCGCAACCCGGACATCCTCTCCGACGTGGCGGCGCTGCCCCGGCCGCCCTACTGCGTCGGCTTTGCCGCCGAGAGCCACGACCTGGCCCAGTACGCCGAGTCGAAGCGGATCAAGAAGAACCTTCCCCTGGTGGTGGGCAACCTGATCGCCGACGGTTTCGGCGGCGACAGCAACCGGGTCATCCTGTTCGATGCCGCCGGCGCCCATCCCCTCGACACCACCCGCAAGGACGGCATCGCCCGGGCCATCGTCGCCCGGGTCGCCGCCGCCCTCGCTTCCTGACGGACCGCACCTCTGCCCATGGACAACGCCATGCACCACATCGACATCAAGCTGCTCGACAACCGCCTGCGCGAAATGCCGCCCCGCTACGCCACCCCGGGGGCGGCGGGGCTGGACCTGCGCGCCTGCATCGAGGCGCCGCTCCACGTCCGCCCGGGGGATACCACCCTGGTCCCCTCCGGCATCGCCATCCACCTGTCCGACCCGGGGCTGGCCGCCATGATCCTTCCCCGCTCCGGCCTGGGCCACAAGCATGGCGTGGTGCTGGGCAACCTGGTGGGGTTGATCGACAGCGACTACCAGGGCGAGATCCTCATCTCGGTGTGGAACCGGGGCAAGGACGCCTTCACCATCAATCCCCTGGACCGCATCGCCCAGCTGGTGGTGGTGCCGGTGGTGCAGGTGGGCTTCAACGTGGTCGAGGAATTCGAAGCCTCCGACCGGGGCGGCGACGGCTTCGGCAGCACCGGCAAGCACTGATCCGCCCGGGTGCCCGGCTTGTGGCGCCCGGTCTTGCTCCATTACTATTTCATGACATTCTGAAATAGCGCCGCAGCGGCATGGCACGTGGCTGTGCCGGGACTCGGCGGAACAACACCAATAAGGGAGCGAGACATGAACAAGACCAAGATGCGCGGCGCCGTGGCGCTGCTGGCCATTGTCGGGGCCGTGGCTGGGGCCGGGGCAGCCCACGCCGCCGATCCGGCCAAGCCGGACCTGGCCCGGGCCGAGGAGATCGTCGGCGGACGCTGCTTCCTCTGCCACGGCGCCGAGGGCGAGTCGTCCAGCCCGATCTTTCCCCGCCTGGCGGGGCAGAACGCCGAGTACGTGGCCAAGCAGCTGGCCGACTTCCAGAGCGGCCGGCGCAAGAGCGACACCATGCAGTCCCAGGTCCAGGAACTGACCAAGGGCGAGATGGCGGCCCTGGGCGCCTTCTTCGAGGCCAAGAAGCCCGCGCCGCACAAGCCCCGGGACGCCGACCTGGCCGGGGTGGGGCGCTACATCTTCACCAAGGGCAACCCCTATTCCGGAGTGGCCGCCTGTTCCAGCTGCCACGGCAGCAAGGGTTACGGCACCACCCAGTTACCCCGCCTGGCGGGCCAGCACCCGCTCTACATCGAGGAGCAGTTGAAGCAGTTCAACAAGCGCGAGCGCACCAACGACAATGCGGTGATGCACGCGGTGGCCTCCAAGCTGACCGAGCTGGAGGCGAGGGCGGTGGCCGAGTACATCGGCGCCCTGGACTGAGTGGATGGCGGATGCCGGCCCGTCCGGCACTTTGTCCGCCGCCCTCCGCCAAACTCCGCATGAACAAAGGCCCGCCGGGATGCACTCCCGGCGGGCCTTTGTTTTCGGGCATCTCCAGGTGGGGAGCCTGGAGATGCCCTACTGGCGCGGGGTTTCAAATGGCGCCAGCTTGGGGTGCGGCTCAGGTCAGCATGTCAGCCCAGATGTTCTTGGCCCAGCCCAGGGCGATCTTCGCCTCCAGCTCGTTGCGCGCCGCCGAGACGCCGCCGGCGCCGGCCACCGGCATCGGCTGCTTCTTCTCCGCGTCGTAGCGGTGCACCGAGGCGACGTGGATGACGCTCTTTTCGGCGACGAAGCTGTAGCAGGTGTTCATCACCACCGGCTCCGGGTTGGGCTCCTGGCCGGACTGCAGGTTGATGATGGCAGCGGCGGCCACCTTGGCGTGCTGGTTGGCCATGTGCCCGGACTTGGGCATGGTCGGCGCCGGGAAGATGGCGTCGCCCAGGACATGGACCCCCGGGGTGCTGGTCGATTCCATGGTCAGCCAGTTGATGTCCACCCAGCGGTTGTTGATCAGCTTGAGGCCGGCCTTGGCGGCGATCTCGCCGGTGCGCTGGGGCGGGATGACGTTGAGCACGTCGGCCTTCACCTTGTCGAATTCGAGCAGGGCGGTCTTGCCGGCCACGTCCACGTCGGTGAGCTGGCTGTTCGGCCGGTACTCGACGATGCCCTTGTACAGGTCGTCCCAGGCCTTCATGAAGAGGGCCTTCTTGGAAATCACCTCTTCGTTGGCGTCGAGGATCAGCACCTTGGACTTGGGCTTCTTCGCCTTCAGGTAGGCGGCCACCACGCTGGCCCGCTCGTAGGGCCCCGGGGGGCAACGGTAGGGCGCCTTGGGGATGGAGATGGCGAACACGCCGCCATCCTTCATGGATTCCAGTTGCTTGCGCAGGGCCACGGTCTGGGGGCCGGCTTTCCAGGCGTGCAGGATCTTGCCCTGGGCGTCGGCGTTGTTCAGCGCCGGCACCTGGTCCCACTGGAAGTCCACGCCGGGGGAGAGCACCAGCCGGTCGTAGGACAGGGTGCCGCCCTGGGCCAGGGTGACGGTGCGCTTGGCGGTGTCCACCGCGGTCACTTCGTCCTTGATGACCCGCACGCCCCAGTGGGTCTTGAGGCCCTCGTAGGAAACGGTGATGTCGTCCAGGCCCTTGTAGCCGGCCACTACTAGGTTGGAGATGGGGCACGAGACGAAGTTGGCGTTGCGCTCCACCAGGGTCACGTCGATGCCCCGGTCGCTCCACATGCGCAGGTACTTGGCCACGGTGGCGCCGCCGTAGCCGCCGCCCACTACCACCACATGGCCGCGGGCCTTGCTGGCGCCGCCGGCGCAGGCGCTCAGGCCCAGGGTCGAGCCGGCCACGGAGGCGGCACCGGCCGCCTTGATGAAGTCGCGGCGATTGAATTGATTCAGATTCGGCATGGTCGCTCCCCCTTATTTCTGCGCGGCAAAGTAGTCGGCGATCAGGCCCAGTTGCTCGTCGGTGTAGCCCTTGCTGATCTGATGCATGATCGTCGCCGGCTTCACACCGGTCTTGAAGTCGTTGAGCTTCTGCAAGAGCTTGTCCCGGGGCGTGCCGGCCAGGGCGTCCAGGCCGGAGCCGGGCACGGCCTGGCCGTTGGTGCCGTGGCAATTGGCGCAAGTGGCGGCCAGGTTGCGGCCCAGGTTCGGGTCCTTGGCCAGGGCGCTGCCGCTGGCGCCGGCGAGGGCGGCGGCGGCAATCAGGGCCAGGGCCCGTCGGTGCGACGAACGAATCATGTTTCCTCCTTGAAAGCTGGTTTTCCCGCAGGGAATGGTGCGCCGCATTCGGCGGCCCGGGAGGGCGCCTCGCGCCGGCGCGGGTAACGACAGCCTGTTCTCTTCCTCGTGCTCCCGCGAATTTTCCCCGATTGGACGGGGCAAGACGGGGATGCCGAGGACATCGTTTTATGCTGCGCTACAGCACGCAGCGTTATTGACTATATAACTACATAGTTATAGATTTAACGCACCAATCAACGAAGCGCGTTATTCGGACTCTACGCTGTCATGGACGAAGTCGACAAGGTGTTCGATGTGGTGGCTGAGTACTTCAGCCTGCTTTCGGACCCGACCCGTCTGCGGATTCTTCACTGCCTGTGCAACAGCGAAAAGCCGGTGCACGAAGTGGTGGACGCCATCGGCCTGACCCAGGCCAACGTCTCGCGGCACCTCAGCCTGCTCTACCGGGCCGGCGTGGTGGACCGCCGCCGGGACGGCAACGAGGTGTTCTACCGGGTGGTGGATCAGAATTTCGTAGACCTGTGCCGCACCGTGTGCGTGTCGGTGGCCAGCCGGGCTGACCGGCTGCCGGCCGACGGCGCCGGCCTGTTCCCGGCGAGCGACGCCTAACGGGTGAAAGCCCGGCCCGCGGCGCGATGCCTGAGCGACGTCTGGATAATCGCTTTATTCGAATATTCAAATGAACCATGCCATCCATGAGAGGGGAGACTGCATGAGTGAGCATCCGACACGGCCGGAGGGCGCCGGCCAGCGCCTGGGCAAGGTGCGCCCGGCCCCCGAGGGCTTCCTGAGCCAGGACGACATCGCCGCGGTCAAGGCTGGCCGCCGGGATTTCCTGCGCGGCAGCTTTTCCGCCGCCGTGGCCGCCATGGGTGCCGGCGCCGCCGGCTTTTCCGGCCTGGCCCGGGCCGCCGAGGAGGGCGACTCCGCCATCCTCACCCTGCCGCCCTGGAGCACCAGCCTGGGCCAAGGCGTCGCCGCCCGCCCCTACGGGTTGCCCAGCCAGTACGAAAAGGGCCTGATCCGCCGCGAATCGCCGGGCCTGACCCGGGTGTCCGGCTCGTCCGTGGCCTTCACCCCGTTGCAGGGCCTGTTCGGCATCATCACCCCCTCGGGCCTGCACTTCGAGCGCCACCACCAGGGCTGGCAGGACATCGATCCGTCGCGCCACCGCCTGATGATCAACGGCTCCGATCCCTCCATGGTCAAGCGGCCCAAGGTCTACACCATGGACGACATCCTGCGCATGCCGCCGGTGTCGCGCATCCACTTCATCGAATGCGGCGCCAACACCGGCATGGAGTGGGGCAACGTGGCGGTGCCCACCGTCCAGTACTCCCACGGCATGCTGTCCTGCTCCGAATTCACCGGGGTACCCCTGCGCTGGATTCTTGAGGACTGCGGCGCCGACCTGAAGAAGGGCAAGTACATCCTGGCCGAGGGCGCCGACGGCTCCTCCATGACCCGTACCATCCCCATGGAACTGGTGCTGTCCGACGAGGTGCTGGTGGCCTACGGACAGAACGGCGAAATGCTGCGCCCCGAGAACGGCTACCCGCTGCGCCTGGTGGTGCCGGGCGTCCAGGGCGTGTCCTGGGTCAAGTGGCTGCGCCGCATCGAGGTGGGCGACCAGCCCTACGCCTCCAAGGACGAGGCGGTGCACTACATCGACCTGATGCCCAACGGCCAGCACCGCCAGTACACCTCCACCCAGGAGGCCAAGTCGGTCATCACCAGCCCCTCCGGCGGCCAGATGCTGCTCGACAAGGGCTTCTACAACGTCACCGGCCTGGCCTGGTCCGGCCGGGGCAAGGTCAAGAAGGTGGATGTGTCCTTCGACGGCGGCATCAACTGGAAGGAAGCGCGCCTGGAAGGCCCGGTCCATTCCAAGGCCTTGAGCCGCTTCAACATCGGCTGGGTGTGGGACGGCAAGCCGGCCATCCTGCAATCCCGGGTCACCGACGAAACCGGTTACGTCCAGCCGTCCTACGGCCAGCTGCGCGCCGTGCGCGGCACCAAGTCGATCTATCACAACAACGCCATTCAATCCTGGAAAGTGGCCGAGAGCGGGGAGGTGTCCAATGTCCAGGTTCTCTAAGCTCGCCTGCGTTGCTCTGATCGGCGCCCTGGGCGCCACCTCGGCCCTGGCCGCCGGCAAGGGCGCCGCCCCGGCCACCAACCCGGCCTTCGAGGGCCTGGGCCGGGCCGCCACCCCGGCGGAAATCCGCGCCTGGGACATCGACGTGCGCCCCGACTTCAAGGGCCTGCCCAAGGGCCAGGGCTCGGTGGAGCAGGGCCAGGACGTATGGGAGGCCAAGTGCGCCACCTGCCACGGCACCTTCGGCGAATCGAACGAGGTGTTCACCCCCATCGTCGGCGGCACCACCGCCGACGACATCAAGACCGGCCACGTCAAGAATCTCCAACCCGGCTCCAGCTTCCCCCAGCGCACCACGCTGATGAAGGTGGCCACCCTGTCGACCCTGTGGGACTACATCAACCGGGCCATGCCGTGGACCGCGCCCAAGTCCCTCAAGACCGACGAGGTGTACGCGGTGCTCGCCTACATCCTCAACCTGGGCGAGATCGTGCCGGCCGACTTCGTGCTCTCCGACGCCAACATCGCCGAAGTGCAAAAGCGCATGCCCAACCGCAACGGCATGACCACCGACCACGGTCTGTGGCCGGGCAAGGGCATCGGCACCGGCAAGCCGGACGTGAAGGCGGTGGCCTGCATGAGCAACTGCAAGACCGAGGTGAAGATCGGCTCGACCCTGCCGGACTACGCCGAGACCGCCCACGGCAACCTGGCCGAGCAGAACCGCACCATCGGCGCCACCCGCGGCAAGGACATCAACGCCGCCAAGGGCCAGCCGGCCGCCGCGGCGGAGAAACCCTCCGCCAACGCCCAGGCGCACCAGCTCGCCCAGGCCTCCGGCTGCACCGCCTGCCACGGCCTGACCAACAAGGTGGTCGGCCCGGGCTTCAACGAGGTGGCGGCCAAGTACAAGGGCAAGGGCGACGCGGAAGGTAAACTGGTCGCCAAGGTGAAGCAGGGCGGCGCCGGCGTGTGGGGCCAGATTCCCATGCCGCCGCAATCCCTCAAGGACGAGGAGATCAAGAGCCTGGTCCAGTGGATCCTGTCGGGCGCCCCGGCAAAGTAACCGCAGTGCATGAAGATCACACGGCGTCGTGGGACGCCATTTAGAGGAGACCGACCGATGAGCATGAACGAGATCAACGCCCGCCGCGATGCCATGAAGAAGATGGGCGGCATGGGCTTCCTGGGCCTGCTGGCCGCCGCCGGCATGATCACCCCGCAGATGGCCCTGGCCGCCTGGAACAAGGGCGCCTTCGAAGCCAAGACCCTGGCCGACACCCTGAAGGCCCTGGGCGCCGCCGGCACCCCGGTGGAATCCAAGGACGTGGTGCTGAACGCTCCGGACATCGCCGAAAACGGCGCCGTGGTCCCGGTCACCGTCACCAGCAACCTGCCCCATAGCCAGCAGGTGGCGATCCTGGTGGAAAAGAACCCGAACGCCCTGGCCGCCCAGTTCATGATCCCCGAAGGCACCGAAGCCACCATCACCACCCGGGTGAAGATGGGCCAGACCTCCGACGTCTTCGCCCTGGTCAAGGCCGACGGCAAGTTCTACATCGCCAAGAAAGAAATCAAGGTCACCCTGGGCGGCTGCGGCGGCTAAACCGGCGGCACGCGATACCCCCACCAGGCCCCACCGAACAAACGAGACAGGAGTCACACCATGGCTGATCCGATGAAAATCCGCGCCGCCAACAAGGACGGCGTCACCGAAGTGAAGATCCTCATGAGCCACGAGATGGAAACCGGCCAGCGCAAGGACGCCTCCGGCGCCATCGTGCCCGCCCACTTCATCTCCGAAGTCACCGCCACCTGGAACGGCAAGGTCGTCCTCCAGGGCGAATTCGGCCCCGCCGTGTCCAAGAACCCCTACCTGGCGTTCAAGTTCAAGGGCGGCGCCAAGGGCGAAAAAGTCACCGTGTCCTGGGTGGACAACAAGGGCGACAAGCGCACCGACGAAGGCACCATCGCCTAAGGCGACGGCCGTTCCCGGGCCGGCGGTTGCAGCGCCGGCCCGTGCAGTACCCATACCAATAAGCGCCCGGCGCCCGCCCAGGCGGCGCACGGGATCCGCACAATCCTTGATGGAGGAGCGACATGCGTAAGCAACGCCGAGGCACCCCCCATGCTGCCGCCAAACGGATGGCCGGCAGCCTTGCAGCCCTGGCTGCCCTGGCCACGTTGACCGGCACGCCGGCCCTGGCCCAGGACAAGTCCATGGACGAGATCGCCAAGTACCGCGAGATGCTCGCCGACGGCAACCCCGCCGAGCTGATCGAAATGCGCGGCGAAGAACTGTGGAAGACCCCCCGCGGCCCCAAGAACGTCAGCCTCGAACAGTGCGACCTGGGCCTCGGCCCGGGCAAGGTCGAAGGCGCCTACGCCCAGCTGCCGCGCTACTTCGCCGACGCCGGCAAGGTGATGGACGTGGAAGCCCGCCTGGTCTACTGCATGCAGACCCAGCAAGGCTTCTCCTTCGCTGAGGCGACCAAGAACTGGTACTCCAAGCCGGGCAAGGAATCGGACCTGGTGGCCCTGGTCACCTGGGTCGGCGCCCAGAGCAACGGCCAGAAGATCAACGTGCCGGTGAAGCATCCCAAGGAAGCCGAGATGGTGAAGATGGGCGAATACATCTTCCACCGCCGTTCCGGCCCCCAGGACTTCGGCTGTTCGGTCTGCCACGGCCAGGACGGCGTGCGCATCCGCCTCCAGGACCTGGACAACCTGTCCCAGTCCAAGGGCGCCCAGAAGGCCATGCGCACCTGGCCCGCCTACCGCGTTTCCCAAGGCACCGTGTGGACCATGCAGCGCCGCCTGATCGACTGCATGCGCCAGGCCCGCTGGCCGGAGCAGAAGTTCCCCTCGGACGCGGTCATCGCCCTCGAGATGTACCTCCAGAACAAGGCCGCCGGCGGGGTGCTCGAATCCCCGGGCATCAAGCGCTGAGGAGACGACCATGCACCATCACACCCTGCGACTCCTGGCCGCCGCTGTGGCCCTGACCGTCTCCAGCGCCCTGCCGCTGGCCGCCCAGGCCGCCGACAAGGTGGCTGCGGCCAAGCCGGCCAAGGCCGACGCCGCCCTGGCCGCCAAGGCCGAAAAGCTCTACCTGGATTCCTTCGATCCCGACCAGCCGCGTACCCACCTGGACCGCCTCAAGCAGGACGAGGCCATGGCCCTGTGCAGCCAGTACAAGGACAACCCGCCGCCGGCCGTGCGCGCCAAGATCGAAAAGGCCCAGCTGGAAACCATCCGCTTCCCGGTGGAAGGCCGCCTGGTGGGCGACTGGAAGAAGGGCGAGGAACTGGCCTCTTCCGGCCGCGGCGGGCACATCGGCAAGATTCAGCCCGACGCCAAGGGCACGCCCCGGGGCGGCAACTGCTACGCCTGCCACCAGCTGGCGACCAAGGAAGTGGCCTACGGCACCATCGGCCCCTCCCTGCACAACTTCGGCAAGGTGCGCGGCTACGGCGAGGACATCGCCCGCTACGCCTACATGAAAGTGTACAACGCCCAGGCCTTCTCCGCCTGCACCAACATGCCGCGCTTCGGTTACCACGCCTGGCTGACGCCGGAGCAGATCGCCGACATCGTCGCCTTCCTGATGGACCCGGAGTCCCCGGTCAACAAGGACTGAGCCGCCCGACTTACCCCCCTTGGCCCGACCGGCACCGTCGCTCGGGCTTTTTTTCCGTTTAGAGAAGGAAGGGACAAGCTCCATGAGCATGAACCGCCGTGAATTCCTCAACATGCTGGCGGTGGCCGCCGCCGGCGGCTTCGCCCTGCACAGCGACTTCGCCCTGGCCGAAAAATCGGCGGCGAAGATGTACGAGCTGCCGCGCTTCGGCAACGTGTCGCTGCTGCACATGACCGACTGCCACGCCCAGCTCAAGCCCATCTACTTCCGCGAGCCCAACGTCAACCTGGGCCTGGGCGGCCAGCGCGGCCAGGTGCCCCACCTGGTGGGCGAGGCCCTGCTCAAGCACTTCGGCATCCGCCCGGGCACCCCGGACGCCCATGCTTTCACCTACCTGGACTTCGAAAAGGCCGCCCATACCTACGGCAAGGTCGGCGGCTTCGCCCACCTGGCCACCCTGGTCAAGCGCATGAAGGCCACCCGCCCCGGCGCCCTGCTGCTCGACGGCGGCGACACCTGGCAGGGTTCCGGCACCAGCCTGTGGACCAACGCCCAGGACATGGTCGATGCCTGCAAGGCCCTCGGCGTGGACGTCATGACCCTGCACTGGGAATGCACCTACGGCATGGAGCGCCTCAAGGAGATCGAAGAGAAGGACTTCGCCGGCAAGATCGACATCGTCGCCCAGAACGTCAAGACCAACGACTTCGGCGACCCGGTGTTCAAGCCCTACGTCATCAAGCAGATCAACGGCGTGCCGGTGGCCATCATCGGCCAGGCCTTCCCCTACACCCCCATCGCCAACCCGCGCTACATGGTGGCCGACTGGACCTTCGGCATCCAGGACGACAACATGCAGAAGGTGGTGGACGAGGCCCGCGGCCAGGGCGCCCAGGTGGTGGTGGTGCTCTCCCACAACGGCATGGACGTGGACCTCAAGATGGCCTCCCGCGTGCGCGGCATCGATGCCATCTTGGGCGGCCACACCCACGACGGCGTGCCCGCCCCGGTCAAGGTCAAGAACGCCGGCGGCGTCACCCTGGTCACCAACGCCGGCTCCAACGGCAAGTACCTGGGCGTGATCGACTTCGACGTGAAGAACGGCAAGGTCGCCGACTTCCGCTACAAGCTGCTCCCCGTGTTCGCCAACCTGATCCCGGCGGACAAGGCCATGGACGAGTTGATCGCCAAGATCCGCGCCCCCTACGAGAGCAAGCTCGGCGAGCAGCTGGCCGTCACCGAGGGCCTGCTCTACCGTCGCGGCAACTTCAACGGCACCTTCGACCAGGTCATCCTGGACGCCCTGATGAAGGTCAAGGACGCCGAGATCGCCTTCTCCCCCGGCTTCCGTTGGGGCACCTCGCTGCTGCCCGGCCAGGCCATCACCATGGAGCACGTCCTCGACCAGACCGCCATCACCTACCCCTACACCACCGTCACCAACATGACCGGGGAGATGATCAAGACCGTGCTCGAAGACGTCTGCGACAACCTCTTCAACCCGGACCCCTACTACCAGCAGGGCGGCGACATGGTGCGGGTGGGCGGCCTGCAATACACCTGCGACCCCACCGCCAAGATGGGCGGCCGCATCCAGGACATGCGCCTCAACGGCAAGCCCATCGACCCGGCCAAGACCTACAAGGTCGCCGGCTGGGCCCCGGTGTCCGAAGACGCCAAGGCCGCCGGCGGCGAACCGATCTGGGACGTGGTGGCCGGCTACCTGCGCAGCATCAAGACCGTGAAACCCGTGGCCCTCAACCTGCCCAAGCTGAAGGGCGTGGACGGCAACCCGGGGATGGTGGGCTGACGGTTTAAACCTCTAGTCGCCAAAAACACAACGCCCCGTCGCTACCGGTCGATTCCGGTGGTGGCGGGGCGTTGTGCATTTAAGTCCGTCAGTCACATTGGGTACTATGATTTACTTCATCCAAGGCGAAATCACTCGCCGTATAAAGATTGGATTTACTACGCGGTTCATTCACAGTCGGATGGGGGTTCTTCAGACCGGCTCACCCGATAAATTGCTATTCCTTGGCGCTCATCCGGGAGATAAGCTCACTGAGTACGCTCTCCACGAAAAATTTCGTGATGCCTATTCGCATGGGGAATGGTTTGACGCGTCAGAAGAACTCATTCAATACATAACGCAGCTTGCGTGCATGATATGGAGGTGGCTCATAGCGTTGATTCTCTCGTTGCGGATGGTGTAATCCCATATGAAGCCCTTCTCCAACTCGACTACAGGACAATCAACGAGCGTTTCATGTCGCACCTCGTGGACAAGCTGGGGTAACCGTGTAGTCCTCTTGGTATCCAACCAATCACTCTGCCGGCCTTGCGCATATGCCGTACAGGGCTCGATATCCTCCCGCAATGCGCCCGTCTACACGAAAGCTGGGCAGGCTGGTGAATTCAACCTTTGGAAAACTCCATGATCGAGGTCATTCTTGGTCCCGAATATGATTTTGAGCTTTTCTCGCGTCTGACGACTGAGATCGAGGCTTTAGGTGGGTCCATCGGGGGCCAGGAGTGGACTTTAGGCGGTAGTCAAGAATTAACTGTCTTCCATATCACGCTGCCCGAGGGGGAGCTCGAAGCAGTTGCTGAGACGTATGTTGGGCTGTCCTTGCGAGGGGAGTTATCGCTCGTTCAACAGCTTGGTCGGCGCATGTTGCCCAACTGGTCATTGGATCTTCTGGTAGCCCGCTGAGAAGTGTCGGTCAGCCTTGCAGCACCGCTGCCATAACCGCAGCCACGTAATTGACGCTGCCGGTGTTGAGGCCGGCAGCGCACGTGTGTGGTCGGAGCGCACCAGGTACGGCCAAATTTCCCTTACACGGGCAGCGAGTTCGCTTCCTCACCCAAACACCCGCCCCCACAGCGCCGAACACGGCATTGCCAGCACCAGGGCGGGGAGCATGTTCACCACCGGAAACAGCTTGATGCCGCAGATGCGTAGGCCGGTGGCGAGCATCACCAGGCCGCCGCAGGCGGAAAAATCGGCCAGCATGGCCGGGGTGGTCAGGGGCACCAGCAGGGTGGCGCTGGCGTAGAGGGCGCCCTGGATGAGCATCTGTGGCACGGCGATGAGGGCCACGGAGACCCCAAGTTCGGCGGCGAAGATGGTGGCGGTGAACAGGTCGAGCACCGACTTGGCGATGAGGATCTGGGCTTCGCCGGTCATGCCTTCGTGGGTGGCACCGAAGATGCCCATGCCGCTGGCGCAGAACAGCACCAGGATGGTCACGTACTTGGCGACGAAGCCTTCCACCTTGGGGTTGCCCTTGTCCCCAGGCAGCAGCCGTTCGGCCTGCTTCTGGGCCCAGCCGATGGCCAACTCCAGCCCCCGTTCGAGGCACAGCAGCTCGCCGATCAGCGCCCCGCCCAGTAGCGCCAGGGCCAGGGGCGGAATGGCATGGACCTTGGCCATCAGGGTGGTGCCGATGCCGGCGGCGAGGATGCCGCAGGTTAGCGGCAGGGCCTGGCTGACCCGCACCGGGATGCGCCGGCCCAGGATTGCGCCGGAAATGCCGCCCACGATCAGGACGGCGCTATTGACCAGGGGACCCAGCATTGCACGCTCGCTTTCTTCCGCGTCGCCTTGCCCGCCTCGGCACGGCAGCGCCGGGGCCGGAGAACCGGGGCCCACCCCCGGTCCGCGGCCAGCCTGGTAGCGTGGCAACGTGGCAACGTAATCCAACAAGGCAACTTTTACGATATGAAGACGAAAGTGTATTGAGCGAAGGTCAGCGTGGATAATATCGTTTGAATTTGCATGAATATCGAAACGATATGGAAAGCCACGGGGTGACGCCATGGACCTGAAGCGCCTGCACTACTTCTGCACCATTGCCGACCAGGGCCAGATCAGCCGGGCGGCCCGGGTGCTGCACATGGCCCAGCCGCCCCTGAGCCAGCGCCTGCGCGAACTGGAAGAGGAACTGGGCACGCCCCTCTTCCTGCGTCAGGGCCGCCAGCTGCAACTCACCGACGCCGGCCGGCTGCTCTACCGCCGCGCCCGGGACATCCTGCGCAGCGTGGACGCCACCAAGGAAGAGGTGATCCGTGCCGCCACCCAGGCCGGGCCGACCCTACGCATCGGCCTCACCCCCACCTCCCGGGCCCTGTGGCTGTCGCGCTTCGAGACCCTGCGGGCGCTCTTCCAGGACCGCCAGATCGGCCTGGTGGTGGGGGATTCGAGCTACCTGGAGCACCTGCTCGAAACCGGCCAGATCGACGCCGCCTTCATGCAGCCGCCCCTGCACCCGGAAAACTTCCGCATCCAGCGCCTGGCCAGCAGCCCGCCGGTGGCGGTGCTGCCGCGCCGCCTGCACGGCACGGTGCCGCGGCGCCTCACCCTGGCCGACCTGGCGCCCCATCCCCTGCTTCTGCTGCGCCGCTCCTTCGGCGTGAGCACCTACGAGCGCCTGCTGCGCAGCTTCCACGAACTGGGGCTGACTCCCAACGTGGCCCTTTACAGCTCCGACGTGTCCCTGCTGCTGGAGCTGATGCGCCGGGGCTTTGCCGGCATTGCCGTGGTGCCCGAGTCCGAGACGGGGGACATGGGCGAGGACTACTGGGTCCGCCCCCTGGAGGCGGACCTGCCGGACTACCACCTGTCCCTGGTGTGCCGCAGCGGCGAGCAGGATGCGGCCCTGGTGGAACGTCTGCTGACCTTCTGGGCCGATTGACCCGACCGGACCGAAGCGCCAGCGCAAGGGGCGAGGGCGCCCGAAGAGCGCCTGAGCGTGTCTGGACGCGTCCGGCCCGGAGCGCCGGAATCGCCCGCCACGCCACGCCACGCCACGCCGCACCGCACCGCCTGGGGCGGCCGCCTTACGCCGCCGGGCCCGGGGCGTCGGGAAACGTCAGGGTGAAGCGCAGCCGCGACCCGGCTTGCGCCACCTGGGCCTGCCCGCCGTGCAGGGCCATGATCGAGCGCACGATCGCCAGGCCCAGGCCATTGGAGCGGGCCGAATCGGAGCGAGCCGTGTCGGCGCGATAAAAGCGGTCGAACAGGCGGGCGAGCACGTCTTCGGGCAGGGGCGCGCCGTCGTTTTCCACCATCAGGTTCCAGGCGTTCCCGTCGTGGGCCGCCGCCAGCCGGATCGTGCTGCCGGGCGTGGCGTGCCGCACCGCATTGGCCACCAGGTTGCCCAGGGCGCGGCGCAGCAAGGCCGGGTCGGCCCACAGGGTGCCGTCCCCCTGGGCCAGGAGCGTCAGTCCCCGTTCTTCGGCCACGCCCTCGAAGTACTCGGCCTGCCGGGTCAGCTCGGCGGCGATCGACAGGGGCTGCCTGTCGAGGGCCTGTCCGGCGTGATCGGCCCGGGCGAGAAACAGCATGTTGTCGATCATGCGCGCCAGCCGTTCCAGCTCTTCGATGTTCGATTCGAGCAGCGCCTGGTATTCGGCCTCCGGGCGCGGGCGCGCGAGCATTACCTGGCTTTGGCCGAGCAGGTTGCCCACCGGGGTGCGGAATTCGTGGGCCAGGTCGGCGGCGAACTGGGATAGCCGGGCGAAGCCGTCTTCGAGGCGGGCGAGCATGGTGTTGAGCGCCGCGATCAAGCGCGCGATCTCGGGCGGCGCATCGCGATCCACGAGCCGGGTCGACAGCCGATTGACGGTGATGTCGCCGGCTTCGCGGCTCAAGCGGCGCAGCGGTGCCAGGGCGCGCCACACCACCCAGGTGGACAGGAGCGCGGCCAGCAGCGCGGCGGCGGTGGCGGCCAGGCCGATGCGCCAGCGATAGGCGGCCAGCAGCGCCTCCCGGTCCGGATAGGCGCGGGCGACGGTGATGACGACGGGGCGCCCGTCGGGCTGCCCCAGCCGGGCCACGCCGGCCACCGCGGCGGCGGGGCTGCCGTCCCGGGTGCGCCAGCGCACCAGCGCCGTTGGAGTCGGCTCCTCGTTTTCGGCCAGGGGGGCGGGGGCGGGCAGGGCCTCGCGGCGCGGGTTGATGGTCAGCAGGACCTCGCCGTCCGGGGCGCGCACCTCGATCAGGGCGTTGCTCTCGCCGCTCATCGTGTCGCGCAGGTACTGGGGGCGCGTCAGCAGCAGCTCGGGGGTGGCCGCGTCGGCGAGCTGCTGGCGCAACTGCCGGAGCTTGCCGAGCAGTTGCACGTCGTCGCGCCATTCGAGCTGGCCGGCGAAGGAGTGGTAGAGGTAAAAGCCCAGGGCGCTGCTGGCGACGGCGACCACCGCGGCGAACAAGACCGCCAGCCGGGCGCCCAGGGACAGGCGGGGCGTCACGGGCGCCATTCGCACACGTAGCCCATGCCGCGCACCGCGTGGATCAGCCGCCCCGGCACCGGGTCGCCGATCTTTTGCCGCAGGCGCCGGATCGCCACGTCCACCACGTTGGTGTCGCTGTCGAAGTTCATGTCCCACACCTGGGAGGCGATCTGGCTGCGGGAGAGCACCTCGCCCTGGCGGCGCAGCAGCAGGTGCAGCAGGGCGAATTCCCGCGGTGTCAGGTGGATGCGCTCGCCGCCCCGGGTGACGCGGCGCGCCGGCACGTCCATGCACAGATCGTCGATGGCCAGCTGGTCCGCCTCGCGCAGGGGGCCGCGCCGCAGCAGGGTGCGGATGCGCGCCACCAGCTCGGCGAAGGCGAAGGGCTTGACCAGGTAGTCGTCGGCCCCCAGTTCCAGCCCCTTGATCCGGTCGTCCAGGCCGTCCCGGGCGGTCAGGAAGATCACCGGCGTCCCCCGGCCCTCGCGCAGCCGGTGCAGCACCTGCCAGCCGTCCAGCCCGGGCAGCATCACGTCGAGCACGATCAGGTCGTGCCCCCCTTCCTCGGCAAGGTGCAGCCCCTCCCGGCCGTCCCGGGCCAGGTCGACGACAAAGCCCGATTCGGTCAGCCCCTTCTTCAAGTAGTCGCCGGTCTTCGGCTCGTCTTCCACCACCAGTATCCGCACGCTTGCGCCTCCTCATCGAGCCCGGATGGTAGCCATGGCGGGCGCGGCGGTGGATGACAATTTTGTCATCGGGCCGCCACCGTTCCGCCAGCCCCCGCCCGCTATCGTGGCCGGCATCACTGTGACGGAGACCATCCGATGACCGGCAAATTCCTCTTTCCCCTGGTGTTCGCCGCCACCGCTGTCCAGGCCGCGCCCCTGCCCGTCGCACCGCAACTGACCTTGTCGGCTGCGGAACAGCTGGCGGCCTCGGCCCGGGAGGCCTGCGCGGCCCGGGGCAAGGCGGTCACCATTGCCGTGCTCGATGCCGGCGGCCAGACCGTGCTGCTGGGCCGGGGCGACGGCGTCGGCCCCCACAACACCGAGGCGGCGCGCCGCAAGGCCTACAGCGCCCTGTCGACCAAGACCGCCACCCTGCACTTGGGGCGGGCCGCCCGGGCCAACCCCGACACGGCCAACCTCGCCCACCTGCCCGAACTGCTGCTGCTCGGCGGCGGCGTGCCGCTGTGGCAGGGCGATGCCCTGGTGGGGGCCATCGGCGTGGCGGGGGGCGGCGGCCCCGAGGGCGACGACACCTGCGCCCGGGCCGCCCTGGCCGGCCGCCCCGACCTGCAAACCCGTTGAATCCCTTTTTTCAAGGAGGATAGTTCCATGCTGCAACCGATCCGCACCCTGGCCCTGGCCGGCCTGCTTTGCCTCGCCAGCCACGCCGCCCTCGCCGCCGGCAACCCGTTGAGCGTCCACATCCTGGACCTGCAAAGCGGTCAGCCGACCCCGGGCGTGACCGTCGATCTCGAGCAAAAGACCGCCGCCGGCTGGCGCCCCCTCGGCTCGGCCGTGACCGACGCCCAGGGCCGCATCCGTGAGATGTTCCCGGCCAAGGAGCGTTTCGCCGCCGGCGAGTACCGGGTGGTGTTCCATACCGGCGAGCACTTCGCCAAGATCAAGCAGCCGACCTTCTTCCCCGAGATCCCGGTGCCCTTCACCGTCGAGGATGCGACGCAGCACTACCACATCCCCCTGCTGCTCAGCCCCTACGGCTACTCCACCTACCGGGGCAATTAAGCCCCGCACTGGCAAAAAACCCCGCCCGGCATATGCCTGGCGGGGTTTTTTGTTGGGCCAGGGGGCGTTGCCCCGGGCCGGGGAGCTGGGGGACGGTCAGCCCGCCAGGTGCAGGGCCAGGGCGGTCAGGGCTCCGCCGCCCGCCACCAGCCACAGGGCCAGCAGGCCGGCCAGCAGCAGGGGCCGGGGGCCGGCGCGGCGGATGGCGGAAAAGCGGGTGGTCAGGCCCAGGGCGCCCATGGCGGTGGCCAGCAGCAGGTCGTCGGCGACGATCAGGCCGCCCTTCACTGCCTGGGGCAGCAGGTCCAGGGAATTGAACCCGGCCAGGGCGACGAAGCCCAGGGCGAACCAGGGGAAGGCGCGCAGCACCGCCGCGCCCCGGCCGGCGACATTGCCGCCATTAGCACCATTACCACCGTTGCCGGCGCCGCCGCTGGCGAATAGCCCGGCCAGAATCACCAGAAAGGGCGCCAGCATCATCACCCGCAGCATTTTGGCGATCACCGCCGTGGCTGCCGCGTCCGGGCTGATGGCGCGGCCGGCGGCCACCACCTGGGCCACCTCGTGCACCGTGGCGCCGGTGTACAGGCCGAAGGCTTCCGGCGAGACGGCCCAGCCCCAGTGGGCCAGGGCGGCGTAGAGGGCCGGGTAGGTGAACATGGCCAGAGTGCCGAACACCACCACCGTGGCCACCGCCACCGCCACTTGGTCGGCCAGGGGGCTTTCATGGTGGCCCTCATCCCGGGCCGCGTGGGCGGACGCCACCACCGGCGCCGTGGCCAGCACCGCCGCCGCGCCGCAGATGGCGCTGCCGGCGCCGATCAGGGCCGCCTGGCGGCGGCTCAGGCCGAGCCAGCGGGTGCCCAGTTGCAGTGCCAGGACGAAGGTGATCGCCACCACCAGGGCGTCCACCACCAGCCCGGCGGTGCCCACCGCGGCGATGTCCTGAAAGGTCAGGCGCAGACCGTAGAGCACGATGCCGGCGCGCAGCAGGGTCTGCTTGGCCACCCCTACGCCGGGGGCGGCGAGCCGTTCCACCGGGGCGAACACGGTGTTGCCGATGAAGATGCCGGCGACGATGGCCAGGGTCAGGGCCGACAATCCCCAGCCCTGCACCGCCGGCTGGCGGGCGAGCAGCAGGGCGCCCAGGCCCAGGGCCAGGGTGAGGATGAGGCCGGGGGCGGCGGCCCGAAAGCCTTGGAAAATGCGTTGCGCGAACGACAGGGGCGGGGCGGCCAGGGCCGCGGATGCATTGGCAGGGGAGGACATGGGGAGCCTCGTGGGTTGTCCGGGCGGATCGACGGACCCGCCATGGACGCCACCTTACCGGCTTGCCATCAACCTGAAAAACGAATAAAAAACGTTGAAATAACCAGTTTTAAAGGTAATAGGTCGTGCTCCACCTCACCCTGCGCCAGCTCGAAGTCTTCGTCGCCATCGCCCGCCACGGCACCACCGGCCGGGGGGCGGAGGCCACCGCCCTGTCCCAGTCCGCCGCCTCCGCCGCCTTGGCCGAGCTGGAGCGCCAGTTGGGCACCCCCTTGTTCGACCGCATCGGCCGCCAGCTGCGCCTCAACGAATCGGGCCGCCTGCTGCTGCCCCGGGCCACCGCCCTGCTCGAACAGGCCGCCGACATCGGCCGGCTGTTCGCCGGCGAGGCCGCCTCCCTGCGCCTGGGGGCCAGCACCACCGTGGGCAACTACCTGCTGCCGCCCCTGATCGCCGCTTTCCGCCGCGACAACCCCCAGGCCCGGCTGCGTCTGGACGTGGCCAACACTGCCGACATCGTCGCCGCGGTGGCGGAATTCACCGTGGACGGCGGCTTCATCGAAGGGGTGTGCCGCCACCCGGACCTGGTGGTGACGCCTTGGCAGCGGGACGAGCTGGTGGTCTTCGCCGGCCGGGACCATCCCCTGGTCCATGCGGCGGCGGCCGGCGCCCTGACCCGGGAGGCCCTGGCCGGGGCCGACTGGGTGCTGCGCGAAACCGGCTCCGGCACCCGGGAGGTGCTGGAGCAACTGCTGGTGCCCCTGCTCGGCCACCTCAAGGTGACTCTGGCCCTGGGCAATTCCGAGGCGGTCAAGCGCACCGTGGCCGCTGGCCTGGGGGTGTCGTGCTTGTCGCGCCATGTGGTGGCGGACCTGCTGGAGCGGGGCGACGTGGTGGACCTGGGGGCGCGGCAAGGGGCGGCGGGCCTGCCCCCGGACCTGGCCGGACTGGCGGACCTGGCCCGGCCCCTGTACTTCATCCGCCACCGGCAAAAGCCCCTGCAAGGCGGTCTGGCCCGCTTCCTCGCTGCGTCCCTGGCGGGGTAGGGGGCAGAGGGGAGCAGCCGCTGGGGCGGGTTTCAGCTCCGGCCCGGGAATGCCTGGGCTGCTTTGGATGTCGTGCGCACACAAGTGCGGGGGATGCCGCTGGCACGGAGCACGGGGACTGAACTGTGTTGATGCGTGGATGCGCGGAAGAGCTGGCGTGCGCCGGGATTCGCCTGGCCGCCGGGCGGCCTGCAATCGATCAATGCATTAAAAAAATTAATGTTTCGATCTGGTCGAAAAGCAAAGGTCCGCGCCAGTTCTCGACCTTGCCGTTGTGCCCGCAAAAATACATGAAAAAAATTCAAGTATCGCCCTGGCGTTCGCCGTCTTCTGCGGCCGCCTCGGCGCAGCGCCCCCGGTGTCGAAAGCGCTGCGCCAGCCGGTTGGGCCGGCGATTCGGCGGGACGCGCCGCCTTAGGTGCCAGGGCTAGGGCTGCTGCTCGCAGCGCTCGCTGCCGTGGTTGCCGCCCTTGAATTCGGGCTCGTAGTAGAACTTGGTGAAGGTCCAGCGGCCGCTGCGGCCAGGGGCGAAGGTGGCAAGGCCGGTGCCGAAGTCCCGGGTGGCCGGGTCGGTATGGGCGAAGTGGATGGCCATGGCCGCCCCCTTGGCCACGGCGTGGCCGGGATAGGTGCCGAAGCCCGGCACCTCCAGGGTGAAGGCGTAGGCGCCGTACTTGCCGCTGCTGTGCTCGGGCACCAGTTCCAGGGTCACCGTGGCGCTGTAGGCGCCTTCCTTGGCGTCGTCGCCGGTGCAAGCGTAGCGGCCGCTGTAGTCGGGACCGGAGAAGGGGGGCTGGGCGGCCTGGGCGGCGGCGCCGAGGGTCGCCAGGGCGGCCAAGGCGAGGGAGAGGGCAAGGGGGCGGGAGGTCATCGGGCGGATTCCGGGAGGAAGGCTTGGCCCGAAGCGGGCCTGGCAAGGCCGCCATTGTCGCGGATTAAGGGGGATCGGGGCGGGCGGCGGCGAGGGGGAAAGGAGCGCAGGGGCTGGCGCCCGGTCCGATCCGCTTTGCGGAATCAGGCGTCCCGCACCGGGGCGGCGTGGGTGATGGGAAAGCCCCGGTCCTCGTCCCTGACCATGACCCGGTTGCGGCCGCGGTGCTTGGCTTCGTAGAGGGCCGCATCGGCCCGGGCCAGGCAGTCTTCCGGGCTGTCGAAGGGCGGCCGGAACAGGGTGACCCCCAGGCTGGCGGTGACGAACAGTTCGCCGGTGTCGGTGCGCGCCGGGGTTGTTTCCAGGGCGATGCGCAGGCGCTCGGCCATGGCGCCGCCGCCGTCCAGGTCGGTGTCGGACAGCAGCACGGCGAATTCCTCGCCGCCCAGGCGGCCGGCTAGGTCGTCGCGGCGCAGGGCGGCCTGCATCAGCCCGGCCAGGTGCTGGAGCACCCGGTCGCCGGCGGCATGGCCGTAGGTGTCGTTGACCCGCTTGAAGTGGTCCAGGTCGAGCATTACCAGCACGCTGGGGCCGTGCCGGCCGCGGCGCTGCTCGTGCAGCTCGTCGTTCATGCGCGCCATGAAGGTGCGGCGGTTGGCCAGGCCGGTGAGGGGGTCGGTGGCGGCCAGGGCGGCCAGGGCGGTTTCGCGCCGCTTGCGTTCGGTGATGTCGCGGATGAACCAGAACAGGCCGACGGGCGTGCCGGCACTGTGCAGGGGGATGCGTTCGACGGCCACGTCGCGGCCGTCGTCGAGGTGGCATTCCCAAGCGTCGGGGGCGGCGTCCTCGCCGGGGGGCGGGACCAGCAGGTCGGCGGGCAGCCGCGCGGCCAGTTCGGCATGGGTGCGTCCGACCAGGTCGCGGGGACTCCAGCCGGGGCCGCCGAGCTGGCAGAGGGCCTGGTTGGCGACGACGATGCGCTGCTCGGCCTGGTCTTCCACCAGCACGCCACCGGGGAACTGCTCTATGATTGCCGTCAGGCGCTGCTGGGCCAGTTCCTGGGCGTCCATGGCCCGGTGCTGGGCGTCGGTGTCGAGCATGGTCCAGATGACGCTGCCGTTGGGGTCGTCCTCGCCCAGCAGGGAGCCGTGGGCATTGAACCAGCGCACCCGGCCCCGGTTGTCGCGCAGGCGCCATTCCAGCCGGACCGATCCGGCCTGGCGCAGGGCTTGGTAATGCTCGCCGAAGGCGGCGAAGGAGGCCTCGTCGGTGTGGATGATGCGAAAGTCCTTGCCGATCAGGGCATGGCCATTGGGGGCGAACAGTTCGATGGCCCGGGCATTGGCGTGGGAGATGCGCCGGTCCGGCGTGGCCAGGAAGATGGCGGCGGCGCTCTGGTCGAGCAGGGCGCGGCGCACCTGGGCCTGGGTGACCCGCTCGCCGATGTCCGACAGGGTGCCCATCATGCGGGCCGGGCGGTGCTCGGTGGCCGGCAGCAGCTGGCCCCGGGATTCGACCCACAGCCATTCGCCGCTGGCGCGGCGCAGGCGGAATTCGGTGCGGTAGATCCGGTTCGATTCCAGGTGCTGGGCCTGGTCGATGCGGCAGCGGTCGACATCCAGCGGGTGCACGAGGTCGAGGAATGCGCCCAGCCCCATGGGGAAGCCCCGGTCTGGGTAACCCAGCAATTCGTAGCAACGGGCGTCCCAGTGCAGGGTGCCCCGCTCGGTGTCCCATTCCCACAGGCCGTCCCGCACCGCGTCCAGGGTCAGGCGCAGCCGCTCCTCGCTTTCGTGCAGGGCCTGCTGGATGGCCTGCTCCGTCGTGATGTCGTGCAGGTAGCCGTGCCACAGGACGCTGCCGTCCGGCAGCCGCTCCGGCCGGGCGTAGCCGTGCAGCCAGCGGCAGCCCCCGGTGCTCGTCCCCACCCGGTATTTGCATTCCCAGGGCGTGAGGTCGTGGGCCGATGCCATGATGGTTGCCTTGACCGATTCCAGGTCGTCCGGATGAATGAGGTCGAACACCTTAGCGGCGTTGGTGGCCAGTTCATCCGGCGTGAATCCGTAAATGTCGGCGATGCCCGGGCTGGCGTAAGGGAAGCTGGACGTCCCGTCGGCGGCCAGTTTGTACTGGTAGATGGCGCCGGGCACCTGGGTCACCAGCTTGGCCAGGCGCTCGTCCTTGGCCCGCAGCAATGCCTTGGCCCGGCTACGTTGCAGGCGCAGCCAGGAGATGACCAGGACGCCGCCGAGGACGATGGCGATGCCCAGCAGGTTGCGCTGCCGGCTGGCCTGGATGGCCTGCTGGACGCCGGCCAGGGCGGCGTCCTTGTCCAGGCCGACGTTGATCACCAATGGATAGGCCTGGGCGCGGCTCCAGGCGTAATAGCGGGCAATGCCGTCTACTCGGGCCACGGCCTCGTAGGTGCCGTGCATCAGGTGGTTGTTGCGCAGGTACTCGCGGCTGTCGGGCACCGCCTTGCCGAGTACCGCCTGCTCCCCCTGGGAGCGGGCCAGGTAGCGGCCGTCCTGGCGCAGCAGCATCACCACGTCCCGCTCGCTGTCGAAGATGCTCTGGAAGAAATCCGAGATGTAGTGAGGCGACAGGGAAATGACCAGGATGCCGTCGAATTCGCCGTTGCGGCGCAGCGCCCGGGACAGTTGGATCGACCACTGGCCCGACACCCGGCCCAGTACCGGCGCGCTGATGAACAAGCGGTCCGCGGCGCCGGTCCGGCTGTTGTCCTGATGCACGCGGAAGTGCTCCCGGTCGCCGACGTTGGCGGGGAGCGGGGACCAGGGATCGGGGGCCGGATTGGCATAGATGACCTTGCCGCTCCGGTCGGCGATGGCGATCTGCAGGATCGAACCCTGGGGATAGGACTGCACCACGGTCCGCACCGTGGCGTTGAAGCCCTCGGGGCTTTTGTGGCTCAACTCCTCGGCCAGGCTGCGCGTGGCGAAGTCCAGCCCGCCCACGAGGGTTTCCACCTGGGACAGCAGCGCCTTGGAAATCTGCTGGGCGCGCAATTGGCTCTGCTGCTCGGCGCCGCGCAGTTGTTCGTTATGGGAGCTGACCAGCACGGCCCAGTACACCGCGCAGGCTAGCATGGCGACCAATACGGCGATGGCGGTGCTGGCCAGGGCGGAACGATCTTCCGGATCAGCGTGGAGCGTCTTGAGGTCGTCGGGGTTGGGCATGGCGGAGTGGCGTTGCATCCGGGCCCGGTTGCCAGGATGTACGGAGTATTATTTTTGTAATAAGCCAGGCGGTATGCGCTATTTCACGAGCATCAAAGCATCATGAAATCGCCATGCTCCAGGTGTGGTTATTGTGTTTCGTTATTAAGTAGTTAGCGGGGGGCAATCACGCGGCATTTTGCCATGGATCATGGCGCCGGCACGCCCTAAGCGGCATGAGCCCGCCCAGGGCGGGGTTAAGATGCCCCCTCCCGCTTTTCATCCTTCCTTTCCGGAGCCTGCCATGATCGTGCGCGACGCCTTCTACATCGACGGCCGCTGGGTGCCCCCGTCCGGGAGCGGCACCCAGGAGGTGGTCAATCCGGCCACCGAGCAGCCCCTGGGCCGGGTGCCCCTGGGCGATGCCGCCGATGCCGACGCGGCGGTGCGCGCCGCCCGGGCCGCCTTCCCGGCCTGGAGCCGCACTGCCCCGGCCGAGCGGGGCGCCCTGCTGGCCAAGGTGGCCGCCGGGCTGAAGGCCCGCCAGCAGGAAATCGGCGAACTGATCGCCCGGGAAGTGGGCATGCCCCTCAAGCTGGCGGTGCGCATCCAGGCCGGCAACCCGATCGCCTCCTTCGAGGCCTGCGCCGCCATTGCCGCCGAGGGCTTCGCCGACGAGGTGGTCGGCCATTCCCGGGTCGCCTACCTGCCGGTGGGAGTGGTGGCCGCCATCACCCCGTGGAACTACCCCCTGCACCAGATCGCCGCCAAGGTGGCCGCCGCCCTGGCGGCGGGCTGCACCGTGGTGCTGAAACCCTCGGAAGTGGCGCCCCTCAACGCCTTCGTCCTGGCCGAGGTGATGGATGAGGCCGGCGTGCCTCCGGGCGTGTTCAACCTGGTCACCGGCCTGGGGCCGGTGGTGGGCGAGGCCCTGGCCGCCCACCCGGCGGTGGACGCGGTGTCGTTCACCGGCTCGACCCGGGCCGGCAAGCGGGTGGCGGCCCTGGCCGCCGAGACGGTCAAGCGCGTCTCCCTGGAGCTCGGGGGCAAGTCGGCCTCGGTGATCCTGCCCGAGGCGGCCGCCGACGATGCCCTGCTCGCCCAGGCGGTGAAGGGCTCGGTAGGGGCCTGCCTGCTCAATTCCGGCCAGACCTGCTCGGCCCTGACCCGATTGCTGGTGCCGGCGGCCCGGCATGACGAGGCGGCCGCACTGGCGGTGGCGGCGGCCCAGGCCTACGCGCCGGGGGACCCCTTCGCCGAGACGACCCGCCTCGGCCCCCTGGTCACCCGGGCCCAGCGCGAGCGGGTGCGGGACTTCATCCGCCAGGGCGTGGCCGAAGGGGCGACGTTGCTCACCGGCGGCCCCGAGGCGCCGGAAGGCTTGGAAAGCGGCTGGTACGTGCGTCCCACCGTGTTCGGCGACGTGCGCCCCACCATGACCATCGCCCGGGAAGAGATCTTCGGCCCGGTGCTGGCCATCATGCCCTACCGGGACGAAGCGGAGGCCCTGCAACTGGCCAACGACACCGCCTACGGCCTGGGCGGCGCGGTGTGGTGCCCGGACGGGGACAAGGCCCTGGCCTTCGCCCGGCAGATGCGCACCGGCCAGGTGGACATCAACGGCGCCTTCTTCAACTTCCAGGCGCCCTTCGGTGGGTTCAAGCAGTCCGGCTACGGCCGCGAGCTGGGCCGCCACGGGGTGATGGAGTTCCTGGAGCCCCAGTCGGTGCAGCTCAAGGGATGAGCGCTGAACGGGGTTGAATCGGGCTGCTCCAGGCGAATGCGGCGTGCCCGCCGCCGCTCTAGGAGGCCGTCGTCTCGGCAGCCTGCTCCTGGTTGACGGCGACGTCCGTTGCGACCGACGGGCCGTCTTCCGGCAGGGTGAGGATGAAGGTGGCGCCGGCTCCGGCGGACGTTTCCTCCGCCTCCTCGGCACCCATCGCTTCCGCCCCCGCTTCCAGGATCACGTCGCCGCCGTGGCGGCGGGCCAGGGAGCGGGCCAGGTGCAGGCCCAGGCCGGACCCCTGGGGGCGCAGGCCGTCGCTGCGGAAAAAGCGTTCGAAGATGCGTTCCCGGTCTGCTGGGCGTACCCCCTGGCCCCGGTCCTGCACCGCGATGGCCACCTGCCCGGCGGGTTCGCGCCGCACCCGCAGGGTCACCGGGCTGTCCGGAGGGGAGTACTTGAGGGCGTTGCCGACCAGGTTGGAGAGGGCCACGTCGAACAGGTGCCGGTCGCAGCGCACTCGCACCGCCGCCTCGGGCAAGTCGAGGCGGATGCGCCGGGCCTCGGCGGGAGCCGTCCCGCCCCGGTAGGCCTGGGTCAGGTGGGCGCATACGTCCACCGTTTCCAGGTGCAGCTCGGTGCCGGTACCGTTGAGGCGTTCGTTGGCCAGGCAGTTCTCCAGTAGCCCCAGCAGCCGGGTGACGGCGCTGCGGATCTTCAGGATGCGCGGCACCAGTTCCGGATGGATGCGCTCCAGCATCATGTCCAGGCGCTGGGCCACGGTGTCGATCAGGGTCAGGGGCGTGCGGAATTCGTGGGAGAGCATGGCCACCAGTTCGCGCTGATTGGCCAGGGTGGCCTGCTCGGTGGTCAGGGCGTCCTGGAGCCGGGCTTGGATGCGGCTCCGGGTTTCGATCTCCTGACGCAGCTCGCCGGTGCGCTCGCGCACCCGGGCTTCCAGTTCTTGCTCCGCCCGGTGGGCCTCGGCCAGTTCCCGGGCCAGGGCCTGGTCCTTTTCCTGCTCGGCCTGGCGGGCCCGGTGGATGATCAGGATGGGCAGGATGATGAGATGGATCAGGGCGGTGATTTCGCCGCTGTAGCTGATCCAGAAATTGTCGGAAATGCCGCCCATGCGGAAGATGGCATTGCCGAACAGGCCCATCAGCCAGGGCAGGAAGGCGACGATGTAGATGCGCCGCTTGGGGTCCTTGAAGCCCAGGGTGACGATCAGCACCATCCACAGCAGGGTCACCGGGAAGGCCAGCAATTGCAGGATCAGGCCGATGGTGCGCCAGTCGGTGAACAGGCTGAGGGGCGCCAGGACTGCGTAGGTGCCGGCCAGGGCCAGCATCAGCGGGTAGAGGCGGGGCAGGTGCTGGCGCACCGCGAACAGGTAGGTGAAGAACAGGACGTGTATCGTCAAGATCGGCCCGGTGAGCCAGGCGATGGCCAGATCGTTCGCCCCCCCCAGCCCGGGGTAGGCGAACTGGCTGCCGAAGCCGGCGTTCATCAGCAGGAAGACGCCTCCGCCAGCACGTTGCCGGCGTAGAACAGGTAGAGCCGGTCCTTCAGCCAGCGCCAGGAAATCAGGCTGAAGACGATGAGCAGCAGGATGGTGCCGCCGAGCAGCCCGTAGAACATGGTGTCGCGCACCACCAGGTCCTGGAATTCGGCCCCGTGCCACAGGTCGAGGCGCATGTTGAGGGCGCTGGTGGTATCGAGGCGCAGGTAGAAGGGGCGGCGCACGTCGGTGCCCGGCGGGATGGCGATGGCGAACAGGCGGTATTGCCATTCCCGGGCGGTGAAGGGGTAGCGGTCGCCGGCGCGGCGCAGCTCGTAGCCGCCGCCGGCCTGGGGCAGGTACAGGGCCAGGTCGTCGAGCATGGCGGGGGATATGCGCAGCCAGCGGGGCAGTGTGTCGCTGCCGGGGGGCAGGCAGAAGCGCAGCCACAGAATGTCCCGGGTGTAGCCGCCGGACAGTTGGCCGGGCAGGGCCTCGAATTCGGCGGCCCGGGCCGCCGAGGTCACGTCCCCCAGGGTCAGCCGGCGGGACGGGTCTCGCAGCAGAGCCTGGCCCTGGACGTTGTGGGCCGGTCCGAGGGCGGCCTCTGTCGGGCATTCCTGGGCCTCTTCGGCCCGGGCCGGGAGCGGCCCGCAGAGCGCCAGGAAGGCCAGCGCCGCCAGGAGGAGTGGCAGTAGCCAGTGCCAGGGCGGCGCCGGGGGAGGGGGGCAGGACGCCGGGTGGGCATCGGATGAGGACGGAGGCATTGTCCGGATTGTGGCATGAAGGCCGTTGCCATGACCTTGGCAAAGTTGGCGCTGGTCGCAGCGAAGCGATGGCCGGTACCACGGGTCGCTCCGGAGCAAAGCCGGTAGCATGGCGGCAACCGCTCTTGCCACCCGTGCCACCGCGCCTTACCTGGAGCCTGCCCCATGTCCATTCCTCCGGCCCCTGCCCCCGATTCCTCCCAGACCCCCACTGCCGCTGCTGCCGCGCCCCGCCCCCTGGACGGGGTCAAGGTGCTCGAACTGGGCACCCTGATCGCCGGGCCGTTCTGCTCCCGCATCCTGGCCGACTTCGGCGCCGAGGTGGTCAAGGTCGAGTCGCCGGACGGCGGCGACCCCCTGCGCCGCTGGCGCCAGCTGTACCAGGGCACCTCGTTGTGGTGGTACGTGCAGTCGCGCAACAAGCAGTCGGTGACGGTGAACCTCAAACACCCGGAAGGGGCCGCCATCGTGCGCCGGCTGGCGCAAGAGGCGGACGTCGTGATCGAGAACTTCCGTCCCGGCGTGCTGGAAAAGCTCGGCCTGGGCTGGGAGACCCTGCGCGCCGCAAACCCGGGGCTGGTCATGGTGCGCCTCTCCGGTTTCGGCCAGACCGGGCCCTACCGTGACCAGCCGGGCTTTGGCGCCATCGGCGAGAGCATGGGCGGGCTGCGCTACGTCACCGGCTTCGAGGATCGGCCGCCGGTGCGCACCGGCATATCCATCGGCGACGCCCTGGCCTCGCTATGGGGCGCCATCGGCGCCCTGATGGCCCTGCGCCACAAGGAGGTGGGCGGCGGCGCCGGCCAGGTGGTGGACGTGGCCCTCTACGAGGCGGTGTTCGCCATGATGGAATCCCTGGTGCCAGAGTTCGACGTGTTCGGCTTCGTGCGCGAGCGCAGCGGCAACATCATGAAGGGCATTACCCCGTCCAACACCCACACCACCCGGGACGGGCGGCACATTGCCATCGGCGCCAACGGCGACGCCATCTTCCGCCGCCTGATGCAGGCCATCGGCCGCTCCGACCTGGCGGATGACCCCACCCTGGCCGACAACGCCGGACGCGACGCCCGCCGCGACGAGCTGTACGCGGTGATCGACGCCTGGGCCGCCGCCCACGACCACGACGCCGTGCTGGCCACCCTGGAGGCGGCGGAGGTGCCGGCTTCCCGCGTTTATTCGGTGGCCGACATGTTCGCCGACCCCCAGTTCCTCGCCCGGGGCATGCTCCAGGCGGCCACGTTGCCGGACGGCAAGCCGTTCACCATCCCCGGCGTGGTGCCCACCCTCACCGCCACCCCGGGGCGCACCGACTGGCTCGGCCCGACCCTGGGGGAGCACACCGATGCGGTGCTCGGCCGCCTCGGCTTTACTCCGGCCGACATCGCCCGATTGCGGGCGGCGGGGGCGATTTAAACGGAAACGGCTTGCCGGGGCTTGCCGGGGGCTCCGTCGCTGTTCGCCACAAGGAGGCACTGGGCGGCGCCTGGCGGTGGTGGCAAGCGGCCCCGGCGCCCGGGGCTTGGGGGGAACGGTGGGGCGGGGTAGAATGGGCCATCTGCACCGTTGTGGTGCATTCCGAGTCCTTCCCGCGCCAACCATGCCCGTATCCGCCTCCATCTTCGCCCGCGACCTGCCGCGCCCCCAGACCGGGGACCGGGTCGCCCGGGGGAGCGGCCGCGCCGGCATGAGTCGCCACCGACTGGCCGCCTGCCTCTCCCCCGCCCGGCAGCGGCCCGACCCGCGGGCCAGCGTTTCCGCCTGATCTTCCGGCAACGCTGCGGCGCCTCCCCGGCGCCACCCCGGGTCCCGGCGCGGCCCCGACCGAGGTTCGTCGCCGCCGCCCTTCCCCTGCCGGGCATCCGCCACCGCCCCAGCCCTTTCATCCTTCGCCGTTTTTCGTTCGTCGCCCGCGCCCGGCCAGATGCCGTCCGGCCCCGCGGGCCAGGAGTCCAGCCATGACCCAAGCTTCGCAACCCTGTATTTCCGCCGTCGACCAATCCCGTCTGGTGGTGCTGATCGAGACCCGCTTCCAGCGCGGACAGGGCGTGTCCGACGCCGCTTCCCGGGTGCTGGCGCGGCTGCGCTCGGCCAAGGTGGTGCCGCCGGACGGCATCCCCCCGGACCAGGTGACCATGAACTCCACCGTGGTGCTGGAAGCCGCCGACGGCACCAAGCGGGAACTGACCCTGGTCTATCCGGAAGACCACGATCCGGACGAGGAGTGCTGGTCGATCCTGCACCCGGTGGGTGCTGCCCTGTTCGGCGTGCGCGTCGGCGAGCGCATCGAGGTGCCGGGCGCCGACGGCGCGGTGCAGGAATGGACCGTGGCCGCCCTGCCGTTCCAACCCGAGTCCAAGGGCTGGGCGGCCCTGTAAGCCCCCTCTCGCCCCCTCCCGGCGCCGTTGGCGCCCGCCCAAACCCCGCGCCAGGCGCGGGGTTTTGCCATGGTCGCCGGCAATGGGCCATGCCGACCGGGGCGGGAACTGATGCATCCCGGGCCGGGTTGGGGGATCATCCGCCCTAGTGATTTTTTGCGAGCCGGACCCATGCCGTCCATGACCCTGGAAGAGCTGCGCGCCCAGGTGCGCGATTTCGTCGAAGAGCGCGAGTGGACGCCCTTCCACACCCCCAAGAACCTGGCCATGACCCTGTCGGTGGAGGCCGCCGAGGTGCTGGAGCACTTTCTCTGGCTGACCCCGGAGGAAAGCGCCGCCCTGCCGGAAGGGAAGCGCGAGGCGGTGGCCCACGAGCTGGCCGACGTGCTGCTGGTGCTGACCCGCCTGGCCGACCGGCTCGACGTGGACCTGGCCCAGGCCTTCCGCGACAAGATGGTCCTCAACCGGGCCAAGTACCCGGTGGAAAAGGCCCGGGGCAAGGCGCTCAAGTACACCGAGCTGTAGCCCGATCCCGATAGACCGGCGCCGTCCAGCGCTCCCCGGGAGCGGCTGCTCGAATGGCCGTTCCGCTCCGGGGACGTGGTCAGGGGCGACCAGGGAACCGGAACCATTGCCCATGTCTTTTCTCCAGCGCTTGTTCAACCCCGGCATTGCCGCCGCCCTAGGCGCCGCGCTGCTCTTCGGCGCCAGCGCCCCCCTCGCCAAGTTCCTGCTGCGCGATGCCGGACCGTGGCTGCTGGCCGGCCTGTTCTACCTGGGCTCGGGCCTCGGCCTGGCGGCCTACCGCCTGCTGGTCCGGGCCGCCCCGGTGCGGCTCTCGGCCGGCGAGGCCGGCTGGTTCGCCGGCGCGGTGTGCGCCGGGGGCGTGGTCGGCCCGGTGCTGCTGATGTTCGGGCTGGCCGGGATGCCAGCCTCCGGCGCGGCCCTGTTGCTCAATGCCGAGGGCGTGTTCACCGCCCTGCTGGCCTGGATCGCCTTCAAGGAAGGCGTGGACCGGCGCATTGCCGCCGGCATGGTCGCCATCGTCGCCGGCACCGTGCTCGTCAGCTGGCCCGGCGATGCCCGCTTCGCCGGCGCCTGGCCGGCGCTGGCGGTGCTCGGGGCCTGTCTGGCCTGGGGCATCGACAACAACCTGACGCGCAAGGTGTCCCTCAGCGACGCCACCTGGATCGCCATGGTCAAGGGGCTGGCGGCGGGCACGGTGAACCTGGCCCTGGCCTTCGCCCTGGGGGACCGGCTACCACCCTGGCCGGCCACGGCGCTAGCCATGGTGGTCGGGCTGCTGGCCTACGGGGTGAGCCTGGTCCTGTTCGTGGTCGGCCTGCGCCACCTGGGCACGGCGCGGACCGGGGCCTATTTTTCGGTGGCGCCGTTCTTCGGCACCCTGATCGCGCTGGCTTCCGGCGAGCCCCTCACCGTCCGGCTGGCCCTGGCCGGGGCGCTGATGGCCTGGGGCGTGTGGCTGCACCTGACCGAGCGCCACGATCACGCGCATTACCACGGGGCCCTGGAGCATTCCCACGCCCACACCCACGACGCCCATCACCAGCACGACCATCCTTATCCCGTTGCCCCGGGGACCCGCCATGTCCACGCCCACCGGCACGAGCCCATGGTCCATTCCCACCCCCACTTCCCCGATGCCCACCATCGGGACCACCGCCACTAGCCACTAAACACTGGCCCGCGTCGCCCTGGCCTCCGCCTCCCCGGCTTCACGCAGGGCCTGGAGGAACAGGCGCACCCGGCGCGGCATGCGCTCGCCGGCGTAGACCGCGTGCATGCGCGGCTCCACCCCGGTGGACGAGGTCAGGTGCCAGTCCGGGCAGATCCGCACCAGCTGGCCGGCCGCTTCCGCCGGGCGGCACAGCCAGTCCGCCAGACGCACGATGCCCATGCCGTGCAGGGCCGCCTGGTAGACGGCGATGCCGGAGCTGAAGCGGTGGCGCGGCTGGGGGTTGAGCCGGTAGCTGTCGCCGCCCCTGCGCAGGAACCAGTCGCGCAGGACCCGGGGCGCGGTGTGGATGACGAAGTCGTGGCCGGCCAGGGCCTCCGGGGTCTGCGGCAGGCCGCGCCGGGCCACGTAGTCCGGGCTGGCGTAGAGGTAGCGCCGGTAGTTCCACAGGGGAAAGGCGCGCAGTTCGCTGGACTGGGGAAAGGCGCCGCGGATGGCGAAGTCCAGGCTTTCCTTGATCGGGTCGAGCAGGCCGTCGGCGTAGCGCACGTCGATCTGCACGTCCGGATAGGCGGTGCCGAAGCGGGCGATCATCTCCGGCATCAGGCGCAGGGCCAGGCTTTCCGGCGCCGAGAAGCGAATCCAGCCCTGGGGTTGGGCGGCCACCCCGGCCAGCTTTTCCTCGGCCTCGTCCTGCAACGCGATCATCTCCGAGGCGTAGGCATAGTAGGTGCCGCCGGCCTCGGTGACCCCCACCTCTTTATGGGAGCGCCTGAGCAGTTCCTGGCCGAGCTGCTGTTCCAGGGATTGCACCGCCCGGGTCACGGCGCTGGGGGAGCGCCCCAGCATGCGCGCGGCGACGACGAAGCTTTTGCGCTCCACCACCGCGCAGAAGGCCTGTAGTTCCCAGAGCATGGCCATGGCGTGTGCCTCACATCTCACGTTGCGTTTTGTGCAACATGATATTGCAACCAGCGGCAATCGGCGGCCGCTAGGATGGCCCCTGTTTTTTCCCCGCCACTCCGCTACGTCATGATCGAAACCACGCTGCTGCTCTGCTGCTTCGCCTTCTGTGCGGGCCTGATCGATGCCGCCGTGGGTGGCGGCGGCCTGATCCAGGTGCCGGCCCTGTTCAACTTCATGCCCGGTGTGGCCCCGGCCACCTTGCTCGGCAGCAACAAGCTCACCTCGGCCTGCGGCACGGCCCTGGCTGCCAAGTCCTGGGTCAGCCGGGTGCGGGTGCCCTGGTCACTGGCGCTGCCGGCGGCGGCCACCGCCTTCGTCATGTCGTTCTGCGGTGCCATGGCCGTGTCGGCGGTGCCCACCGCCGCCATGCGCCCCCTGGTGCTGTTCCTGATCGTGGCGATGGCGATCTACACCTTCGTCAAGAAGGACTTCGGGGCGATCCGCAAGCCCCTGTCCATCGGCCGCCGCGAACGCCTGCTGGCGCTCTTGATCGGCGGCGCCATCGGCTTTTACGACGGCCTGTTCGGCCCGGGCACCGGCAGCTTCCTGATCTTTCTCTTCATCCGCTGCTACGCCCTGGATTTTCTGGTGGCGTCGGCCTGCGCCAAGGTGGTGAACCTGGCCACCAACGCGGCGGCCCTGATCTTCTTCATTGGCGCCGGCAAGGTGATCTACGCCGTCGCGCTGCCGATGGCCGTCTTCAACATGGCTGGTGCCGTGGTCGGCTCCCGCCTGGCGATCAAGCGCGGTGCCGGCTTCGTGCGCGGCCTGTTCCTGGTCCTGCTGGTGGCCCTGATCGTCAAGCTGGCCTACGACATCCTCAAGTAGCGGGACAAGGCCGGAGGCGGGTCATTTCACGTCGATGTGGATCGCGATCTCCTCGGTGGAGGCGGTCGGCTGGCCGTCCCGCAGCGCCGGGAAGAATTTCCATTGCCGGAGGGTGTCCAGCAGCAGCCGGTTGAGCCGGAGATTGGGCGTGGGTTTGACCAGTTCCACGGTGGCGCTGCCGTCGGCGGCGACGTGGAAGCGGGCCGTGACCACCACGTGAAGGGCCTCCTCGCGCAGTTCGTCCGGAATCCGGGGCATCGGCTTGACGATGGCCTGGGCGCCGCCGCTGGCGGACAGTTTGCCGCCGGTGGATGGGGCCGCGGCGGACGGGGGCGGCGGTGGGCGGGCCGGCGCCTCCTGGGCGGCGGCCGGGGCGGGAGGTGCGGAAGGTGTGGGCGCGGCGGCCGGCAGTGACGGGGCGTGGGCGGAAAGGGGGGCCGCCTTGGGGGGCGGCGTTCGTTGCGGCGGCGTCCTGGTCGGCTCCAGGGCGGGCCGGGGCGGCGCCTTGGGCGTGGGCGGGGACGGGCTGGCGGGCTCCGGCGGCAGCTCGATCAACTGGGCCTCGATGGGGGGCGGCTCGGGCAGGCGTTGCCGGGGCCCCTCGGTGAACAGCGCGAAGGCCCACAGCACCGCTGCCCAGATCAGCAGCGACAGGGGCAGGGTCCAGGGCAGCCGCCGCCAGGGATTGTCGAATTCCCGCGGGCGGGGTAGGGCGGAGGCGTCAGTCGACATGCTTGACCGCGATCTGGAAATGCCGGGCCCCGGCCTCCCGGGCACGCAGCATGGCCCGCACGGTGGTGCCGTTGGGGGCGGCGCTGTCTGCGGCGACAATGACGCTGGCCTCGGGGCCGGCCAGCATGGCCTTCAGGGTCGGGGCCAGGGTGTCCAGGGTCACCGGCGTCTTGTCCAGGAAGAGCCGGCTGTCCGATGTCACCGTCAGGGTTACCGGGGTCTGCGTGTGCATCGGCGCGGCATGGCCCTGGGGTAGGTCCACCGCCAGGGAATGCAGGTTCTGCATCGACAGCGAGGCCAGCATGAAGGTGGCCAGCAGGAAGAACATGACGTCGATCATGGGGATGATCTCGATGCGGCCGCGCTTGGCCTGCCGGGTTCTACGCAGCTTCATGGCCGCCGCCTTCCCCCCGGTCCTGCCCGAGGCGGATGTTGTCCACCAGCCGGGTGCCCAGGCGCTCCATCTCGTCCAGGGCCTGGGATTGCCGGCGCGAGAAGAAGTTGAAGGCGAAGAGGGCCAGGATGGCGATGAACAAGCCCAGGGCGGTGGCGATCAGCGCCTGGGCGACGCCGCCGGTGACCCCGGTGGGGTCCACCAGCCCTCCGGCGCCGATCAGGTTGAAGGAATGCATCATGCCGGTGATGGTGCCGAGCAGCCCCAGCAGGGGAGCGGCGGTGACGATGGTCTCCAGCACCCACAGCCCCCGGCTCAGGGTCTTCTCGATGATCTGGGCTTCGTCGCCGGCCCGGGACTCGACCCACCAGGCGGGCTGGCCGCGGTTGGCGACGATGACGCGGAAGAAGCGGCCGAAGTAGTTGCGCGGCCCCAGGGCGTCGAGCTGTCCTTCCAACTCCTGCCAGCGGAAGCCGTAGGTTTCGGCCAGGTCGAGCAAGGCCGTCGGCAGGCGCACGTAGCGCCAGTAGACGAACAGCTTGTCCAGGGTGATGAGCAGCGCCAGCACCGCCAGCGCCAGGAGCGGGTAGACCATCGCGCCGCCGAATTTGAGGGCTGCGAGGGCCTCGTGGATGTCCTGCATGTCCGGTTCTCCTCAGAAAAGTTTGCTCAAGCCCAGGAACAGCCCGCGCCGTGGGCCGAACTGGGGGGCACCGACGCCCACGCCGCTGCCGTCGCGCAGCTCGTAGACCCGGTCGAAGACGTTGATGACCGCCACCCGGCCTTCCAGGGTGCCCAGCTCGCCGGCCTGGAACTTGCGGTTGGCCCCCAGGTTGACCTGGACGTAGGACGGCAGGTGCTCGGTATTGGCAAAGCCCCGGCGCAGGCCGCTGCCGTAGATGGCGTCGGCGGAGTACTGGGTGCCGAGCCAGGTGTAGGCGACGCCGGCCGAGGCGGTGTATTTCTGGTCGTGGTCGGTGTGGATCCAGTGGTTGGCGATGTAGTCCAGCTCGTCCTGGCTGAAGTTGAACTGGGCCGAGGTGATCTGCTTGGCCAGGCTGGTGGTGCGCGCCAGGTTGGCGTAGGCCGAGAAGCTGTCGGTCTTGTAGCTGGCCGTCAGCTCGATGCCGTAGATCTTGCCCTGGGCGTAGTTGAAGGGCGAAAAGATCAGGGCCTGGCCGAACTGCCCCTCGTCCAGGAGGTTCGTCACCTGCTTGTAGAAGGCGTCCACGCCGACGTTGAACGCAGGCGTCAGCTGGTGGGACATCCCCAGGTCGAAGTAGTGGGAGCGTTCCGGCTGCACCGGGTCGTTCTGCATGTTCGACGCCGCGTTGGAGGTGCCGGAGAACAGGGCCAGGGTGCGGGGCGATACCAGTTCGGTGGGGGGCGGGGTGAAATAGCGGGCGTAAGAGGCGTGGAAGGTGGTCTCGGGCGTCGCCTTGTACACCAGCCCCAGTCGCGGGCTCAGTTGGCCGGCCTTGACGAAGGCGTCCATCTGGTCGGCCCGCAGGCCGTAATTGACGGTCAGCTTGTCGGTGGCCCGCCATTCGTCCTGGAGGTAGAGCCCCATCAGCGTGTTGCCGTTCTTGGCGTTGTTGTCGACGATGGTGTAGGGCGCGCCGGTGACCGTGCCGCCGGCGTCCACCGGGAAGACCGTCGAACTGTTGTCGGAGCGGATGTTCTCGGTGCTGGCGAAGAGGCCCATGCGCAGGGTGTGGCTGTCGTTCAGGCGGTAGGTTCCGTCGCCCTGGAGGCCGGTGCTGGAACTGCTGCGGAAGACCTGGGAGGCAACCCCGTTGAACACCAGGTCGCCCACCGGGTCCGGGTTGAAACGCACACTGGTGTAGCGGGTGAACAGGGCCACCTGGTAGTCGAAGTTGGCGCCGATGGAGCTTTGCAGGGCGAGGATGCCGTAGCGGTTGCTTTCCCGCTGGCGCTCGTCGAGCTTGGACGAGTCGAAGCCGGCCACGCCTGCTCCGGTGAGGTAGGCTGGGGTTGCCGTTTGCCCCGGGTTGTTGGGTATCTGGAACTTGCCGTCGTAGGTGCCGAACATGGCGGTCAAGCGCGTGGTCGGGTCGATCAGGTAGGACAGGTAGCCGAATCCCTTGCTCTGCTCGGTACGGTCGTGGATCGGCGATGAACTGGAGGTCGGATTCTCGATGCCGGCGTCGTTGGTCAGGAACGAGCCGGTCACGTAGTAGCTCAGGTTGCCCTGGGTGTTGCCGTACTCGATGCTCGGATTGACCGTGCCCCGGCTGCCGCCGTAGAGGTCGAGGCGCCCGCCCTGGTCGAATCGGGTCTTGGTCTCGATCTCGACGACCCCGGCGGTGCGGTAGCCGTACTGGGCCGGCAGGGCGCCGGTGAGCAGGTCGATGCGCTGGGCGAAGCGGCTGTCCAGCGCCTGGCCGAAACCGCTGATGCCTTCCGGCAGGATCACGCCGTTGATGCGGTACTGCAGGTTGCCGTGGTCGCCACGCACGTGCAGCTGGCCGAAGGAATCGTTGGCCACGCCGGGCGCCTGCAGCAGCACCTGGTTGAAGGAGGTGTTGGCGCCTTCGGGCAAAGCCTGGATGTCCTGGTCCGCCAGCCGGTAGACGCTGCCTCCGGTCTGGGGCGACAGGCCGCTGCGGGCCTTGTTGAGGCGTTCCGCCGCCACGCTGATTTCCAGGGCCTCCTTCGAGGCCAGGGTGATCTTCACCGGGGCGGCGCCCTGGGCGGTGAGGTTGACGATGGCGGTGCCGGTCTGGAACCCCGGCTTGTTGGCGAGGATGGCGTAGGTGCCCGGCGCGGCGCCGGAAAAGGCGAACTGCCCGGATGCGTCGCTGCGGGCCTGCCCGGCCACCTGGCCGTCCGGCGTTTTCAGGGTGAGGGCCGCTGCGGCCAGGGGCTGCCCCAGGGCGTCCGCGACGGTCCCCCGGATGTCGGCTGCGGCGGCGGGGGCCGCATGGACGGCAAGGGCGAAGGCGAAGCCGGCGGGCGCCCAGACGGCGCCCGCACCTTTCTTGATCGATGGCATGGAACCACTCCCACGAGACGGATGCACGTCGCCTCGACGGGGTCGAGGCGGTTCTAGTACTGCGGCAATGCAGGCGAAACTAGAAAGCGAGTGGCGGTGCGCGGGAGCGATAGGGGACGCGGCTGGGCGAGGCGAAACGAATCCGCTCCCGCAGGCGGGCGATGAAATAGAGGGCGACGAGCAGAGGCGGGGCGAGTTCGCTGCCCGACAGCGCCGCGTCGAGAGGGGGGTGGGCCGCCGCCTGGCACAGAACGCAGGCGTCCCCGGCGGCGACGGAGTCGTGGCGGTGGAAGGCTTCGGCCGCTACCAGGCCGACGAAACAGGCGAGCAGGACCAGCAGCAGCGCCAGCCGCCAGTTCTGCCAGGGGCGGCGCGCCGCGGGCGCCCGGCCGGTCATGACCTCACCCCGGGCGGCAAGGCTTTCCCTTCCGCTCCCGTGGCGGGCTTGGCGAATGGGCGAAGGGCGATGGCGACCATGGCGTCATGGTAAGCGCCGCGTCTCTTTTAATGCAACATTGTTGCAATTGTTACTGTTGTCCGCGTTGCCCGGCCTCCTCGGCGGGAGGACCGCTCATGCCGGCGGAGTGACGAGCGTCGCCCGGGGCGGCGCTCGTCACTCCTCCAGCCGCGCCTGCTTCGTCTCCGGCAGGAAGCGCAGCCCCACCAGGAAGGCCAGGCCGAGCAGGACCACCGGGTACCACAGGCCGGCGGTGCCGTCGCCGTAGCGCACGTTGAGCAGGGTGACGACGAAGGGCGACAGCCCGCCGATCCAGCCCGCCGCCAGATTGTGGGGCAGGGCCACCGCCGAGTAGCGGGTGCGGGCCGGAAAGAGTTCGGCCAGCACCGCCGTCTGGGGGCCGGTGATCAGCGCCACGGCGACGATCGGCACCAACAGCAGCAGCACCAGGGTCAGGCCGTCCACCTGGGCCGGGTCGGCCCGGCCGGGCCAGCCGGCGGCTTCCAGCAGCGGGGCCAGGGCGGCGGCGTCGCGGGCTGCCACCGGCTCGGCGGTGCCGATCCGCACGGTGGTGGGGCTGCCGGCCGGCAGGTCGTCGCGGGTATAGGTCACTCCCTGCTTGACCAGCCATTCCTGGGCCCGGGCGCAGTCGCTGGCCGGGGCGGCGAAGGGCGAATAGGAACAGTCGCTGCCCGCCAGCACCACCGATACGTCGCGCTGGAAGCGGGCCATGGCCGGGTTGCCGGCGGGGATGAAGGCCTGGAACACCGGCAGCAGGGTGAGCGCGCCCACCAAGAGTCCGGCCAACAGCACCGGGCGCCGGCCGATGCGGTCCGACAGGGCGCCGGCGGCCAGGGTCAAGGGGAACAGGGCGACGGTGGCCACCATCACCAGCTGGCTGGCGGTCTTGGCCTCCAGCTTGACCACGCTCTTGAGAAAGACCGTGGTGTAGACCTGGGCGGAGAAAAACAGCAGCGAGCCGCCGGCGGAGATGCACAGGGCCAGCACCCCCATGCGCGCCAGGGTGGTGCGGTCGCGGAAGCAGTCGCGCAGCGGCGTGGCCGACAGGGCCTTTTTCGCCTGCAACTGGCGGAATACCGGCGACTCGTGCAGGGCCACCCGGCTCTTCAGCGACACCGCCAGCAGCAGCGCCGACACCAGAAAGGGCACGCGCCAGCCCCAGGCGGCGAAGTCCGCCTCGGTCAGCCAGGATTGCAGCAGCACCAATTGGGCGGCGGAAGCCATCATGCCCAGGGGGCCCATCAGTTGCAGCACGCTGGTGAACAGGCCGCGCCGGCCTTCCGGAGCGTGCTCGGTCAAATACACCGCCGAGCCGCCGATCTCGCCGCCCACCGACAGGCCCTGCAACAGGCGCAGGGCCAGCAGCAGGCCCGGGGCGAGCAGGCCGACCTGGGCGTAGGTGGGCAGCAGGCCCACCCCCACCGTAGCGATGCCCATCAGCATGATGGTGACGATGAACACCCGGCGCCGGCCGATGCGGTCGCCCAGGGAACCGAACAGGGCCGCCCCCAGGGGCCGCACCACCATGCCCGCACCGAAGGTGGCCAGGCTGGCCAGCAGCCCGGCCACCGGGTTGTCCGGCGGGAAGAAGAGGGGCCCGAAGTAGGTGGCCAGGGTGGCGAAGGTGAGGAAGTCGTACCACTCCAGGAAGGTGCCGAAGCAGGCCGCCACCGCCACCTGGCGTTGCAGGTTCGGGGATTTCTGGGCGGAATTGACGGAGGCAGCGGCGGATGGCGGAGTGGCGCGGGTATCGGGCATGGCGGCGTCGGGGACGTCGAGGCGTGGAGCGTGGGGATCGGGGAATGCGGCGCTGGCGGCGGCCGCGGCGCGCCATTATCGGCGATGCCGGCGGCCTTGCCCACGGCCGGCCGTGTAGGGCGGGGCGCCGAGGGACAGGAAGGGGCGCCGCCGGCCTGGGGCGGCCTGCGCCGGCTTACACCGGGCAGGCGACGTAGCGTCCCCGGCCGGCCTTCTTGGCCCGGTACATGCCACGGTCCGCCGCTTGCAGCAGGGCTCCGGCGGCGGTGTCGCCGCTGCCCGTGGCGATGCCGATCGACACGCCGATAGCACAGGGGATATCGGCGACAGTGAGGGGCGGGAGCAGCGTCTCGATGCACTTTTGGGCGACGATGCCGGCGGCGGCTTCGGCGTCCTCGCCCAGATCGCAGAGCAACAGCACGAACTCATCGCCGCCGACCCGGGCCAGGGTGTCGCTCTGGCGCACGATCTTGCCAAGGCGCTGGGCCACCTGGCGCAGGGCGTCGTCGCCGGCTTCGTGGCCGAGGGAATCGTTGATCAGCTTGAAGCCGTCCAGGTCCATGAACAGCAGGGCCACCCGGCTGCCGGTGCGCTGGGCGCGGGCCAGGGCCTGGTGCAGCCGGTCCGCCAGCAGGGCCCGGTTGGGCAGGCCGGTGAGGGAGTCGTGGTGGGCGATGCGGGCCAGTTCCGCCTGCTGCTCGTCGAGCTTCATCAGCAACCGGTTGAAAGCCCCGATCAGGTGGCCCACCTCGTCCTGGCGCACCACCGGCAGGGGCTCCAGGGGAATCTCGCCCCGGGTCATGCGCTCGGCGTGGTCGGCGGCACGGGACAGGGGGCGCAGCAGAACGTACATGCCAGTGGAGGCGAGGGCGGCGAACACCATGAAGGCGAGCACGCCGTTGCGCAGCAGGAAGGACTGGGTGCGGGCCACGGTGGCGAAGGCCTCCCGGCTGGGCAGGCGGGCCACCAGGAACCAGCCGGTGCTGGGCACCGTGACCATGGCCGAGACTTCTTCCACACCCTTGGCGTTGACCGTGATGCCGGTGCCCCGGTAGCCCCCCATGGCCCGGTCGTGCAGGGCGTTCACCCCGGAGGGCGGGGTGGGGGTGAACACCATGTCGGGTTCCGAGGCGGCAACGAACAGCCTGTCCTGGGGCGAGACGAGCAGGAAGCCGCCAGTGCCCTTGCCGATGTGGCTCTGCTGTAGCAGGTCGAGAAAGCCCGGTGTGGCCAGGGCGGTGATGCCCACCAGCGCGCCCCGCACCTCGCCCCGGCCGTCCAGGAGCGGCACCGCCATGGGCAGCACCGGTTCCTTGGCGGCCCGGCCCATCACCGGCCGGCCGATGGTGGTGCGGCCGGCCAGGGCGTCCTTGATGTAATCCCGGTCGGCATAGTCGCCATGCTCCCGGTCGGGCAGCACCGGGTAGTCGGCCAGCGCCACGCCCCGGGTGTCGGTGACGAATAGGCCGGCGGAAAACAGGGGCTGGAACTCGTAGTGTTCCTTGAGCCAGGCGCGCAGCGCCGCCGGGCGGCGCAGCAGGTCCGGCGGCAGGGCCGCGCCGATGCGTTCCAACAGGTTGCGACGGTGCACGATGCGTTCGTCGATGTCCCGGGCCACATAGGTGGCCAGCGCCAGTTGCTGGGCCTCCACCACCGTCGCCAGGTCCTCGCGCAGGAAATGGCTGATGGCGTAGTAGCGGGCGGCGATGCCGATCGTGACGAGGCACAGCCCGAGCAGCATCAATCGGGAGATGAGGCTGTCGAAGGGGCGGATACGGCGGTTCAGGCGGAACATCATGCCGCCGATGATAATCCCTGGGTATGACCGAATGGGAGCGGACTGGCGTGGCCGGTGCGTGATTCGGCACGGAAGGGCGGAAAAATCCGCACCCCGCGTTCCGTGCCCGCCCGCCGGGCGGGGTTGACCTGCCGCCGCGCCTTCGGTTACGGTTGCCGTCATGACTTCCCAGCAGACCCCCATGATCGAGCGCAACGCTCCGATCGCTTCCCTCTCCCTGGCCCAGCTCCTGGACCTGGGTCTGCTGCTGCGCGTCTAGCGCGCACATACTCTCCCCCCTCCTGTTGAAACCGCCTCCGCCAGCCTCCGGGCCGGCAAGGGCGGAATGCGCGAGCCTCGCGGCTTCGGGCCATCCTCGACTCCCCTTTCGTCGTCGTTTTTCTCCTCCGGAGACTGTCATGACCTCCCTGCAACTGCTGCTACTGCCCGCCTTCTCCATCCTGCGACTGCCGTCCGGCTGCCAGGCCGCGAACCATGTCCGCGACACCGCCGGACAGCCTGGCAGCCCCATGCGTGCCCCTTCTTTCCGTTATCGACCGCATTGGAGTAGATCATCATGTTGAAGAACCCCGCCGCCAAATACCGTCCCTTCACCCCGGTGCACGTCACCGACCCCACCTTCGCGCGGACCTGGCCTAACCAGGTGATCGCCCGCCCGCCGATCTGGATGAGCACCGATCTGCGGGACGGCAACCAGGCGCTCTTCGAGCCCATGGATGCCGAGCGCAAGATGCGCATGTTCAAGACCCTCGTGGCCATCGGTTTCAAGGAAATCGAGGTCGCCTTCCCCTCCGCCTCCCAGACCGACTTCGACTTCGTCCGCGAATTGATCGAAGGCGGCCACATCCCGGACGATGTGACCATCGAGGTCCTCACCCAGGCCCGGGATCACCTCATTCGCCGCACCTTCGAATCGTTGCAGGGCGCCCGCCGCGCCATCGTGCACCTCTACAACGCCACGGCCCCCAACTTCCGCCGCATCGTCTTCGACACCGACCAGGCCGGGGTCAAGGCCATCGCCATTGAGCACGCCCGCCTGATCCGGGACTGCGCCGCTGCACAGCCCGACACCGAGTGGGTGTTCCAGTACAGCCCCGAAGTGTTTACCGGCACCGAGCTCGACTTTGCCCGGGAGGTCTGCGACGCCGTCACCGAGGTCTGGCAGCCCACCCCGGAACGCAAGTGCATCATCAATTTGCCGGCCACGGTGGAGATGGGCACCCCCAACTACTACGCCGACCAGATCGAGTGGATGCACACCCGCCTCGCCCGGCGCGATTCGATCATCCTCTCGGTGCACCCCCACAACGACCGGGGCTGCGCCGTGGCCGCCGCCGAGTTGGCAGTGATGGCCGGCGCCGACCGGGTCGAAGGCTGCCTGTTCGGCAACGGCGAGCGCACCGGCAACGTGGACGTGGTGACCCTCGCCCTCAACCTCTACTCCCAGGGCGTGGACCCGGGCCTCGACTTCTCCCGCATCAACGACGTGGCCCGCACCGTCGAGCACTGCACCCAGTTGCCGATCCACCCGCGCCACCCCTATGTCGGCGACCTCGTGTTCACCGCCTTCTCCGGATCCCACCAGGACGCCATCAAGAAGGGCCTGGCCGTCCAGCGGCCGGACGCCGTCTGGGAAGTGCCCTACCTGCCCATCGACCCGGCCGACGTGGGCCGCACCTACGATTCGATCATTCGGGTCAACAGCCAGTCCGGCAAGGGCGGCATCGCCTACCTGCTCGAAACCGAGGTGGGCCTCGTCATGCCGCGCCGCCTCCAGGTGGAATTCTCCGGCGCCGTGCAGCGGGTCACCGACGCTACCGGCGGCGAGATGACCGCCAGCGCCCTCTGGCAGGTGTTCAGCCGCGAATACCTGGAAGCCGTCGCCCCGGTGCGTTACGTCGGCCACCACCTGTTCGAGGCCGCCCAGGAGCGTCAGGGTATCGCCCTCACCGTGGACATCGGCGGTGACACCCGGGAGTTGCGCGGCGAAGGCAACGGCCCCATCGACGCCACGGTGGATGCCCTGCGCCAGGCCGGTTTCGAGGCCGCCGTGCAGCACTACGAGGAACACTCCCTCGGCAAGGGCGCCGACGCCCGGGCCGTGGCCTACGTGGAGATGACCGTGCCCGGCCGCCCCGGCGCCACCTTCGGCGTCGGTGTGCACGGCAACATCATCACCGCCTCGGTGCTGGCCGTGGTCTCCGGCATCAACCGCAGCCAGGCTGGCGTTGGCGTGTCGGCGGAGGCTGGCGTTCAGGCGGCCTGACCCTTCTGTCCCAGTGCCAAATGGCCACAGCCATCGGAAAATCCGATGGCTGTTTTTTTGACTGCCCCAAGCGCAAGTGTTGGCGCGGGGCTTGCTGCGCCGGTGCGGTCAGCCTTCGGAAATGCCGAAGGCTCGGGCCGCCTTCCGGGGCGTGTGCGGAAGGGATGTGGAACGGGGCGGAATGGGGCGCCCTGCCCGATGGCCCCGGGACGGCTGGCGCATCCGCCCGGCCCCGGCTTCAGCCGGGGCCCCCCGCCGCTGCCTCCCGCCCCGCCAGCAGGGCAGCCTCCCCCATCACCAGTTCGGCGATGGCGTCGGCCACCGCCCGTACCCGGGGCGAGCGGCGCAGGTCCGGGTGCAGCACCAGCCATAGCTTGCGCCGGGTCGGGCAGTCGTAAGCGGGCAGGCGCACCAGTACATCGTCCCGGTTGCCGAGGAAGTAGGGCAGGGCGGTCACCCCCAGGCCGGCCCGGGCTGCCTGATAGAGGCCGGCCAGGTCGTTGCTGCGCAGCACCGTGGGGCGCCCGGCGGTGAGGCTGTCGAGCCATTGCTGCTGAGGCACCTGGCGCAGGCTCTCGTCGTAGCCGACGAATTCCCACTCTGTCGCCGGCCGGGCCGCCCATTTCGGCGTGGCGAACAGGCCGTAGCCCATTTCCGCCAGGGGCCGGGCCACCAGGCCGGGAGCGCTGGGGCGGGACAGGCGCAGGGCCAGGTCGGCCTCGCGCCGGGTCAGGTTGGCCTCCCGGGCCTCGCCCACCACTTCCAGGCGGATATCCGGCCAGCGCCGACGCAGAGGCCCCAGGCGCGGGACGAGAAAGTGGCTGGCCACCACCGGCGGGGCGGAGAGGCGCACTGTGCCGGACAGGGTGGCTACGCCCAGGGCGGCGCGGCCGAAGGCCAGGGCCTCGTCCTCCATGCGCTGGGCGTGCTGGGCCAGGGCCTCCCCTTCCGGGGTGAGGTGCCAGCCCCGGGGCAGCCGGTCGAACAGGCGCAGCCGGAGGGCCTGCTCCAGGGCATCGACGCGCCGGGCCACGGTGGAGTGCTCCACCTTGAGAGCGCGGGCGGCGCCGGACAGGCTGCCTTCCCGGGCCAGGGCGAGAAAGTGGCGCACGTCGTCCCATTGCAGGGGGACGTTCAGGTCTGGTGAATTTTGCACAATGAATGTGTATTTGTTGGGAATTTTCGGGCGATTTTGAACGGATTACAGTGGGCCGGCAATGCGCTCCCGGGGCAATAGCGCTGCGCCAGCAACACGGTGCGAGGCCCGGGGCTTCTGGAGGTTTTTCCGAGGCTTTCCAGCGGCCCGCCCTGGGGGCGTCATTTTTCACGTCATCCGTTTCGAGAGGTCGCCATGTCATCCCTTGCCCCGTCCGCCGCCGTTGCGGCGCCCCACGCGCCCCTGACCCACGCCACCGAAGTCCGTCTGCACCGCTACGGCGACGCCGCTGCTCTCCAGGTCGAACATCGCCCCCTGCCCGCTCCCGGGCCCGGGGAAGTGCAGATCCGCCACCGCGCCATCGGCGTCAATTTCGTCGATATCTACCACCGCACCGGCCTCTACGCCCTGCCGTCCCTGCCCGCCACCCTGGGGGTGGAAGGGGTGGGGGAAATCGTCGCCCTGGGGGCCGGTGCCGCCGAGCAGTACGGCCTGGCCCTGGGCCAGCGGGTGGCCTACGCCGGGCCGCCGGCGGGCAGCTACGCCAGCGCGCGCAACTTCCCCGCCGCCCGGGCGGTGCCTCTGCCCGACGGGGTGTCCGACGCCAGCGCCGCCGGCGCCATGCTGCGCGGCATCACCTCCCACATGCTGTTCGCCCACGTCCGGCCCCTGCGGCCCGGCGACACGGTGCTGGTCCATGCCGCCGCCGGCGGGCTGGGGCTGGTGCTGACCCAGTGGGCCAAGGCCCTGGGGGCCACGGTGATCGGCACCGTGGGCAGCGCCGCCAAGGCCGAGCTGGCGGCCGCCCACGGCCTGGACCACGCCATCCTCTACAAGGACGAGGACTTCGTCGCGGCGGTGAAGGAACTGACCGACGGCCAGGGCGTGCATTACGCCATCGACGGCATTGGCGGCACCACCCTGGCCCGCACCCTGGAGGCGGTCCGCCCCTACGGCACGGCGGCGTCCATCGGCCAGGTGGCCGGTGACATCGGCCTCGTCGATCCGGCCCTGCTCGGCCCGGCCCGCTCCATCGCCCTGTCCCGCCCCGGGGTGTTCCGCTTCATGACCGACCTGGCGCGCTACCGGGAAGGGGCGGCAGCCACCCTGGAGCGTCTGGCCGCGGGCCTCAAGGTGGAAGTGGGGGGAACCCTGCCCCTGGAACAGGCCGCCGAGGCCCATCGCCGGCTGGAGGCGGGCGAGACCTCCGGGGCATTGTTGCTCCTGCCCTGAGCCGCCCTCCCCACGACGCACCGGCGGGCCGGGCCCGGTCCGCCCATCGCCCCATCCTTATCTGGAGATTCCGACCATGCTGTACGTCGTCGTACTGCGCTACATTCGTCCCCTGGAGGACGTGGACGCCCACCTGGCGGCCCACCGCGATTACCTGTACCGGGGCTATGCCGCCGGCCGCTTCCTCGCCTCCGGCCCCCAGGAGCCGCGCCAGGGCGGCATCCTCCTCGCCCGGGCGCCCTCCCGGGATACGCTGCTCGACTGGCTGGCGGAAGATCCGTTCCACCAGGCCGGCGTGGCCGCCTTCGAGGTACTGGCCTTCCAGCCGACGCTGCGGGCGTCGGAGCTGCCCGTCGACCTGGCGCCGGACAGCGTGGCCCTGCCGCGCCTGGGCGCGTGATTTGCCCTTAACCGGCCGGGGCCCCGGCACCACTCATGAAAGGAGCGAGAATGTCCGCATCCGAGACGGCAATCCCCGCCGTTACCCTGGCCGACCTCCCGCTGGCCGAGCATGGCAACGGTGCACACTTCCAGGCCCGCGCCGCCCAGCTCGGCCCCTTGCTCGGCCTGCGGGGGCTGGGTGCCCGGCTGGTGGAGCTGCCGCCGGGCAAGCGCGCTTGGCCGCGCCACCACCACTACGCCAACGAGGAGCTGGTGGTGATCCTGGAAGGGCGCGGCACCTGGCGCTTCGGTTCCCAGCGCCGTCCGGTGGCGGCCGGGGATGTGCTCGGGGCCCCGGCGGGCGGGCCGGAAACGGCCCACCAGCTGGAAAACGATTCGGACGTCCCGCTGCGCTACCTGGTGGTCAGCACCATGCACGCTCCGGACGTGATGGGCTATCCCGATTCGGGCAAGGTGGCGATCTTCGCCGGTGCCCCCCCGGGGGGCGACAAGGCGGCCCGGACCCTGGAGTACGTGGGCCGCCTCGGGCCGGCGGCCGGGTATTGGGATGGAGAGGACGGCCCGGAGGCGTGATCCCGGGCACCGGGAGGTCGGGGGGGGGCGAAGGGGCGCTGTTCCGGCCCCGCCGCCGCCCGGCCTATGCCTATATGCGCCGGTACGTCGCCGGCCCGTTCAGCCCGTCCAGATGCGCACCCAGGGCAGGATCACCGGCAGCAGCAGGGCGGTGAGGGCGCCGTTGAGGCCCATGGCCAGAGCCGAGAAAGCGCCGGCCTGCTCGCTGGACTGGAAGGCCCGGGCGGTACCGATGCCGTGGGCCGCCACGCCAATGGCGAAGCCGCGCACCGCCGGGTCCTTGAGGCCCATGGCGTTGAACAGGTAGGGGGCGGTCACCGCACCGAGGATGCCGGTGACCATCACCAGCACGGCCGCCAGGGAGGGCAGGCCGCCGTTGCGCTCGGCGATGCCCATGGCGATGGGCATGGTCACCGACTTGGGGGCCAGGGACATCAGGGTGGCGGTACTGGCGCCGAGCAGGTGGCCGATGGCGATGGCCGACAGGGCCGCCACCAGGCAGCCCACCACCAGGGCCACCAGCACCGGGACGATCATCGACCACACCTTCTTCAGCTGGGCGTGCAGCGGCAGGGCCAGGGCCACGGTGGCCGGGCCGAGCAGGAAGTGCACGAACTGGGCGCCGTCGAAGTAGCGCTGGTAGGGCACGCCGGTGACGGTGAGCAGGGTCACCAGGGTGACCACGGCGAGCAGCACCGGGTTGGCCAGGGGGTGGAAGCCGGCCCGCTTGTACACCCAGAAGGCACCCTGATAGGCGAGCAGGGTGACGGTCAGGCCCATCAGGGGCGAGGCCGACAGGTAGACCCAGATGGCGGAAAGGGGCTGGGGGGTGATCAGGGGGCTCATTACGCACCCTCCCCGGCCGGAGCGGCGGGCGCGGCCGGCGCTCCGGGGCCGCGCCGCGCCGCTACGGCCTTCATCACCAGGGCGGTGACGGCCAGGGTGAGCAGGGTGCTGACCACCAAGGACAGGACGATGGGCAGCCATTCCGCCTCCAGGCGGTGGAAGTGCACCATCACCCCGGTGCCGGCGGGCACGAACAGGAGGGACAAGTGTTGCAGGATGCCCTGGGAGGTGGATTGCAACTCGTGGCTGGGGCCGTCGCCGAGCACCAGGGTGGCGAACAGCAGCAGCATGCCGATCACCGGGCCCGGCACCGGCAGGTCGAGCCAGCGGGCGATCACCTCGCCGATCAGCTGGAAGATGAGGAGTTGGGTCAGGGCTGCGAGCATGGGGCCTCCAAAAGCAATGACCGCCACGCCTCGGTCCCGGAGGGCGAGGGGCGGCGGTGGGTCGTTGGTACTGGCTTGCAATAATAATCCGAACCGGAGCGGCGATTGCATACCTGGGGTCACATCTGCCGTGACCGGGTTTTTTTGGTTTCGCTTCCGGGCGCTCCGGTCTGGACCGGGGGATGGGGGCCGATCCGTCCGGAAGTTCAGCCCCGGCGGCGGTTCAGCCGCGCAATTCCCCGGGTGTGGTGCCGAAGAAGGCGCGGAAGGCGGCGGTGAACGCCGAGGGCGAATCGTAGCCGTGGGACAGGGCCACGGCGGTGACGCTCTCGCCCGCCTCCAGGGCGGCCAGGGACATGAGCAGGCGCAGGCGCTGGCGCCATTCGCGGAAGGTCAGCCCGGTGTCCTGGGCGAAGCGCCGCGCCAGGGTGCGCTCCGAGGCGCCGGCCTCGGCGGCCCAGTCGGCCAGGGTGCGGCGGTCGTCCGGGTCGGCCTGGAGCGCCGCGCACAGCGCTGCCAGCCGATCGTCCGTCGGCAGGGGCAGGGTGAAGGCGGCGGCGGGCAGACGGGCCAGCTGGTCGATCAGCACCTGCACCAGGCGGCCGTCCTCGCCGTCCGGGTCGTATTCCACCGGCAGCGCCGCCACGGCGCGGATCAGCTCCCGGGCCAGGGGCGTCACCTCCAGCACCCGGCACTCGGCCGGCATCCGGGCGGCGGCCTCGGGGGCCAGGTACAGGCTGCGCATCTCGGTGGGGCGGTGGGATTCCACCTGGTGGTCCACCCCGGGGGGAATCCACACTCCGTAGCGAGGCAGGGCCACGTGGTTGCCGGTGGGGGTGCGCACCCCGAGCACGCCGCTGATGGCGTAGGAGAACTGACACCAGGGGTGGCGGTGCACCTCGGTCCACGACCCGTCGGGCAGGGATTCGCTGCGGTTGTAGAGGGGCCGGGGCAGGGCGGCGAGGGCGGGAACGGCGCGTTTCATGGGCTTGTCCGGTTGGCGATGGCGGTTGGCGGACCGTCGAAAGTCGGACAGACGGGATGGGCGTAGAGTTTCCTCCCGCGCGGGTGTCCGCGCAATCGCCGCCGCCCGCATCGGCTGCGGCCTTTTCCGGAGCGCTCCCCATGCCCGCCTTCTCCCTCGGCCAGACCCTCTGGCGCACCTTCAACCGGGTCATCCGGGACTGGTTCCTGGTCGGCATGCTCGGCGCCGTGGCCCTGGCCAGCCAGTTCCCCGGCCTGGGCAAGAGCGGCGGCCTGCTGCACATCGACCAGGTCACCGACGTGGGCATCGCCCTGGTGTTCTTCCTGCACGGCCTGGGGCTGTCCCTGACCAGCCTGCGCGACGGCCTGATGCGCTGGCGGGTGCACGTGCTGGTGCAGCTGTTCACCTTCGCCGTCTTCCCGCTTCTGTGGTGGCTCGCCAATGCCGCCCTGGGCGACCGGGTGTCCCCGGGCCTGGTGCTGGGCTTTTGCTACCTGTGCGCCCTGCCGTCCACCATCTCGTCGTCGGTGGCCATGACCGGCCTGGCCCGGGGCAACGTGCCGGCGGCGATCTTCAACGCCACCTTGTCCACCCTGCTCGGCATCGTCATGACCCCGCTGCTCATCGCCCTGCTACTAGGCAGCGTGACCATGGGCGGCAGCGGTGGCCACACCCAGTCCCTGGCCGAAGCGTCCCTGGCCATCGCCCGCCTGCTGCTGCTGCCCCTGGTGGTGGGCATGGCGCTGCGGCCGGTGCTGCACAAGTGGCATGTGCGCTTCAAGCGCTACACCAACCTGCTCGACCGCTTCGTCATCCTGCTGCTGGTGTTCGGCGCCTTCTGCGACTCGGTGGCTTCCGGGGTGTGGCGCGACCAGGGGCTGGAGGTGCTGGCCCAGACCCTGGCCGGCGTGGCGGTGCTGCTCGCCATCGTCCTCGCTCTCACCACCTGGACCGCCCGGCGCTTGGGCTTCGCCACCGAGGACGAGATCACCGCCGTATTTTGCGGCTCGAAAAAGACCCTGGCTTCCGGCGTACCCATGGCCAAACTGCTGTTCGGCGCCCACCCGGCCCTGGGGCTGATCGTGCTGCCGATCATGCTCTACCACCAGCTGCAACTGTTCGTCTGCTCGGTGCTCGCCTCCCGCTACGGCGCGCGGGAGGGGTGAGGGGCGCGGTTGCCTGGGTGTGTTTCCCGTGAGCCGCCGGCCCTTTGGGCCGGCGGTTTTGCTTTTATGGCGAGGGGACGGGGCGCGAGGGAACGGGACGGTTCAGGGATGGATGGCGGAGGATGCCTACCCCGAATCGTTACAGCGCGCGGATCTTGTTCACCAGCGCGGTGGTGGAACGCTCGTGGCGGAAGGGGATGGAATGGACCGTGCCGCCCCAGCCGAGCACTTCCGGGGCGCCGACGATGCGCTCCACGGGCCAGTCGCCGCCCTTCACCAGCACGGTGGGGCGGGCGTCCAGGATGCGGGCGATGGGGGTGTCCTCGTCGAACCAGGTCACCAGGTCCACGCAGCTGAGGGAGGCCATCACCGCCAGGCGGTCTTCCAGGATGTTGATGGGCCGGTCGTCGCCCTTGCCCTGGCGCTTCACCGAGGCGTCCGAGTTGAGGGCCACGATCATGGCTGCGCCCAGGGCCCGGGCCTGGGCCAGGTAGGTGACGTGGCCCCGGTGCAGGATGTCGAAGCAGCCGTTGGTGAACACCAGGGGGTGGGGCAGGGCGGCGGCGCGGGTGGCCAGTTGGTCGGGCGGGCAGATCTTGGCTTCGAAGCCGGGAGCGGGGTAGGCGGTCATGGGGTGGAAATGGGGTGGGATTGTTGGGGAGTGGAGTGGGAGTACTGGTGCGGGGCGCCATGGCCGGCGACGGCCATCCCCGCTTCCTCCACGCGGTTGCGTCCGGCGTGCTTGGCGGCGTAGAGGGCCTGGTCGGCTCGGTTGATGGCGTCTTCCAGGCCCTGGCCGGGGGCGATGGCGGTCAGGCCTATGCTGACGGTGGTGCCCTGGCCCTGGGCTGCCATGATTTCGGCCGCCTGGCGGATGCGTTCGGCCACGGCATGGCCCTCGCTGTGGCCGGTATCGGGCAGCAGCACGCAGAATTCCTCGCCGCCATAGCGGCAGCCCAGGTCATGCTGGCGTAGGCAGCCGACCAGGAGCCGGCTGAAGGCTTGCAGGGCGGCATCGCCGGTGGCGTGGCCGCGGCTGTCGTTGAGGTCCTTGAAGTGATCCAGGTCGATCAGCAGCAGGGTGGCCGGCCGGCCGTTGCGGGCGATGCGCGCGACCTCGTGGCCGGCCTGCTCGGTGAAGGCACGGCGGTTGGGCAGCTGGGTGAGGAAGTCGTGGCTGGCGGCCCGATTGAGCTCGCTCTGGAGGCGGTCACCGATCAGGGTCAGCAGTCCCAGGATTTTGGCGATGCCCAGCACCAGGGCGATCAAGATGAAGAGGCTCTGGTAGAGGTCGCCCCCCAGGTAGTCGCCGGTGGGCGCCTCGGCCAGGGTGACGAGGATGCGGGTGCCGTGGTTGGCCGCTTCCACCAGGACCAGGGCCGCCATCAGGCGGTGGACGATGGTGGTCGGCTGGGCCGCCGGGCGCAGCAGGGCATGGGCGATCAGCAGTTCCAGGCCGCCGACCATGATCGAGGTGAAGACGATGCGGCCGCTCAGCCAGTCCGGCCCAAGCCCCAGGGCAATGGACTGGAAAAGGACGGTCAGCACAGTGGGAAACAGCACCTGGCCGAAATGCACCGGCAGCCCGCGGAAGGTATTCATCCCCCGCCACAGCAGGGCGTTGCCGGCGATGATGCAGGCGTTGGCGGCGACGATGGAAATCGGCGCCCACACGATGCCGCGCAGGGAAATCCCCAGGCCGCCCAGAGCCATCAGGGCCGTGCTCCAGGCCCAGTCCCGGACCCCGGGCATGGCCGCGTGGCGCCGCCCGGTGAGCCACAGGGCGCCGGCAGACACCATCCCGACCAGCAAGATGACCAGATGCAGGGTGCGCAGGTCGAGGGTGAAGTGGGGGGAGGCGGGCATCGGTTCAGGCGCTGCCGGCGCAGCCGTGCCCCTGGGGAGGCCGGAGCGGCATTCCCTCTGGGATGGCGGGCTGGAGCGGTCGGTGCGGCATGGGATGGCGATGCGGGAGTGCAGGGAGTGGGCCGGAATACGGGATGCCGGAATACGGGCCTAGGATAAGCCGAATGGCCGGTGGCAAAACGGCAGTAATGCGCATTTTACCGCTCGGCCGGTCCAGGCTTCCAGGCATCAAGGCAGGCGCCCGGCGGCAAGCAGCCGGCTGCCCAGCACGCCGGGGGAAATCCATAACACCAGGTCGTCGAATTCGCCGCCGGGGCTGCCGGCGGGGGCCGGGTCGTGGCTGACGAAGACCGGGTTGCCCGGACTGTCCTGGTTCTCTGTCTGGTCGGTGCCGTTGGCCGTGGCGTCCCGCCCGAGGGAGAGCACCACCGCCACCGCATTCCGGGCCAGGGCGGTGCTGCCGGCGGGGCAGTTCGCCGTCGCGCCGCTGCCGCTGGCCGGGCCGGCGCTGCACAGACGCAGCTTGCCGGATTGGGCGAACACGTCCGGCCAGTTGGCCTGGAGGCCGCCGCTGGTGGTGAAGGCGCCGGACTGGGCGGTGGCCACGGCGTAGCGCAGTCGGTTGCCCCAGCCGTCCAGCGCGAACCCGGCCCCGTCCACCGGGCCGACGCCCAGGGTGGCGGCGGGCAGGAAGCCGTCGTAGGGGTTGCTGCAGGCACCGCCGCCGTCGGGCGATTCGATGCCGTTGCTGGTGGCGCTGGCCGGGCAGGGCAGCCGGCCGTGGACGGCGGCAAAGCCGAGCAGGGCCTCCCGGACAGTGTCCAGGGTGGCCCGGGTTTCCTGGCGGCTGCGCAGTTCGAGCTGGCCGCTCAGTGGGATGGCGAGGCCGCCGATCAGGAAGGCGGCGATGACCAGCACCACCGCCAGTTCGGCCAGGGTGAAGCCTCGCGGGAGGAGCGGGGAATGGCGCGTCATGGCGTGGTGCAGGCCAGGTCCAGGCTGAGGTCGCGGCGGATGCAGACGATGCGGTCGTTGCCGCTGGCTTGGCTGTAGCGGCCGAAACCGGCGCTGCCGGGCTGGGCGTTGAGCAGGGCAGCGGCATTGGTGCCGCCCAGGTAGTTGGCTGGGTCGTTGCGTTCGGCCTGGGTCTGGCGGCGTTGGCCGGCGGTGGCGCGGCCGGCGAAGATTACCAGGGCCGCGTAGGGGCCGGCGCCGTCCACGTAGAGGCAGTTGCCGGTGCAGGTGCCGTTGCCGGCCTGGGCCGGCTGGAAGTCCGGGGCGACGGCGTAGAAGAAGTGGTCCTTCCACTTATCCCACCAGCCATCTGGGCTGTTGGCGGCGGTGGGGCTGCCCGCCACCCGGTCCCAACCGGCGGGGCAGTTGTCGGTGCGCAGCAGGCGGCAGGAAGCGCTGGCGCTGCCGTTGCAGGCCGCCAGGCCCGGGCTGGCGTTGCTCTTGCCGGTGGCCTGGTGGCTCAGCCAGACGTGGAAGGGTATCCGGCCGGCCAGCAGGCCGGCGGCGTCCTTGAAAGCGTCGTTTTCGAAGGTGTTGGGGGCGGTGCCGGTCAGAGCCAGGGGGCTGGCCCAGGGCAGGCGCCGGTAGGCGTTGCCGGCGGCGAAGGATGCCAGGCAGTCGGCGATCCGCTGCGCCAGGGCCGGAGATGGGCCGTTGCGCAGATAGGCCGGGTCGTACAGGGCGGCGGCAAAATCGCCACGCCGGGCGATCCCCCGGGGAGCTTGGGCGGTGCCGAACAGATCCCGGGGCTGTAACCAGGCGAGCTGGTCGTTGGCATCCCGGCCGGCGTCGGGTTGGGCGAGGAGGGTGACGCCATCGATGGCCGGGTTGAGGAAGGCGTTGTCGACCGCGCTGCCGTCGGCCAGGACGACCCGGTCGAGAAAATGGCTCGGATCGCTGTCCTGGCCGCATTCGCCGCTGCCTGAGGCGAGGCGATTCTGGCCCGCCAGGGCAGGCCCGGGGGCGAACACCACCACGGCGGCCAGATCGCTGGGGGCGGGGCCGGCCAGCCAGACGCTGCGGCTGCTGGCCCGGATGGCGAACTGGCCGGGGGAATCCCAGTTGAGCAGGTAGGGCTTGGTGCCGGTCTTGAAGCTGCCGGACACGGCGTACCACAGGCAGTGGCCGTCGTAGTCCTTGAGGGGCGGCAGGCCCAGGGTCTGCCAGGGCAGCCGGCCGAGAGCGCTCACGCCCCGGCCACCGCAGGTGGAGGCGGCGACGCCTTCGCTGCCGGTGCCCAGGTCGGGGCAGGGCAGGTGGCCGGGCACGTAGGGCTTGCCGCTGCTTTCCGGGTAGGTGATGGCGTAGGCGATCAAGGCCTCCCGGGCCTGTTGCAGTACCTGGGTGTTGAAGCGGCGACGTTCCCCGGTGAGGTCGAGGCGGGCCAGGCCGGTGACCAGGAGTCCGGCGGCGGCCACCCCGACCAGGGCCAGCAGGAGGAACAGGGCGGCGCCGCGTTGCTGGGCGTGCGCCCGGCGGGGGCCGGCGAGTTTGCGGGCGGATCGGCTCATGGCGTCGTGCTGCGGCGTATGGTGATGGCGCCGGCGGGAAGCAGCGGATGGTGATGTCCGGCGCCATCCAGGCCGTCGCCGGGACGCAGTTCCTGGTTGCCCTGACGGGCTCCTCGTCGGGTTGGGGCGAAACCGTCCGGCCAGGGGCGCGAGTGGGGATGGCCGTTCAGCCACAGGACGCGCTGGCCGTCGCCGCGTACCACCAGGCCGTCCAGACGCAGGGCGGTGTCTGCCGCGGCGCCGACGAGGCCGTCGTGGCGGCGCGCATCCAGTTGCCGGCGCTCTTCGGCGTTGAAGAACAGGCGCTCCGGAGCCTCCTGGCCGGTTGCCGGCCAGGGTGCCAGGGACAGGAGCAGGGCCATGAGGGGAACGATGAGGGGGGCGAAGGCGGGCTTCATGGCCGGGGCGCTTTCTCGGCGGCGATCCAGTCCAGGGCGCAGTCGGCCTCCAACGTTGCAGCGGTGGCGGTGCCGTCGGGGGCAAGGCGTTGCAGCCGGCAGCGGCGCACCACCACCCGGGCCCGGGCCTCCTGCTCCAGGGCGCCGAGCAGGGCGAACAATTTCCCCTCGTGGGCCAGCCGCAGGCGCAGGGCCATGGGGGTGCGGTGGAAGACGTAGCCGCCGGCGTCGCCCAGGGGCTGGCGCGGGGCGAACTCATACTCCAGGGCGGCCGGCGCCAGGTGCCGGCCGAGGCCGGCCAGGGTTTCGACCCACTCCAGCCGCCCGCCGTCCAGAATGCCGCGGCGTTGCAGGCGGGCGAACTGTTCGGCGTGGTGGCGGATGTCCTGCGCTTCGTCCTCGATGCGGGACAGCCGGCTGGCGGCGTCCCGGAGGCGGGCATCGGCGGCGGTCCGGCCCCGTTCCGCCTGGGTGAGGGCGTAGCCGCCCCCGGCCAGGGCCAATGCGCCCAGGGCCATCAGTGCCAGGGTGAACGCCAAGGGACGGCGCAGGCCGGCCAGCTCGGTGCGGGTGGGCAGAAACCAGGTCATGGCGCGGAAACCTCCAGGCTGAGGGCAAAGGCTGGGGCGGCGCTTTCACCATGGCTTCCACTGCGCAGCGTCGCGCCCGGTGACAGGTCGTAGGGCGCTTGCAGCACCGTTGGCGGCGTGCCGGTCGCCTCGGCCAGCCGCCGGGTGAAGGCGGTGAACGCGGCCATGGCGGCGCGGGGCGAGGGATCGCCGGCCGGGCGCAGGGCGCCGTGCAGTTCGGCCCGCAGCGTTCCCGCCGCATCCGTTTGCCGGGGTGGGGTATCGCCCCCGTCGCCGGTCTGGACCTCCCGGGACCATTCCAGGCGGGTCAGTTCGATTTCCGGGGCGGCGGCCAGGGCCCGGCCGAGGGCGTGCAGGAGAGGCTCGAACGACGGGCTCTGGCGTTCCAGCGCCTGGTAGCGGCCGACCACGGCCCGCAGGGTGTCCCGGTCGGTGGGGGAGGGCGGCAGGGCGGCCAGCCCGGTCCGGTAGCGTTCTTCCGCCGCCGCGGCTTGCCGGGCCAGTTGCTGGCCCTCCCGTTCCAGCATGGCGGCCCGGTGCCATTGCCACAGGCCGATCGACAGGCAGAGCAGCAGGGTGAGGGCGCCCAGGCGAGGCAGCAGGCGGCCGGCTTGCCAGAGGCGATAGCGGCGGCGCAGGAGCGGCGGGGCGAATTGGGCTGCCGGGGGATGCCGTGCCAGTAAGGTCGGCAGCGCTGCGGGCAGGTCGGCGGTAGGGGTCGAGCCGTTAGGGCACGGGAGGGCGAGGGCCGGGTCGAGCCAGCGGAGTTGGACCAAGAGCGTGGGGTGGGGGACGTCCTCGTGCAGCGGTTTTGCCGATGGGTTTTCGGGGGCCTGGGTCGTGCCGGGTGCAATCAGGCAGGCCGCCAGGGGAACTCCTTCCTTGGGCTGCCACAGGCCCTGGCTGTGCAGGTAGCGGGCCAGCCGTTCGGCTTCCCGGTGCGCCGCCTGGAACACGGCGTTTGGATCGGAAGCCTGGGCGGCAGGCACGGTCAGCGGGCTCAGGCGGCTCAGCCGCAGGGAACCACGGACCAGGTAGGTCTGCCGCAGGTGGCCGTCCTGGAACGTCAGCAGCAGGCAGGCGTCAAGCCGGTGCAGCCCCAGGCGGGCGGCCAGGGGCGCCGCCAGTTGGGCGGCGGAGTGGAGCCCGGCCACGGGGCGGCCCGCGTTGGCCAGGGCATCCAGCCAGGGCGCCAGCAGTCGCGGGGCGGTCAGGGCGGCCAGCAGCAGGCGCTCCTCGCGGCGGCGGCCGCCGGGGATGGGGGCGCGGGACAGCACCGTGGCGTAGGGCGTGGCGGGGAAGGTCCGTTCCAGGCGGCGGGCGATCACCGTGCGGCGTTCCGGGGCGGACAGGCGGGGCACGGTGATTTCCTGGAAGTCTTCCTCGGCCAGGTCGGCGAGCACCAGGCAGGGGCTGGCGTCCGTTTCGCCATCCAGGTGATGACGGAAGGCGGCGTGGCCTGCGTCGTCGGCGGAAAACCGTGCGGCGGCGCGCAAGCCCGTTGGCCCCGCTCGGTAGAGGGTCAGACCCTGGGCGTTCAGGTAGAGGATGGGGCGGGGCATGGGGGCCGTGTTACGCCTTGATGCGCCCGAGGGTGTCGTACACCGGCCCCAGCACCGCGAGCATCACCCAGCCGAGCAGGGCGCCGAGGATCAGGGTCAGGGCCGGTTCCACCAGAGACTGGAGCCGGGCGGCGCCGTCCCGCACGTCCCGGGTGTAGAAATAGCCGACGTTGGCCAGGGTCCGGTCCAGTCCGCCGGTCTGCTCGCCGATCCGCAGCATGCGCAGCACCAGGGGCGGGAACAGGCCGGTGTGGGCGAAGGCGGCGGCGATGCCGCTGCCCTGGGCGATCTGGGTCTCGGCCCGGGCCAGGGCCTGGCGGACGGCCCGGTTGCCGACCACCTGCCGGGTGATGCCCAGTCCTTCCAGCACCGGGATGCCGGCGCCGTAGAGCAGGGCGAAGGTGGCGGCGAAGCGCGACAGGGCGAGTTTCAGCAGTAACCCGCCGATCAAGGGCAGGCGCAGCAGTGCGCCGTCGGTGGCGAGGCGCAGCCGGGGGCTGGTGCGCCAGAGGGCAGTGCCCAGGGCCAGCAGGAGCGGGGGCAGGAGCTGCAGTGTCGGCCAGTGCCGCGCCAGCAGGTCGGAGACGGCGAACAGGGCCCGGGTCTGCAACGGCAGCGCCTGGCCCATGCCGCGCACGAACTGCTTGAGCTGGGGCACCAGGTAGACCATCAGGAAGCCGGTGGCAGCCAGCACCACCACCGCCACGAAGGCCGGGTAGGTCAGGGCGCGGCGGGTGTGGGCGGCCAGTTCATCCTCCCATTTCAGGGTGTCCCCCAGGCTGGCCAGTACCTCGGCCAGGCGGCCGCTGGCTTCCCCTGCCCGCACCAGGTTCACCGCCAGGGGCGGAAAGGTCCGACCCTGGGCGGCCATGGCCTGGGACAGGGATTGGCCGCCGGCCACTGCTTCGGCCAGGGCGGCGGCGGCCCGGCGGCTGCGGGGCCTGTCCAGGGTGTCACGCAGGTCGGTCAGGCCGTCCTGGAGGGGCACGCCGGCCCGGTACAGCTGTTCGAGGTGAAAGCACAGGTCGATCAGTTCGCGCCGCGGCAGGAGGCGATCCGGGCCAAGGCCGAGACCCAGGCTGAAACTGTTGGTGTGGAGCGGTGCGCCGCTCACCAGGTCCAGGCCGAGGCGGCCCAGGCGCGCCTCCAGGTCGGCCAGGCCCGCGGCGTCGATCTGGCCCCGTACCCGGCGGCCGTCGGCGTCGATGGCGCGGTAGGCGAAGCGCATGGCTACAGCCGCCCGGTCAGGTCCACCACCCGGGCCAACTCGTCCAGGGCGGTGTCGCCGGCCAGGACCCGGGCGGTGCCGTCCTCGGCCAGGGAGCGGAATCCGGCGCTCCGGGCGGCCTCGCCCAGGGCCCGCTGGGGGGCGCGGGATGCAACCAGTTCCTCCAGCTCGGCGTTCATGCGCAGGACCTCCATCACCGCCAGGCGGCCCCGGTAGCCCTGCCGGTTGCAGTGGGCGCAGCCGCCGGGGCGGTACAGCAGGGGGGCGGGAGATTCCGGGGCCAGGCCGAGCAGGCGGCGATCCCGGGCATCGGCGGGGCGGCCGGTCTTGCAGTGGGGGCAGAGGCGACGCACCAGGCGCTGGCTGACCACGCCGATCACGTTGCCGGCCAGCAGGTCCGGCGAGACGCCGATGTCGATCAGGCGGGGAAAGGCGCCCAGGGCCGAGTTGGCGTGCAGGGTGGAATAAACCTGGTGGCCGGTCATGGCGGCGCGGAAGGCCATGGCGGCGCCCTCGCTGTCGCGGATTTCGCCCACCAGGATCACGTCCGGGTCCTGGCGCATCATGGTGCGGATGCCCGTGGCGAAGTCCAGGCCGCTTTCGGCCACCGAGGTCTGGCGCACCAGGGGGAGGGGATATTCCACTGGGTCTTCCAGGGTCATGATGCTGATCTCGGGCCGGTTGAGGTGGCTGAGGATCGAGTACAGGGTGGTGGTCTTGCCGCTGCCGGTGGGGCCGGTGAACAGGATCAGCCCTTCCGGACGGGCGATCATGGTGTCGAGCTGGGCAAGCTGGTCGCCGCTCATACCCAGGCTGTCCAGAGGGACGATGCCCTTGTGCCGGTCGAGGATGCGCAGTACCAGGTTCTCGCCGTGCAAGGTGGGTTGGCTGGAGGCGCGGAAATCCACCGGGCGGCCGCCCAGGGTGAGGGTGGCGCGGCCGTCCTGGGGTGCCCGGCACTCGGCGATGTCCATGCCGGCGATGACCTTGAGCCGTACCGCCATGGCCGGCCAGTGGCTCTTGTGCAGCATCCGCACCTGGCGCAGCAGGCCGTCGATGCGGTAGCGGATGCGCAGGAAGGTGGCTTCCGGCTCGAAATGGATGTCCGAGGCGCCCTGCCGGGCGGCATCCGCCAACAGGGCGTCGATCAGGCGTACCACCGGCTGGCCGTAATCCTCCTGGCCGTGGTGCCCGCTTGCCGGCCACGGCGGGCGAGGCTCGGCGCTGCCGGTTTCGAGTTCGTGCAGGATGCCGTCGATGGACAGCTCGTGACCGTAGTGGGCGTCGATGGCCCGCTCGATCTCGGCCTCGCCGGCCACCAGGAGGCGCACTTCCGCCACGTCGTCGCCCAGATGGGCGCGGAGCCGGTCCAGGGCCACGATGTCGTCGGCGTCGGCCATTGCCAGGGTGAGGCACCGGGTTTCGGCGTCGAAGGCCAGGGGCAAGGCCCGGTGCCGTTCGGCCAGGTGGCGGGGCAGCAGGGCCAGGGCCTGGGGGTCGGGCAGGGCATGGGCCAAGTCCACGCCCTCCCGGCCCTGGCTTTCGCTCTGGGCCTGGCGCAGGGTGGCCTCGGCGATGAAGCCCAGTTCAACCAGCAGGCGGCCGATCGGCTGGCCGGTCCTGGCCCGCTCCCGCTGGGCGATGTGCATCTGGTCCGCGCTGACCAGGCCCCGGGCGATGAGGATGTCGCCGAGGGTGTGATGGAGTTGGGGGTGGGGCGCCATGGCCGGGGTCCAGGGGAATACGGCTCAGGGCGTGGCGGCCCCGGGGGCCGTCGGGGCCAGCGCTTCCAAGCGGGCCTGGGCGAGCCGGGTGTCGAACCCCGCCGGTCGCTCGTGGGCCGCGTCCAGGGCGAGGCGGTAGTAGCGGGCGGCCAGGGGCGGTCGGTGCAGGCGGTCCAGGGCCACCGCCAGGTTGTAGAGCGCGTCCGGGTTGTCGGGGGCAGCGCTGTGGGCGGCGAAGAAGGCCTGCTGGGCCTCGCCCCAGCGTTGCTGTCCGGCCAGCAGGTTGCCCAGGGCGAAGTGCAGGGCGGCGTTGCCCGGATCGCCGGTCAGCAGGGCCTTCAGCCGGCTCTCGCCGATGGCCTCGTGCTCGCCCTGGAGCCCCGTCAGCCCGGCCAGGGCAGGGCCGTGGCGGGGATCGGCGATGAGGGCGCGGCCGTAGAGCGCCGCGGCCCGTTCCATCTCCCCGCGCCGGGCGGCCAGCAGGCCCAGGGCCGTCAGGGCGTCCGGGTTGTGCGGATCGGTATGCACTATGGCCCGGTAGGCCTGCTCCGCCTCGTCGAACCGACCGGCCTGGAGCAGGGCATGGGGGCGGTCGAGGGGGTTGGTTCCTGTGTCAGGGGCATGGCGGCGGAAGATGGGGGCGTCGGTGGCATCGATAGCCGTGGCGTTGTTTGGCACCCGTTTGGGGTCTGGCGGCGTAGTGGGGGCGTTGCGGGGTGTTTGGGTCGAGGGGGCCGTTACCGCCTCGGGGTTTGCCGGGGCGGCCAAGACGGTGGGGGGCACGGGGCTGTCGGCTGTGGCGGCCGGAGCAGGGGGCGGCGGTGCGGTGCCGGCGGATGCGTTTGCCGGGGTGGCACCGAACGGTGGGTGCCAGGCCAGGACGGCAGCGACCAGGAGCGCCGCGGTGAGCGCTCCCGCACCCCAAAGCCAATAGGGGCGCGGAGTTGCCGGTGCTGGTCCTGCCTCTGGGGGGGATTCCCCCCACGGGGCGTCGCGCCGGGCGGTCGGTTTGGTCGGTTCGCGGTGTCGGGGCGGCTCCGCTTCCGCCAGGGAGAGTGCCGCGGTGGCCGGGGTGGGATACCCATCGACGGCCGGGTGGTGGCCCCAGGTCATGGGCGCTGGCCTCCATCCAGCGGTGTGGCCGGCGCCAGCTGCCAGCGGGGCGTATCGCCCTGGAGGAAGGCGGGGCCGGGCAATTGTTCGCGCAGGGCGGCGTAATCCCCCGCCAGGCTGGCGTCGCGGACGATGGTCGGGCGCAGGAAGATCACCAGCTCGCCCTTGGCCGTGGCGTCGTTGCGGTTGGTGAACAGGGCGCCGAGGCCGGGCAGCCGGTGCAGGCCGGGGATGCCCTCGTCCTGGTTGTCCACGCTGTCTTCCATCAGCCCGCCCAGGACGGCGATGTTGCCGTTCTCGATGCGCAGTACCGATTCCATCTCCCGGGTGCGGATCACCGGGATCTGGCTGACGATGTCCTCGGCGAAGCCATTGCTGGCGCTCTTCTTCAGGGCCGGGTTGGGGTCCCGCACCTGGCCGATGATGCGCGAGATGCTGGGGCGGATGTTGAGGATCACCGTGTCGCCGTCGCCGATCTGGGGCGTGACGTTCATGACGATGCCCACCGGCACCGAATTGGGCGTGGTGGTGAAGGTGGTGACGGTGCTGGTCTGGTTTTGGGTGGTGTCGGCCTTGATGGTGAAGAACACCTGGTTGTCCACCACCTTGAGGATGGCGCTCTGGTTATTGAGAACGCTCATCTTCGGGCTGGACAGCACCTTCACCGTACCGAAGCTCTCCAGCAGGCTGATCGATGCGGCGATGCCGCCCAGGCGCGAGTCCGGGTTGCGATAGGCCAGTTCGGCGAGGCGGCTGCCGGCAGCGAAGAAACCGGTGGCGCTCGGCGTTTGCAGGGTGAAGCCCTTGCTGCCCAGGGGCAGGCGGCTCCAGTCGATGCCTTGGCGGAAGTTCTCGGTCAGATGGACCTCGGCGATGGTGGCCTCGATCAGCACCTGGCGGCGGGCCGAAGCCAGCACCCGGTCGAGAAATTCCCGGATGCGCTCGTGCTGGCGGGAGGTGGCCCGCACCGTGACCACGCCGCTTTCCGGATGGGCGATCACCGAGGCCGCTTCGCGGAAGGTTGAGCGCCGCACCACCGTGGTGCCATTGCCCTGGAGCGAGGCCGGGTTGGGGCTGGCCGCGATGCTGCCGGCCGCGGCGGCATTGGCGGCGGCGGACAGGGACCGGCCGATGCCGGCGTGGGGTGTGGCACCGGTGCCGGTGGTGGTCTGGCTGGCGGCCTGCTCCACCACGGTCTCGCTGGACCCCTCGGGCAGCAGCTTGTCGGTTTCGCGCAGGATGTCGCGGACGTTGGCGATCAGGGTCTCCCAGAAACGGTTCTGGGCCTTGTTCTCGATGCGGGTCAGGGAATTGTTGCTGGTGGCGCCCGGCGCTGGGGCGGTGGTTCCGGTGGTGGTGCCCGCCACCGCCGCGCCAGTGGCCAGCTGGGTGGCCAGGGACACGGTGGCGCTGGTGTCCCGGCTCATGTTGACGTAGTCCACCTTGTAGTGGCGCAGGAAGGGCGTGTCAGGCATCACCGCCAGATTCGGGCCGTCCAGCTCCCAGCGCAGATCCACCTGCCGGGCGATGCGGGCGAGGAGCTGGGGCAGGGTCTGGTCGATGGCGTTGAGGGTGACCGTGCCGGCGATGCCGGGGTGGATGTCCACGTTGACCTTGGCGTCCCGGGCCAGGGCGAACAGCAGGTCGTGGACCTTTACGTTGTTAACGACTACCGAGTAGACCTCGGTGCGGGCTGCCGCGCCGGGCTTGGGCGGCGGCAGGAGCAGGGGCTGGGTCACCAGCGGGGGCGGGGTGCCCGGCGTGGGCCGAAGGGTGTCCGTTTCAGTCAGGTGGGCTGACGAGGGAGGCCGGGGGGCGGGGGCGGAACAGGCGGTCGCCAGAAATGCCAGGGCCAGCCAAAGCATGGCCCCACGGATGCGGCGGCGCCATGGCAGTCCGCGAGGTGGCGGTGGATGGATGAACGAACCGTCTGGCACAGCAACCTCCCCTGGAAGAATGCTGCTGGGTTGTTTTTATGATATTGGAATTGTTTCTGGATTGTAGCCAGACTGTCGCGGAAATGTCACGTACCTGGGGCGCAGAGAATTCCGGGGCAGGGCGGAAAGGCGCTTCTGCTACAATGCGCACCTTTGTCAGGCCTCCGGGCGCCGTTCGGCTGCTCATTCCAATGTGCTGGCGGCAGTGTTGCCGCCGATGCCCAGGCCGTTATTTCTCCAGGACTTTTTTGCCAGCCGTGACTTCCGAGAGTCTCGTCGAAATACGCGACCTGCACTTCGCCTACGATGCGGATCGCCCCATCCTGTCCGGGATCAACATGCGTTTCCCCCGGGGCAAGGTGGTGGCCATCATGGGCGGGTCAGGCTGCGGCAAGACCACCCTGCTCAACCTGATCGGCGGCCAGCTGCGGCCGTCCTCGGGCGAGGTGCGGGTGGACGGCCGCGAGGTGGCGGCCATGGACGAGGCCGAGTTGTACGCCCTGCGCCGGCGCATGGGCATGCTGTTCCAGTTCGGCGCCCTGTTCACCGACATGTCGGTGTTCGACAACGTGGCCTTCCCGATCCGCGAGCACACCGACCTGCCCGAATCCCTGGTGGCCGACTTGGTGGCCATGAAGCTCCAGGCCGTGGGCCTGCGCGGCGCGGCCCAGCTGGCGCCCCGGGAGCTGTCCGGCGGCATGGCGCGCCGGGTGGCCCTGGCCCGGGCGGTGGCCCTGGACCCGATGCTGGTGATGTACGATGAGCCGTTTACCGGCCTGGACCCCATCTCCCTGGGCATCATCGGCCAGTTGATCCGCAAGCTCACCGACGCCTTGGGGGCGACCTCGATCATGGTGACCCACGACATCCAGGAATCCCTGCAGATCGTGGATTACATCTACTTCATGTCCAACGGCCGCGTGGTGGCCGAAGGCACGCCGGACCAGATCCGCAATTCCACCGACCCGTTCGTGCACCAGTTCGTCCATGCCGAGGCCGACGGGCCCGTGCCCTTCCACTACCCGGCGCCGCCCGTCGCCTCCCTGCTGGAGCCCCGTCGTGCTTAAGCGCCTGCTGTCCCGCCTGGGGGCGTCCGTGGTCGATTCGCTGTGGCGGCTTGGTTTCGCCGCCCGCTTCTTCTGGGCCATCCTGACCCATTCCGGTACCGCCCTGGTGCGCTTCAACCTGACCATCCGGGAAGTGTTCTTCTCCGGCGTGATGTCCCTGGTGATCATCCTGGTCTCGGGCCTGTTCGTCGGCCTGGTGCTGGGCCTCCAGGGCTACGACACCTTGCAGCGCTACGGCTCTTCCGAGGCCCTGGGCATCCTGGTGGCCCTCTCCCTGGTGCGGGAGCTGGGGCCGGTGGTGGCGGCATTGCTGTTCGCCTCCCGGGCCGGGTCGTCGATCACCGCCGAGGTGGGCATCATGAAAGCCTCGGAGCAGCTCAAGGCTATGGACATGATGGCGGTCAACCCGATCGCCCGGGTGGTGGCGCCGCGCTTCTGGGGCGGGGTCATCTCCATGCCCCTCCTGGCCGCCCTGTTTTCGGCCATGGGCATCTTCGGCGGCTGGCTGATCGGCGTCCAGTTCATCGGCGTCGACGACGGCGCCTTCTGGTCCCAGATGCAGGCTTCCGTGGATTTCCGCACCGACGTGCTCAACGGCGTGATCAAGAGCGTGGTGTTCGGCATTGCCGTCTCGTTCATCGCCGTCTTCGAAGGGTTCGACGCCACTCCGACCGCCGAGGGTGTGTCGGCGGCGATCACCCGTACCGTCGTCACCTCGGCGCTGGCCATCCTGGCGCTCGATTTCGTACTCACCTCGTTCATGTTCCGGGGACTCTGATGAAACGTACCGTGCTCGACCTGTGGGTCGGCGCCTTTGTCGCCGTCGGCATCGCCGCCGTCCTGTTCCTCGCCCTCAAGGTGGGCAACCTGTCCGCCGCCAACTTCGCCGAGACGTACCGCCTCGAGGCCCGCTTTGATAACATCGGCGGCCTCAAGGTGCGCGGCCCGGTCAAGAGCGCCGGCGTGGTGGTGGGCCGGGTGGCCGACATCCGCTTCGACCCCGAGACCTACGAAGCCGTGGTGACCCTCAACATCGAGTCCCGCTACCGCTTCCCCAAGGACACCTTCGCCTCCATCCTCACCGCCGGCCTGCTCGGCGAGAACTACGTCGGCCTCGACGTGGGCGGCGAGGAGAAGAAGCTCCAGCCCGGCGACACCATCGCCAAGACCCAGTCCGCCGTGGTGCTGGAAAAGTTGATCAGCCAGTTCATGTTCAACAAGGCGTCCGAAGGCGACGCCGACAAGAAGTGACCCGGCCGGCGCCCTGCCGCTGCCGCCCTTGCCAACCCTCTCACGACCAAACCTTTCAGGACACGCCATGACTTCGATCCGCAAACTTGCCGCCCTGAGTCTTCTCGCCAGTCTGGTGCTGACCGGCTGCGCCACCACCGGCGAAAACCCCAAGGACCCCTGGGAGCGCCAGAACCGGGCCGTCTTCGCCTTCAACGAGGGGGTGGACAAGTACGCCCTCAAGCCCGTCGCCCAGGGCTACGACTACGTGCTGCCGACCCCGGTGAAGACCGGCGTCACCAACTTCTTCGACAACATCGGCGACCTGTGGATCGGGGTCAACAACCTGCTTCAGGGCAAGCCGGCGGACGCAGCGAGCGACCTCGGCCGCCTGCTGATCAACTCCACCGTGGGCATCCTCGGCGTATTCGACGTGGCCACCCCGATGGGGCTGGAAAAGCATGAGGAAGACTTCGGCCAGACCCTCGGCCGCTGGGGCGCCGAACCCGGGCCCTACGTGGTCCTGCCGGTCGCCGGCCCCCGCGACGTGCGCGACAGCGGCGGCCTGGCGGTGGACCTGCTGACCGACCCCCTGTCCTACTATCCCCACCAGGTGGCGGTGCGCAACTCCCTGCGGGGCGTGCGCCTGGTGAACAACCGGGCCGTGCTGCTGCCCGCCGAGAAGGTGATCGACGAGGCGGCCCTGGACAAGTACAGCTACCTGCGTGACGCTTACCTGCAACGCCGGCGCAACCTGGTGTACGACGGGAATCCGCCGCGCCCCAAGGACGACGACGAATAAGCGTCCACCCATGACAGAGACGCCGCCGCGGGACGCCAGTCCCGCGTGGCTTTTTTACCCCAGCCAGACGGAAACGCGATGATGAAACGACTTCTCTCCCTCGCCTCGACCCTGCTTGCCCTGGCCTGCGCCGCCCCGGCCATGGCCGACGACGCTCCCGACGCACTGGTCAAGCGCGTCACCGAGGACGTGCTGCAGATCGTGCGCGGCGACAAGGACATCCAGAGCGGCAACACCCAGAAGGCCATCGCCCTGGTCGAGGCCAAGGTGCTGCCCCACTTTAACTTCAACCACATGACCGCCCTGGCCATGGGCCGGGACTGGAACAAGGCCAACCCCGACCAGAAGAAGGTGCTGGTGACCGAGTTCCGTACCCTGCTGGTGCGCACCTACTCCAATGCCCTGACTGCCTACAAGAATCAGACCATCGAGTACAAGCCGTTCAAGATGCAGCCGGCCGACACCGAGGTGCTGGTGCGCACCCAGGTCAACCAGCCCGGCGGCAAGCCGGTGCAGATCGACTACAACCTGGAAAAGCTCGACGAGGGCTGGAAGGTCTTTGACGTGGTGGTGGCGGGCGTCTCCCTGGTCACCAACTACCGCGACACCTTCACCCAGGAAGTGCGCGCCGGTGGTGTGGACGGCCTGATCAAGTCCCTCCAGACCAAGAACAAGGCTTCGGAAGCCAAGGCGGCGGAGCGCAAATGATCGCACTCAAGGACGGGCGCCTCTGCGTCTCCGGCCCCATGACCATGGCCAGCGCCGCCGCCTTGTTGGCGGCGGGGCTGGCTCAACTGCCCCAGGCCTCCGCCGGGGTGGACCTGGCGGGGGTCGAAGCGGTGGATTCGTCAGGCCTCGCCGTGCTGCTCGAATGGGCCCGCGCCGCCGGTCGCCCCCTGGCGGTCACCGCTGCGCCGCCGGCCCTGTCCGCCCTGGCCGCCCTCTACGACCTGGACGGCCTCCTCGGCCTGGCCCCGGCCGCCTGACGGCGCCCCGGCCAGTCGTTTCCGTTTCGTTCCGTTTTCCCGCTCCCTTTCTCCCGCTGTTCCATGGCCATTGCCGTTTCCATCGACCGAGTGGTCAAACGCTTCGGTGCCCTGGCCGCCCTGGACGGCCTCAGCCTGTCGATCGACGAAGGCGAGTTCTTCGGCCTCCTCGGCCCCAACGGCGCCGGTAAGACCACCCTGATCTCCTGCCTGGCCGGCCTGGCCCGGCCCGACAGCGGCCGCCTGCAAGTGCTCGGTCGCGACGTGGTGGCCGACTACCGGGCTGCCCGCCGCCTGCTCGGCGTGGTGCCCCAGGAGCTAGTGTTCGACCCCTTCTTCACCGTCCGCGAAACCCTTCGCTTCCAGTCCGGCTACTTCGGCCTAACCCGCAACGACGACTGGATCGACGAAATCCTGGCTGCCCTGGACCTCACCGACAAGGCCAACACCAACATGCGCCGCCTCTCCGGGGGCATGAAGCGCCGGGTGCTGGTGGCCCAGGCTCTGGTGCACAAGCCGCCGGTGATCGTCCTCGACGAACCCACCGCCGGGGTGGACGTGGAGCTGCGCCAGGGGCTGTGGGCCTTCGTGCGCCAGCTCAACGAGCAGGGCCACACCATCATCCTCACCACCCACTACCTGGAAGAGGCGGAAACCCTGTGCGGGCGCATCGCCATGATGAAACAGGGGAAGGTGGTGGCTCTCGACACCACGGCCAACCTTCTGGCCCGTTTCTCCGGCCACGCCCTGTGGGTGCGTCTGGCCGATCCGGCCCGCCTTCCCGCCGACCTGGCGGCCCGGGCCGTGGCCGACGGGCGTGGCCTGCGCCTGGCCCTGGCCGGCGCCGCCGAACTGGAGCCGACCCTGGCCCGGCTGCGGGAATCGGGCTGTAGCGTTGAAGACCTGCGCGTCCTTCCGCCAGACCTGGAGGATGTCTTTGTGAACCTGCTGCGAGAGGGCGCCCATGGCTGACCTGCACGCCCGCCCGCCGGCCACGCCGGACCGCTGGCTCGGCTTCCAGACCCTGTTCAAGAAGGAAATGCTGCGCTTCTGGAAGGTGGGCTTCCAGACCGTGGCGGCGCCGGTGCTCACCGCACTGCTCTACCTGCTCATCTTCGCCCACGTGCTGGACTCCCACGTGGCGGTCCACGGCGTGCGCTACGCCGCCTTCCTGATTCCCGGCCTGGCGATGATGTCGGTGTTGCAGAACGCCTTCGCCAACTCATCCTCGTCCCTGATCCAATCCAAGGTCACCGGCAGCATCGTCTTCGTCCTGCTGCCGCCCCTGTCCTACCTGGATTTCTTCGCCGCCTTCGTCCTGGCCGCGGCCCTGCGCGGGCTGGTGGTGGGGGCCGGGGTGCTGGTGGTGACGGGTACCGTGGTGGCCCTGGCCGTGCCGGACGCCGGCTTCGCCGTGGCCGCACCGGGCTGGGTGCTGGCCTTCGCCCTCCTGGGCGGCGCCCTGATGGGCGCCCTGGGCCTGATCGCCGGCATGTGGGCCGACAAGTTCGACCAGCTGGCGGCGTTCCAGAACTTCCTGGTGATGCCCCTCACCATGCTGTCCGGCGTGTTCTATTCGATCCACTCCCTGCCGGCCTTCTGGCAGGGGGTTTCGCGCTTCAACCCGGTGTTTTATATGATCGACGGCTTCCGCTACGGCTTTTTCGGCGCGTCCGACGTGGCCCCGGGGCTGTCGCTGGCGGTGGTGCTGGGGGGCTTCCTCCTCACCGCGGCCTTTACCCTCGCGCTGCTCAAGCGCGGCTACAAACTGCGAGCTTAACCATGGTAACAATCCAAGACCTGGAAGCGGCCCTCAAGGCCGGACTGCCCTGCCAGCACCTGGCGGTGGACGGCGACGGACGCCATTTCCAGGCGCTCATCGTCAGCGACGCCTTCAAGGGCCTGTCCCGGGTGCGCCAGCACCAACTGGTCTACCAGGCCCTAGGTGCCAGCATGCAGGACGACCTGGTCCACGCCCTGGCGCTGAAGACCCTGACCCCCGACGAATGGGAGGCCCAGCGTGGATAAGCTTGCTATCGAAGGCGGCCTGCCCCTGGCCGGCGAAATCGCCATCTCCGGGGCCAAGAACGCCGCCCTGCCGATCCTTTGCGCCGGCCTGCTGTCGGCCGAACCCCTGACCCTGACCAACCTGCCGCACCTCAAGGACGTGGCCACCATGCTGCGCCTGCTCGCCCAGATGGGCGTGGGCGTGACCCTGGACGGCGTGGACGGGGTGGTGCTCGAGGGCGCCGGCCTGAACAACCCGGTGGCGCCCTACGAGATGGTCAAGACCATGCGCGCCTCTGTGCTGGTGCTCGGTCCCCTGGTGGCCCGCCACGGCGAGGCCAAGGTGTCCCTGCCCGGCGGCTGCGCCATCGGCGCCCGGCCGGTGGACCAGCACATCAAGGGCTTGCAAGCCATGGGCGCCGAGATCCACGTCGAGCAGGGCTACGTGCACGCCAAGGTCACTGCCGCCAACGGCCGCCTCAAGGGCGCCCGCATCTGCACCGACATGGTCACCGTGACCGGCACCGAGAACCTGATGATGGCCGCCTGCCTGGCCGAAGGCGAGACGGTGATCGAGAACGCCGCCCGGGAACCCGAGGTGGTGGACCTGGCCAACTGCCTGATCAGCATGGGCGCCCGCATCTCCGGCGCCGGCAGCGACGTGATCCGCATCCACGGCGTGGAGCGCCTGCACGGGGCCACCCACTCGATCATGCCCGACCGCATCGAGACCGGCACCTACCTGTGCGCCACCGCCGCCACCGGCGGCGAGGTGCGCCTGACCCGCACCTCAGCGGCCTACCTGGACGTGGTGGTGGACAAGCTGCTCGACGCCGGCTGCGACATCGCCTGCGAGCGCGAGTCGATCCTGATCAAGGCACCCAAGCGCCTCAAGGCGGTGAGCCTGCGCACCGCGCCGTACCCGGCCTTCCCCACCGACATGCAGGCCCAGTTCATGGCCATCAACTGCGTCGCCGACGGTGCCGGGGTGATCCGCGAGACCATCTTCGAAAACCGCTTCATGCACGCCGTGGAGCTGATGCGCCTGGGGGCCGACATCCGCATCGACGGCAACACCGCGGTGGTTACCGGCGTGCCGGCCCTGCAAGGGGCCACGGTGATGGCCACCGACCTGCGCGCCTCGGCCTCCCTGGTCATCGCCGGCCTGGCGGCCCAGGGCGAGACCGTCATCGAGCGCATCTACCATCTGGACCGGGGCTACGAGCGCATCGAGGAAAAGCTCTCCAAGCTCGGCGCCCGGGTCCGGCGCATTCCGTAAGCGCCGGCCGCTGCCGACAGCCGCCGGCGGCATTCCGCAGGCCCCGCCGCCGTCATATTGCCGGCGGCGCGCATCCCTCCCATAATCGGGCGCTCGCCCTGCCCTCAGGGCGAGCCAACCGAGAACATGCAAAAAATCGTGGAGGAGTCATGCGTAAACCCAAGGCATTGTTTGCCGCCCTGGCGGCGGTCGGAATTCTCTTCGGCGGCGTCGCCACGCACGCCCAGGCCCAGTCCTACCGGGCCGAATACCGGCTGTCCACCGTGCTCGGCACCGCCTTCCCCTGGGGCCAGGCCGGCGAGCGCTGGGCCGAGCTGGTCAAGGAAAAGACCCAGGGCCGGATCAACATCAAGCTCTACCCCGGCACCTCCCTGGTGGGCGGGGACCAGACCCGGGAATTCACCGCCATCCGCCAGGGGGTGATCGATCTGGCCGTGGGCTCGACCATCAACTGGTCGCCCCAGGTCAAGGAACTCAACCTGTTCTCCCTGCCCTTCCTGATGCCCGACTACCGGGCCATGGACGCCCTGACCCAGGGCGAGGTGGGCCAGGAGCTGTTCAAGGTGCTGGAACGGCACCAGGTGGTGCCTCTCGCCTGGGGCGAGAACGGCTTCCGCGAACTGTCCAATTCCAAGCGCCCGGTGCGCACTCCGGCCGACCTGAAGGGTATGAAGCTGCGGGTGGTGGGATCGCCCCTCTATAACGAGACCTTCTCCGCCCTGGGCGCCAACCCGACCCAGATGAGCTGGGCCGACGCCCAACCGGCCCTGGCCTCCGGCGCCGTGGACGGCCAGGAGAACCCCCTGTCGGTGTTCGTCGCCGCCCGCCTGGCCACCGTCGGGCAGAAGCACCTGACCCTGTGGCACTACGTGGCCGATCCCCTGATCTTCGTGGTCAACAAGGACGTCTGGGCCAGCTGGTCCCCGTCGGACCGGGAAGCGGTGCGCCAGGCGGCGCTCCAGGCCGGCCGCGAGAACGTGGACAAGGCGCGCAAGGGCCTGACTGCCGCCGACCCCGCCCTGCTCAAGCAGATCGAGGCCGCCGGCGTCGCCGTCACCGTGCCCACCGCCGCCGAGCGCGAGCAGTTCGTGGCCGCCACCCGCCCGGTCTACGCCAAATGGAGCAAGACCATCGGCGAGCCCCTGGTGAAGAAGGCCGAAGCCGCCATCGCCGCCTCCCAGAAGAAGTAATCATGGCCGACTCCCAAAGCCTCCCCGGCGCTACGGCGCCCGGGGAGGGGGGGCGGCTGCCCGCTCCTCTCCCCCTGCTCGACCGCATCGAGCGGGCCCTGATGGCGCTGACCATGGGCCTGCTCTGCCTGATCACCCTGGCCAACGTGGTGGTGCGCTACTTCACCGACATCTCGTTCGCCTTCACCGAGGAAATCTCGGTCTGGCTGCTGGTGGTGATGACCCTGGTGGGGGCGTCCCACGCCTTCGTCCGCCACCACCACATCGCCATCGCCTTCTTCGTCGAACGGCGCGGCCCGGCGGCGCGCTACTGGACGCGCCTGCTCGGCTACGGCGCCTCGCTGCTGGCCTTCGCCGCCCTGACGGGCCTGGGCGCGCGCATGGCCTGGGACGACTACCAGTTCGAGGTCACCTCGCCGTCCCTGGACATTCCCCAGTGGCTGTACACCGTCTGGCTGCCGCTGTTGTCGGCCCTGGTGGTGGTGCGCCTGGTGCAACGCATCGTAGCCGCCCTGCGCGCCGGCCGGGAGGGCGTCTGATGGATTGGCTCCTGTTCGGCCTGTTCGCCGTCCTGATGTTCTCCGGCGTGCCCCTGGCGGTGGCCATGGGCGTAGCTGGCGGTGTGGTGGTGGCCGCCACCGGGCTGGGGGTGATGTCGATCCCCACCAACGTCTATACCGGCATCGCCAAGTACCCGCTGATGGCCATCCCGGTGTTCGTCATCGCCGGCCTGATCTTCGAGCGGGCCGGGGTGGCGGCCACCATCGTGCGCTTCGCCTCGGCGGTGGTCGGCCAGCGCCGCGGCAGCCTGGCCATCGTCGCCATCCTGGTGGCGATGATCCTGGGCGGCATTTCCGGCTCCGGCCCGGCGGATTCGGCGGCGGTGGGGGCGGTGATGCTGCCGTCCATGCTCAAGGCCGGCTACCCGCGCTCGTTCACCGCCGGGGTGATCGCCGCCGCCGGTTCCACCGACATCCTCATTCCGCCGTCGATCGCCTTCGTCATCTACAGCCTGCTGGTGCCCCAGGCATCGGTGCCGGCCCTGTTCGCCGCCGGCATGATCCCGGGCATCCTCTCCGGCCTGACCCTGATCCTGGTGGCCTGGTGGCTGTCGGTGCGCCATGGCTTCGAAGCCGAGCCGGCCGAGCCGCGCCCGCCCTTCTGGCAGAGCTTGAAGGAAGCCGGCTGGGGTTTGCTCGCTCCGGTGATCATCCTCGGCGGCATGCGCTCCGGCTTCTTCACCCCGACCGAAGCAGCGGTGGTGGCGGTGGCCTACGGCGTGGTGGTGGGCATGGTGATCTATCGCTCGCTGTCCTGGAAGGACGTCTACGAGGTGCTGGTGGAATCCGCCGAGATCTCTTCGGTGATCCTCACCGTGGTGGCCCTGGCCAGCGTGTTCGCCTGGGCGAGCAACACCCTGGGCACCTTCGACCACCTGGCGGCGGCCCTGCTCGGCGCCAATCTGCCCGAGGTGGGGATGCTGCTGGCGATCCAGCTGCTGCTGCTGATCGCCGGCATGTTCCTCGACGCCATCTCCATCTACTTCATCTTCCTGCCCCTGCTCATCCCTATCGCCCAGCACTTCCACTGGGACCTGGTGTGGTTCGGCATCATCATCACCATGAACATGGCCCTGGGCCAGTTCCACCCGCCCCTGGGGGTGAACCTGATGGTGACCTGCCGCATGGCCGGGGTGTCGATGGAATCCACCATCCCCTGGGTGCTGTGGATGGTGGTGGCCATGGCCGGCACCATGTTCCTGGTCACCTTCGTGCCGGAAATCGCCCTGTGGCTGCCGCGCCACCTGGGCTACCTGTAAGCCGTCCGGTGCGCTGATCGGCCGGCGCCCGGGAGCGGGGGCGGAACCTGATAAACTACCGGGTTCCGCCCCCGCTTTTTGTGGACTGCCCGTGAGCACCATCACCATCGCCCTGTCCAAGGGCCGCATCTTCGAAGAAACCCTGCCCCTGCTGGCTGCCGCCGGCATTGTCCCGCAGGAAGACCCGGAAACCTCGCGCAAGCTGATCATCCCCACCAACCGGGACAACGTCCGGGTGGTGATCGTGCGCGCCTCCGACGTGCCCACCTACGTCCAGTACGGCGCCGCCGACCTGGGCGTGGCCGGCAAGGACGTGCTGTTCGAGCACGGCGGCGAGGGCCTCTACCAGCCCCTGGACCTGAACATCGCCAAGTGCCGCATGATGGTGGCGGTGCCCGCCGGCTTCGACTACGACAACGCCGTGCGCCAGGGCGCCCGCCTCAAGGTGGCGACCAAGTACCTCAAGGTGGCCCGGGAGCATTTCGCCGCCAAGGGCGTCCACGTGGACCTGATCAAGCTCTACGGTTCCATGGAACTGGCGCCCCTGGCCGGCCTGGCCGACGCCATCGTGGACCTGGTGTCCTCCGGCGGCACCCTCAAGGCCAACAACCTGGTCGCCGTGGAAGAGATCATGGCGATCTCGTCGCGCCTGGTGGTCAACCAGGCGGCCCTCAAGCTCAAGCGCGAGGCCCTGGAGCCGATCATCGGCGCCATCGCCGGCGCGGTGAAGGAGTGACCATGGTCAACATCAAGCGACTCGATTCCCGTGCCGCCGACTTCGACACCCGGCTGAAGGCCCTGCTGGCCTTCGAGTCCGCCCAGGACGAGGGCATCGAGGCCACGGTGGCGGCGATCCTGGCCGACGTGAAGGCTCGGGGCGACGCGGCGGTGGTGGAGTACACCAACCGCTTCGACCGCCTGGCCGTGGCCGGCATGGCCGCCCTGGAACTGCCCCAGGCCGAGCTGCGGGCCGCCCTGGAGGGCCTGCCCGCCGAGCGCCGCGCTGCCCTGGAAACCGCCGCCGCACGCATCCGCACCTTCCACGAAAAGCAGAAGGCCGAAGGCTGGACCTACACCGAGGCCGACGGCACGGTGCTCGGCCAGATGGTCACGCCGCTGGACCGGGTGGGCCTCTACGTGCCCGGCGGCAAGGCCGCCTATCCGTCGTCGGTGCTGATGAACGCGATCCCCGCCAAGGTGGCCGGGGTCAAGGAACTGATCATGGTGGTGCCCACCCCGGGCGGCGAGAAGAACGCCCTGGTGCTGGCCGCCGCCGCCCTGGCCGGGGTGGACCGGGTATTCACCATCGGCGGCGCCCAAGCCGTGGCCGCCCTGGCCTTCGGCACCGCCACCGTGCCCCAGGTGGACAAGATCGTCGGCCCGGGCAACGCCTATGTGGCCTGCGCCAAGCGTCGCGTGTTCGGCATCGTCGGCATCGACATGGTGGCCGGCCCGTCCGAGATTTTGGTGATCGCCGACGGCTCCACCGATTCGGACTGGGTGGCCATGGACCTGTTCTCCCAGGCCGAGCACGACGAGCTGGCCCAGTCGATCCTGATCTCGCCCGATGCTGCCTACCTGGACCAGGTGGCCGCCAGCATCGAGAAGCTGTTGCCCACCATGCCCCGGGCCCAGGTGATCCGCACCGCCCTGGAAAACCGCGGCGCCCTGATCGCCGTGCGCGACATGGACGAAGCCTGTGCCATCGCCAACCGGGTGGCCCCGGAACACCTGGAGCTGTCCCTGGTGGACGCCGATCCCTGGGTGGCCAAGCTGCACCATGCCGGCGCCATCTTCATCGGCCCCTACACCTCCGAATCCCTGGGCGACTACTGCGCCGGCCCCAACCACGTGCTGCCCACCTCGGGCAGCGCCCGCTTCTCCTCGCCCCTGGGGGTCTACGACTTCCAGAAGCGCACCAGCCTGATCAAGGTGTCCCGGGCCGGGGCCCAGACCCTGGGGCGGATCGCCTCCACCCTGGCCGGCGGCGAGGGCCTGCCCGCCCACGCCAAGTCCGCCGAATACCGGCTGGACTGACGGCGGAGCGACGGACGGCGCGATGGTCGACGCAACCCGCCCCCCGGCGCCAAGCGCCGCCAGCGACGCAGTGCCCCCCGAGGTGACTCTGGGGGCACTTTTTTCGGGCTTTTCCCGGGTCGGCCTGTCCGGCTTCGGCGGCGTGCTGCCCTTCGCCCGGCGCATGCTGGTGGAGCGCCAGCGCTGGCTGTCGCCCCAGGAATTCAACTCGGTGCTGGGCCTGTGCCAGTTCCTGCCCGGTCCCAACGTGGTGAATCTGGCGGTGTGCGTTGGCAGCCGCTACCAGGGTGCCCTGGGGGCGGTGGTGGCAGTGCTCGGCATGCTGGTCGGGCCTTTCGTAGTGGTGCTGCTGCTGGGCCTGCTGTATTCCCTCTACGGCGAGCTGCACGCAGTGCAGGCCATGCTGCGCGGCATCTCCGCCGTGGGTGTGGGGCTGATCCTCTCCCTGGGGGTGCGCATGCTCGGCGCCCTCAAGGAAAAAACGGTCTACCTGCCCTTCGTCGTCCTCACCTTCGTTGCCATCGCCGTGCTGCGCCTGCCCCTGGTGCTGGTGATGGGCGTGCTGGCGACCCTGAGCAGCATCGTCGCCTACCGGCGCATCCGCCGGGCCATGGCGGCCTTGGACGCGGGGGAGGGGGCATGAGCGGCATCCTGGTCCAACTGTTCCTGCACTTCGCCCTGCTGTCGTTCCTGTCCTTCGGCGGCGCCAACGCCCTGCTGCCGGAAATCCACCGGGTGGTGGTGCACCAGCAACACTGGATGAACGACGCCACCTTCACCCATCTCTACGCCGTGGCCCAGGCGGCTCCCGGGCCTAATGTGCTGGTGGTGACCCTGGTGGGCTGGCAGGTGGCCGGCGTGGCCGGCGCCGTGGTCAGTACGGTGGCCATGTGCCTGCCGATGAGCGTGGTGATCTACTTCATCTTCCGCCACTGGGAGCGCTTTCGCGGCGCCCCCTGGCAGCAGGCGGTGCAGGTGGGGGTGGCGCCCCTGTCGATCGGGCTGGTGTTCTCCAGCGGCACCCTGATCGGCCTGACGGCCGGCCTGGGGCCCGGCGGCATCGCCGCGACCCTGGCGACCATCCTGGTCTGCCTGCGCTTTCCCAAGCTGCACCCCCTGTGGCTGATCGCCGGGGGCGCGTTGCTCGGCTTGCTTGGGCTGGTCTGACCCGGTGGTGCCGGCGATATATTAATTTTTTTCATGTTTTCCGCCGAGTGCTTCGGCAAGGTCGGCGACTGGCGCGGACCTTCGGTTTTTCACCGGCTTGTTACATGAAAATTATTAATATGTTGTAGCGCGGCCGCGGCAAGGCGGTGCGACGGTTTCGCCGCTTGTAGGCGAATCCGTGCGCGGGATGTGCGGAGAGTAGAGGGGGGCGGGGGAAGCGGGGCGGACGGCCGTCCGCCCCGGGGCCGGAAGATCAGCCGAGGATGTCGGCCAGGGCCTGGACGAGGCTCCGGCATTCGGCGTCGGTGCCGACGGTGATGCGCAGGTACTGGTCGATGCGCGGTGCCTTGAAGTGACGCACGATGATGCTGCGCTCGCGCAGCCGTTGCGCCAGTTCGTCGGCATCGCGGCCCGGGTGGCGGGCGAAGACGAAGTTGGCGGCGGAAGGCACCACGTCGAAGCCCAGACCGGCCAGGTCCTGGGACAGTGTGTCCCGGCTGGCCATCACCGCCTTGCGGGTGGCGTCGAAGTGGGCGTTGTCGTCCAGGGCGGCCACCGCGCCGGCGATCGCCAGCCGGTCCAGCGGGTAGGAGTTGAAGCTGTTCTTGACCCGTTCCAGGGCTTCGATCAGGTCCGGGTGGCCCACCGCGAAGCCGACCCGCAGCCCGGCCAGGGAGCGGGACTTGGACAGGGTCTGAACCACCAGCAGGTTGGGGTGGCGGTTGACCAGGGCAATGGCGGTGGGGATGGCGGCAATGCTGTCGCCGCTGAAGTCGATGTAGGCCTCGTCCACCACCACCACGCAGTCCGGCTGGCCGGCGGCCAGGCGTTCCACCGCCTCCAGGGGCAGCAGCCGGCCGGTGGGGGCGTTGGGGTTGGGGAAGATGATGCCGCCGCAGTTCGGCGCCAGGTAGGGCGCCGGGTCGAGGGCGAAATCGCCATCCAAAGGCACCTTCTCGAACTCGATGCCGTACAGGCCGCAATACACCGGGTAGAAGCTGTAGGTGATGTCCGGAAAGCGGATCGGCCGGTCGTGCTTGAGCAGGGCGAGGAAGGCGTGGGCCAGCACCTCGTCCGAACCGTTGCCGACGAACACCTGGTTGGCGGCGATGCCGTGGGCGGCAAAGTGACGCGCCACCGCCGCCTTCAGGGCATCGGCATTGGGGTCCGGATAGAGACGCAGCCGGGCCGCGTCCGCCCCGTTCTCGCCGCCGATGGCCGCCAGGGCCTTGGGGGAGGGCGGGTAGGGGTTTTCGTTGGTGTTGAGTTTGACCAGGTTGGCGAGCTTGGGCTGCTCACCGGGAACGTAGGGCGTCAGGCTGCGCGTGACGGCGCTCCAGAATCGGCTTGTTTGGCTCATGCAGGGGACCACCGCGACCCGGCGGAGGGCCGCCGGAAAAAAGTAGAAACAAGGTTGAAATGGTATCATCACCCACGTTTCTGCCGATTTCGGCATGTTTCCCGTTTTCCTCGCTCCAGCCTTTTCAAGACTCCCATGCGGCAAGCCGACGTCACGCGCAACACCCTGGAAACCCAGATCACCGTCCGGGTCAATCTCGACGGCACGGGCAAATCCGTGCTCAACACCGGCGTGGGCTTCTTCGACCACATGCTGGACCAGATCGCCCGCCACGGCCTGATCGACCTGGAGATCGAGGCCAACGGCGACCTGCACATCGACGCCCACCACACGGTGGAAGACGTGGGCATCACCCTGGGCCAGGCCCTGGCCAAGGCCTGGGGCGACAAGAAGGGGCTGACCCGCTACGGCCACGCCTACGTGCCCCTGGACGAGGCCCTGTCCCGGGTGGTCATCGACCTGTCCGGCCGCCCCGGCCTGACCTATGGCGTGACCTACACCCGGGCCATGATCGGTGGCTTCGACGTGGACCTGATCCGTGAATTCTTCCAGGGCCTGGTCAACCACGCCGGCATGACCCTGCACATCGACAACCTGCGCGGCGACAACTCGCACCACCAGGCCGAGACCATCTTCAAGGCCTTCGGCCGGGCCCTGCGCGTGGCCGCCAGCCCCGATCCGCGCATGGCCGGGGTGACCCCGTCCACCAAGGGCGTGCTGTGATGCCGGCTGGCACGATCGCCGTCATCGACTACGGCATGGGCAACCTGCGCTCGGTGTCGAAGGCGCTCGAGCACGTTGCCGATGGCCGTTCCGTGGTGGTGACCGCCGATCCGGCCGTGGTCGCTGCCGCCGAGCGGGTGGTCTTCCCCGGTCAGGGCGCCATGCCCGACTGCATGGCCGAGCTGGATGCCCGGGGCCTGCGCCAGGCGGTGATCGACGCCGCCGCGAGCAAGCCTTTCCTTGGCATCTGCATTGGCGAACAGATGCTGTTCGAACACAGCGAAGAGGGCGACGTGCCTGGCCTGGGCATCCTGGCCGGCCAGGTGCGGCGCTTTCCCGATGCCGCCATGGTGGCCGCCGACGGCAGCCGCCTGAAGGTGCCGCACATGGGCTGGAACGAGGTGGAGCAGGCGCCCCACCCGGTCTGGTCGGGCATCGCCCAGAATGCCCGCTTCTATTTCGTGCACAGCTACTTCGTTGTTCCCGACGATGGCGCCCTGGAGATCGGCCGCGCCCGCTACGGCGTCCCCTTTACCTGTGCGGTAGCGCGGGATAACATCGTGGCCGTCCAGTTCCACCCGGAGAAAAGCGCCCGGGACGGACTCCAGCTGCTGGCCAACTTCCTCGCCTGGCGGCCCTGATATTCCTGCTGCCGGCTCCCGGGGTTCGATCGTTCCGCCGCGCCGGCATTTTCTTCATCCGTTTCACTGCTTTGTCCACGTCTATCTATGCTGATCATCCCCGCCATTGACCTTAAAGACGGCCAGTGCGTTCGCCTCAAGCAGGGTGTGATGGAGGACGCCACCGTTTTCTCCGAAGAACCCGCCGCCATGGCCCGCCACTGGCTCGACCAGGGCGCCCGCCGCCTGCACCTGGTGGATCTGAACGGCGCCTTCGCCGGCAAGCCGGTCAACGAAAAGGCCATCAAGGCCATCGTCAAGGAAGTCGGCGACGACATCCCCGTCCAGCTGGGCGGCGGCATCCGCGACCTGGACACCATCGAGCGCTACCTGGACGGCGGCATCAGCTACGTCATCATCGGTACCGCCGCGGTGAAGAACCCGGGCTTCCTGCACGACGCCTGCGGTGCCTTCCCCGGCCACATCATCGTCGGCCTGGACGCCAAGGACGGCAAGGTGGCCACCGACGGCTGGTCCAAGCTGACCGGCCACGACGTGGTCGACCTGGCCAAGAAATTCGAGGACTACGGCGTCGAGTCGGTGATCTACACCGACATCGGCCGCGACGGCATGCTGTCCGGCGTGAACATCGAGGCCACGGTGAAGCTCGCCCAGGCCCTGCGCATTCCGGTGATCGCCTCCGGCGGCCTGGCCAGCGTCGATGACGTGAAGGCCCTGTGCGCCGTGGAAGGCGAGGGCATCGTCGGCTCCATCGCCGGCCGCGCCATCTACGATGGCTCCCTGAACTTCAAGGAAGCCCAGTCCGCCGCCGACGCCGCTTCCACCGTGGGCCGCTGAGGTGCGCACCGTCTTTACCGGAGTGCCCCATGGGGCTCGCTAAACGCATCATCCCCTGCCTGGACGTGACTGCCGGCCGGGTGGTCAAGGGCACCAACTTCGTCGATCTGCGCGACGCCGGCGATCCGGTCGAAATTGCCCGCCGCTACGACGCCCAGGGTGCCGACGAGGTGACCTTTCTCGACATCACCGCCAGTTCCGACCAGCGCGACATCATCCTGCACATCATCGAAGCCTGTGCCGAGCAGGTCTTCATCCCGCTCACCGTGGGCGGCGGGGTGCGCAAGGTTGAGGACGTGCGCCGCCTGCTCAACGCCGGCGCCGACAAGGTGTCGATGAACACCGCCGCCGTGCAGAACCCGGACCTGGTGGCCGAGGCCTCGGCCAAGGTCGGCGCCCAGTGCATCGTCGTCGCCATCGACGCCAAGCAGGTGGCCCCGGGCCGCTGGTCCGTGTTCACCCACGGTGGGCGCAACGATACGGGCATGAGCGCCATCGACTGGGCGCGCCGGGTCGAGGAGCTGGGAGCCGGCGAAATCCTGCTCACCAGCATGGACCGGGACGGGACGAAGAACGGATTTGACCTGGGTCTTACCCGGGCGGTGGCCGATGCGGTGAAAATCCCCGTGATCGCCTCCGGCGGCGTCGGCAACCTGCAGCACCTGGCCGACGGCGTCACCGAGGGGCGGGCCGACGCGGTTTTGGCCGCGTCCATCTTCCATTTCGGCGAATACACCGTTCGCCAGGCCAAGGAATACATGCGCGAGCGGGGCATCGAAGTCAGGCTCTGAGCCCTTCGACCCCTCTGCGTCTGCAACCGCCATGAGCAAAGACCTCGACCCCACCCTGCCCTGGCTGGACGCCCTCGTCTGGGATGCCCAGGGGCTGCTGCCGGTGATTGCCCAGGACGCCGCTTCCGGCCGGGTGCTGATGTTCGCCTGGACCAACCGGGAGGCGCTGCTGGAAACCGCCGCCACCGGCCGGGCCGTGTACTGGTCCCGCTCCCGCAACCGCCTGTGGCGCAAGGGCGAGGAATCCGGCCACGTGCAGCAGGTCAGCGACATCCGCACCGACTGCGACGGCGACGTGATCCTCTACAGCGTCACCCAGAAAGGCGGCATCGCCTGCCACACCGGCCGGGAGAGCTGCTTCTTCTACCGGCTGGAAAGCCAGGAAGGCCCCTGGGTTGCGGCCGATCCCGTTTTGAAGAACCCCAAGGACATCTACAAATGATCGACTACGAAGTGCTGCAGCGGATCTCCGAGACCCTGACCTCCCGGCGCAACGCCGATCCGTCCTCGTCCTACACCGCCCAATTGCTGGCCAAGGGTCCGGACTCGATCCTGAAGAAGATCGGCGAGGAAACCGCCGAGCTGATCATGGCCGGCAAAGAAGGCAATCGCCTGCACATCGTGCGTGAATCCGCCGACGTGCTGTTCCACATGATGGTCCTGCTGGTGCACGCCGGCCTGTCGATCGACGACGTGCTGGTGGAAATGCGCCGCCGGGAAGGCATCTCCGGCATTGAAGAGAAAAAGGCCCGGACGGTGTCCAAGTAATAGGGCCGGCGAGACAGCAAGAGACTGCGATGGACAACTGCCTGTTCTGCAAGATCGTGCGGGGGGAGATTCCCTCCCGGAAAGCCTATGAGGACGACGACCTGTTGGCCTTCCACGACATCCACCCGCAGCGCCCGGTGCATATCCTGGTGATCCCCAAGCGGCACATTACCTCCCTGGCCCAGGCCACGCCGGCCGATGTGCCGCTGCTGGGCCGGATGCTCCAGGTGGCCCAGCAGCTCGCCATGGACAACGGCAGCCCGGACGGCTTCCGCACCATCATCAACACCGGCCTCGTCGGCCAGCAGGAAGTGATGCACCTGCACATGCACATCGTTGGCGGCCCCGAGCCCGTGGGCCCCATGCTCAAACGACTTTAAGGAGACTTTCTATGGGTAGCTTTAGCATTTGGCACTGGCTGATCGTTCTGGTCATCGTCCTTCTCGTCTTCGGTACCAAGAAGCTGCGCAACATCGGCCAGGATCTGGGCGGTGCGGTCAAGGGCTTCAAGGAAGGCATGAAGGAAGGCGACAACAGCGCCCCCGCCGCCCCCGCCCAGCCGTCCCAGCAGCTCTCCGGCGGCCAGACCATCGAGGGCGAGGTCAAGGAAAAGACCAAGTCCTGACCGTAGAGGGAGGTGCCGGCCCCTGGCGGGCGCGGCGCCTCGTTCCCCTTTCTTCCCTCTGCACTGCCTATGTTCGACATCAGTTTTACCGAACTCCTCGTCATCGCCGTGGTGGCCCTGGTGGTGATCGGCCCTGAGCGCCTGCCCAAGGTGGCGCGCACCGCCGGTCATCTGCTCGGCCGCCTGCAGCGCTACGTGTCCGACGTGAAGTCGGACATCCAGCGCGAGATGCAGTTGGAGGAGTTGAAAAAGCTCCAGGCCGAGGTGGCCGAGTCGGCCCGGCAGATGGAAGAAAAGCTGACCACCGACCTGCGCGACGCCGAGCAGCAGCTGAAGTCCGGCTTTGCCGACGTGCAGCAGGCGGGCAGCGACGTGGCCGGCGCCCTGACCGAGACCGCCGCCAGCGTGAACGAGGCCGGTCGCGAGATCGCCGCCGCCGGCAGCGCCGAAACGTTGGCATCGTCAGCATCGCCGGCATTGGCGGCGCCGGCGGAGGATGAATCCATCGCTCCGGTTCCGGCTCCCGCCGACGAGAACAAAATCCTGGCCGATGGCGGCTCCCCCGCAGGCCACTCCGGCCTGGGCGCTCCCCTGCCGTCGCCCTCCACCCCCACGGAAACTCCGGTCGCCAAGGGCTGAGCCTGACCAGGCCCGCCCGCGCCGACCGGCCCGCTTCTTGATTTTCGAGCGCCCATGAGCGATACGTCGCAGCCCCAGGAAGACTCCTTCATCTCCCACCTGATGGAACTGCGGGACCGCCTGATCCGGTCGATCCTGGCGGTGGTGATCGTGTTCGTCTGCCTGTTCCCCTGGGCCAAGGAGCTCTACGCCGCCCTGGCCCAGCCCCTGATCGCCAGCCTGCCCCGGGGCGGCCAGATGATCGCCACCGACGTGGTCGGCGTGTTCCTGGTGCCGATGAAGGTGGCGCTGATGGTGGCCTTCCTGATCGCGCTGCCCTACGTGCTGTACCAGATCTGGGCCTTCGTCGCTCCCGGCCTCTATTCCCATGAAAAGCGCCTGGTGCTGCCCCTGGTGGTGGCCTCCCTGCTGCTCTTCCTGCTGGGCATGTCCTTCGCCTACTTCCTGGTCTTCCCCACCGTGTTCGGCTTCATGGCCAAGGTGGCGCCGGAAGGGGTGGCGTGGATGACCGATATCGACAAGTACCTGTCCTTCGTCATGACCACCTTCGTGGCCTTCGGCGTCACCTTCGAGGTGCCGGTGATCGTCATCGTCCTGGTGCGCATGGGCGTGGTCGACCTGCAAAAGCTCAAGGACATCCGCCCCTACGTGATCGTCGGCGCCTTCATCGTCGCGGCGGTATTCACCCCGCCGGACGTGGTGTCCCAGTTCATGCTGGCGGTGCCCCTGTGCCTGCTCTACGAACTGGGCATCTTCATGTCCCGCTTCGTCGGCAGCCGACGGGACGCGGAAGACGACAGCCAACAAAAAACCGCCTGATTCAGGCGGTTTTTTTTGGCGGTGCCGGGACGGTGTCGGCCCGGCTTGCCACCTGGCCGTCTACGAACAACCACAGGGAGCCGGGCGGCAGTGGATGCCAGACCTCGTCGTCGGTGAGCGGGGTGGTGGCGATCACCGCCACCCGGTCTTCCGGGGTGGTCAACTGACTGAAATCCACCGTCACGTCCTCGTCGGTCAGGTGCGCCTTGGCGAACGGCGCCTGGCGGACGATGTGGGTGAGGCGCGACGAGCAATGGGCGAACAGGGCCTGACCGTCGGAGAGCAGGAAGTTGAATTCCCCCAGCCGCCCCAGTTCCCGGGCCACCTCGGCCACGGTGGCGAACAGGGCGTCCTGCCCGGGCGGCGTGTCGCCGTGGCGCTGGCGCAGCCGTTCGAGCAGGTAGCAGAAGGCTTTCTCGCTGTCGGTCTCGCCCACCGGGCGGTAGGGGCCGGTGAACACCGGGTCGAAGCCGAGCAGGTTGCCGTTGTGGGCGAAAATCCAATAGCGCCCCCACAGCTCGCGGCGGAAGGGGTGGGTGTTCTCCAGCCCGACCGGGCCCTGGGTGGCCTTGCGGATGTGGGCGATGACGTTGCGCGAGCGGATCGGGTACTGCTTGACCAGCTCCGCCACCGGCGAGGCCGCCGAGGGTTCCGGGTCGAGGAACAGGCGCACGCCCTTGCCCTCGAAGAAGGCGATGCCCCAGCCATCCTGGTGGATGTCGGTCAGGCCGCCGCGGGCGGTGAATCCGGTGAACGAAAAGCAGATGTCGGTCGGCACATTGCAGTTCATGCCGAGTAGCTGGCACATGGAATCGGGCTCCGCGAAGTTCGGCTTACTCGTCGTCGGATGAGTTGGGGCGGCGCAGCGGCGGCCGCTTGCCGACCTTGATGTTCACGTCCACTTCGCCTTGGCCGCGGCGCAGCTTGAAGGCCGCGCTCTGGCCGGGTTGCAGGCCGGCCACCAGGTTGAGCATGCTTTCCGGATCGTCCACCTTCCTGCCGGCCACGCCGATCAGGATATCCCCGGGCTTGACGCCGGCCGCGTCGGCCGGGCCGCCGCGCACCACGCCCGAGATGAGGGCGCCTTCGTTGCTCGGCAGGCGGAACGAATCGGCCAGCTCCGGGGTGATGTCCTGGACCTCGACGCCGATCCAGCCCCGGGTCACGGTGCCGTGCTGGATGATCTGTTCCATCACCGCCTTGGCGGTGGAAACGGGAATGGCGAAGCCGATGCCCAGGGAGCCGCCGGAGCGAGAGTAGATGGCGGTGTTGATGCCGACCAAGTTGCCCGACGCATCCACCAGGGCGCCGCCGGAATTGCCCGGGTTGATCGCCGCGTCGGTCTGGATGAAGTTCTCGAAGGTATTGATGCCCAGGTGGGAGCGGCCCAGGGCCGAGACGATGCCCATGGTCACGGTCTGGCCGACGCCGAAGGGGTTGCCGATGGCCAGTACCACGTCGCCCACCTTGACCGATTCCATCTGGCCGAAGGTGATCGCCGGCAGGGGGGCTTTATCGTCCACCTTCACCTGCAGCACCGCCAGGTCGGTATCCGGGTCGCTGCCGACGATGCGGGCCTTGCTCTTGCGCCCGTCGGCCAGGGCCACTTCGATGTCGTCGGCAGCCTCTACCACGTGGTAGTTGGTCAGGATGTAGCCGTTGGGGCTGACCACCACCCCGGAGCCCAGGCCCGAGGTTTGCTGCGGTTCGTTGTCGCTGTCGCCGAAACGGTCGCCGAAGAAGTGGCGGAACACCGGATCGTCGAGCAGGGGGTGGCGCGGCGTCTTCACTTCCTTGGTGGTGTAGATGTGCACCACCGACGGCAGGGCCACCCGGGCCGCCTCGCGAAAGCCGGAGGCGGCCGAAACCTGTTCGCTGCCGGCCACGACCTCGCGCAGGGCGACGATGCCGCTGCCGCGCCCCAGCCACTCGGGTTTGAGGGTCGAAACGACGAAGAGAACGGCAAGACTGATGGTCACCGTTTGTGCAAAAATCAGCCAGAACCTGCGCATGGGCGTGTGGGGAAAAAACGAGATGGATGAAATGAAGACAGCGAGAGGGGTGGAGTCGTTCTCCACGCCGATGATGGGGACGCGGGCCCCGACGATGCGGGGACGTCCGGAGGTGTACGGATGGCGATGACGACAACATCGGCGGCCACCGCCGACGTGGTCCGCTACCTCGATGAAACCCTGGAAGCGGCGCGGTTCAAGGATTATTGCCCAAACGGTCTGCAAGTGGAAGGCCGGCCCCGGATCGGCAAGGTCGTCGCCGGAGTGACCGCCTGCCAGGCGCTGCTCGATGCGGCAGTGGCCCGGGGGGCGGACGCGGTGCTGGTGCACCACGGCTATTTCTGGCGCGGCGAGAATCCGGCCCTGGTGGGTATCCGCCAGCGGCGCATCAAGACGCTGCTCGACCACGACATCAACCTGCTGGCCTACCACCTGCCCCTGGACGCCCACCCGGAGCTGGGCAACAACGCCCAGTTGGCCCGGCGCCTGGGCTTGGTGGCGGAAGGGCGTTTCGGTGAGCAGGATATCGGCTGGATCGGCCGCCCCGACGTCGAGCTGACCCTGTCCGGCCTGGCCGGGCGGGCGGCACAGGCCCTCGACCGGCTACCGCTGGTGGTCGGCGAGGACAAGCCTTTGCGTCGCATCGCCTGGTGCACCGGCGGCGCCCAAGGCTACCTGGAGGCCGCCATCGCCGCCGGGGCCGATGCTTACATCTCCGGTGAGATTTCCGAACCCACGGTGCATCTGGCCCGGGAGAGCGGCGTCGCCTACCTGGCCTGCGGCCACCATGCCACCGAGCGCTACGGCGTCCAGGCCCTGGCCGCCAGGCTGGCGGAGCAGTTCGGGCTGGAATGGGAATTCGTCGACATCGACAACCCGGTCTGAGTCCCGGTTTTTTCGCCCGACCCACAACAACACCCCAAGACCCCACGGAGAACCCCCATGAGCTTCGTCCTGCCCCGTCCCGAATTCCCCAGCCTGGCCGTGGCCGGCAGCACCGGCCGTTTCCCCCTGCGCCGTGTCTTCTGCGTCGGCCGCAACTACGCCGACCACGCCCGGGAGATGGGCCACGATCCGGACCGGGAGCCGCCGTTTTTCTTCTACAAACCCACCGACGCGGTGGTGCCCTGCGACGCTGCCGCGGCAGCGGTGGCCGTGGCCTATCCGCCGGCTACCAAGGACCTGCACCATGAAGTCGAACTGGTGGTGGCCCTCGGCGACGGGGGGCGGGACATTCCGGTGGACCAGGCTCTGGGCAAGGTGTTCGGCTACGGCGTCGGCCTGGACCTGACCCGCCGCGACCTGCAGGCCCGGGCCAAGGAAAAGGGCCACCCCTGGGACATGGGTAAGGGCTTCGACCAATCGGCGCCGGTGTCCGCCCTGGCGCCGGCCTCGGCCATCGGCCACCCGTCCGCCGGGGCCGTCACCCTGGCGGTGAACGGCCAGGCGCGCCAGCGGGGCGATCTCAACCAGATGATCTGGACCATTCCCGAAGTCATCGCCAACCTCTCCACCCTGGTGGAGCTGCGTGCCGGCGACCTGATCTTCACCGGTACGCCGGCCGGGGTGGCCGCCGTGGTCCGGGGCGACCGCCTGGAGGGGCGGGTCGAGGGCGTCGGTGGCCTGACCGTGACTTTTGCCTGATCCCCAGCGCGTGAACGGCGTGCCGATTGTGCCGCGGTGTGGCATCCGTCATACCGCGGCGGTGCTGGCATCGTGTATATAGGGCCATGACTTCCCACGCCCTGTCCGCTTTCCCTTCGGCCCTTCCGGGAGGCGCCGGGGCGTCATGAGGTTCAAGACCCAGTCCACCCTGATCCTGTCTCTGATCGTTGCCGCGCTGCTTGGGATCGGCGCCCTGGTCCAGCTGCAGCTGACCCAGGAGCGCCTGCGCCAGACCCTGGCCGATCAGCAGTTCACCCTTGTGACCCAGGTGGCGAGCGAGGTCGATGCGCGCATGCGCATCAGCACCGCGGCCCTGACCGCCGCCGCCGCGACGGCCGACACGGCGTTGCGCCAGGACCGGGCCATGGCCTTCCTGGCCGATCAGAAGGCACTCCAGGAACTCTTCGACGACCTGCTGCTGCTCACCCCCAACGGCGCGGTGATGGCCGACTATCCGCCCCTGGAAGGGCGGGTGGGGCTGCCCGGGGATAACTTCCGCCCCTATCTGCCTTATGGCCGCGATGCCGCCACTCCTGGCGGCGTGATCGTGCCGCCGCCCTACCGGGGGCCGGTCGTTCAGGAGCCGATCCAGGCCGTGCTGGTACCCGTGCCGACGCCCCAAGGCGGCGTGGCCGGCTACCTGGCCGGGTTGCTGCGGGTCAACCAGCCCAACTTCCTGGGCGGCCTGGCCACCCGGCCAGTAGGCAAGACCGGCCACTTCACGGTCGTCACCCAGAACCGCATTGCCCTGGTCAGCCGTTTCCCCGAGCGCATCCTCAAGGTGGCGGCGCCGGTGGGAGCCAACCCGCTGCTCGACCAGGCCCTGCACGGCTTCGAAGGCGTACGCGACGGCGTCACCAGCTACGGCCAGCCGGCCGTGCTGGCGTTCCGCACGGTCCGCTCCACCGGCTGGGTCGTGGGGGCGGTGCTGCCCACGGAGGAAGCCTATGCGCCAATCCGCGTGCTGCAACGGACCGTGGTGGCCTTCCTGGTCCTGGGCACCGCCCTGGTCGGGATTGCGGTGTGGTTCGGCGCCCGGCGCATCTTGGCGCCCCTGGCGCGGTTGCGCGGCCAAGTCCGCCTACTGCGCGAGGACCCGGGCCATCCCCTGGCGTTCCCCGGGGCGCCGACCCCGGCCAGCCGCGACGAGATCGGCCGCATTGCCGAGGAGTTCCGCTCGATCTTGCAGGAACTGGCGGAGGCTCGCGGGCTGGCTGAGGAGCGGGCCAACGAACTGCAATCAATCCTCGACGCCAGCCCCATCGTCATCGGCCTGGTCCAGGACCGCCGCCTGATCCGGGTCAACCGGGTGTTCGAGACCATGTTCGGCTGGACCCCGGCCGAGGCCGCCGACCAGACGGTGGAACCCTATTACCTGGACCGCGAGGATTTCGAATCCTTCGGTCGGCAGCTCTATCCGGCGCTCGGCCATGGCGGGGTGGCCAAGTTCGAGCGGCGCTTCCGGCGCCGTTCCGGCCAGGTGTTCTGGGCCAATTTCTACGCCTGCCTGCTCGATGCGACCCAGCCCGCCCAGGGGCTGATCATCATGGTGGAGGACATCGACGAGCGCCGCTCCCGGGAAGAGGCGCTGCACGAGAGCGAGGCCCGCTACCGGCAGATGTTCGAGAACAATACGTCGGTGATGCTGCTGTCGGACCCGGCGGCCGGACGCATCGTCGATGCCAACCCGGCGGCGTGCCGTTTCTACGGCTATTCCCGGGACCGCCTCACCGGCATGTCGGTCTGGACCATCAGCGCCCTGGAACCGGCGGAGGTGGAGGCGGAAAAACGCCTGGCCCACCAGGAAGGGCGCCCCTACTATCACCTGCGCCACCGCCTGGCCGACGGCGAGATCCGCGAGGTGGAAGTGCACGCCGGGGTCATGGAGGTGCGGGGTCGGCGGCTCACCTATTCGATCATCCACGACATCACCGCCCGCTGCCGGGCCGAGGCCCAACTGCAACTGGCGGCCACCGTCTTCGCCGGCTCCGGCGAGGGCATCGTCATCACCGATACCGGCAACCGCATCCTGTCGGTGAACAAGGCCTTCACCGCCATCACCGGCTACCAGCCCGACGAGGTGATCGGCCAGGACCCGCGCATCCTGGCCTCGGGCCGCCACGGCCCGGAGTTCTACGCTGCCATGTGGCAGTCCCTCAACTACCAGGGCAACTGGCAGGGGGAAATCTGGAACCGGCGCAAGGACGGCGAGGTGTATCCGGAATGGCTGTCGATCTTCGTGGTGGACGACGAAGCCGGCAGCCAGGCCGCCGCCTCCGGGAGCGCCGCACGGCGCCATTACGTGGCGGTGTTCGCCGACATCACCGAGCGCAAGAATTCCGAGGCCCGCATTCGCCACCTGGCCGAGCACGACCCCCTCACCGACCTGCCCAACCGCACCCTGCTGGCCGACCGCCTGGTCCAAGCCCTGGGGCAGGCGGCCCGGGACCGGCGGCAACTGGCGGTGCTGTTCCTCGACCTGGACCGGTTCAAGAACATCAACGATTCTCTGGGGCACCAGGTGGGGGACGCCCTGCTGCGCCAGGTGGCCGGGCGCATCCAGACCGAGGTGCGCAGCACCGATACGGTGGCTCGTCCGGGCGGCGACGAGTTCGTGGTGCTGCTGCCGGAAATCGACTCGCCCCAGGATGCGGCGGTGGTGGCCGGCAAGCTGCTGACCTCGCTGGGACGGCCCTACGCGGTGGACGGCCACGACCTGATGGTGACCGTCAGCGTCGGCATCAGCGTCTTCCCCGATGACGGCCTGGATGCGGCGACCTTGGTCAAGAACGCCGACACCGCCATGTACCACAGCAAGGAATCGGGGCGGAACGCCTTCCATTTCTTCACCGCCGACATGAATGCGCGGGTGCTGGAGCGCCTGTCCCTGGAAACCAGCCTGCGGCGCGCCCTAGAGCGCGACGAGTTCATCCTGCACTACCAGCCCCAGGTCAGCCTGCGCCGTGGGGAGGAAGGACGGCTGGTGGGCATGGAGGCCCTGGTGCGCTGGCAGCATCCGGAACTGGGCCTGTTGCCGCCGGGGCGCTTCATCCCGGTGGCCGAGGACTGTGGCCTGATCATCGCCCTGGGCGAGTGGGTGCTGCGCGAATCCTGTCGCCAGGCCCGGGCATGGCAGTTGGACCGGGAAGCCCGGGGGCTGGTACCGGTGCCGGTGGCGGTGAATCTGTCCGCCCTGCAATTCCGCCATGCCGGCCTGGAAGAGACGGTGGCCCAGGCTCTGACCGATAGCGGCTTGCCGCCGGAACTGCTCGAACTGGAACTGACCGAGAGCATCATGATGCAAGACGGGGAGCGGGCGGTGGAGGTGCTGCACCGCCTCAAGGCGCGCGGCGTCAGCCTGTCCATCGACGACTTCGGCACGGGCTACTCGTCCCTGGCCTACCTGAAGCGCTTCCCCCTCGACAAGCTTAAGATCGACCGCACCTTCGTGCGCGACATCGCCAGCAGCGCCGACGATGCCACCATTGCTGCCACCATCGTCAACATGGCCCGCTCCCTCAAGCTGCTGGTGCTGGCCGAAGGGGTCGAGGCCGAGGACCAGCGCGATTTCCTGGCCGGCCTCGGCTGCGACTTCATGCAGGGCTACCTGATCAGCCCGCCGGTGGCGCCGGAACCCTTCCGCGACGCCTACCTGTTCCAGGAAACGGCCGGGGCCTGAGGTGCGGAGCCGGCCGGCGGGGGGTTGGTCCGCCGGCGGCGGGATCAGCGTGCCGAGGCCAGGATGGCTTCGGGAATCTTCTCCAGGGGCAGCACCGTCTTGGCGCCGCCCAGCTTGATCGCTTCCTTGGGCATGCCGAACACAACGCAGGTGGCTTCGTCCTGGGCCACCGTGTTGGCCCCGGCATCGGCCATCTCCTTGAGGCCCCGGGCGCCGTCGTCGCCCATGCCGGTCATGATGATGCCCAGCACGTTCTTGCCGGCGAACTTGGCGCAGGAACGGAACAACACGTCCACGCTGGGCCGGTGCCGGTTCACCAGGGGGCCGTCCACCACCTCCACGGTGTATTGGGCGCCGCTGCGCGACAGCAGCATGTGCTTGCCGCCGGGGGCGATCAGGGCCAGGCCGGGGCGTACCCGGTCGCCGTGCTTGGCCTCCCGCACCTCGATCTGGCAGAGGCTGTTGAGCCGTTCGGCGAACAGGGCGGTGAATTTTTCCGGCATGTGCTGGACCACCACGATGCCTGGGCTTACCGCCGGCAGCCTGGTCAGCACGGCCTCCAGGGCTTGGGTGCCGCCGGTGGAGGTGCCGATGGCGACGATCTTTTCGGTGGTGCCGATCATGGCAGCCCCCGTCCCCAGGCCCGGGGAGAGGATTGCATCGGCGGTGAGTTTGGGCGGCACTTTGAGCACGCCATCGGCTCCTACGGTTGGCAGTGAGGGAATCAGCTTGCGCACGTTGGCCCGGGCGGCGGCCTTGACGGCGCCGACCAGGTCGGAATGGGCGTCTTCAAGAAACTGTTTGAGCCCCGCCTTGGGCTTGGTGATGATCGAGACGGCGCCGGCGGCCAGGGCGTCCATGGTGGCCTGGGCGCCCTTTTCGGTGAGGGACGAGCAGATCACCACCGGGGTGGGGCGCTCGGCCATGATCTTCTTGAGGAAGGTCAGGCCGTCCATGCGCGGCATCTCGATGTCCAGGACGATCACGTCGGGCCACTGGCGGCGCATGTGCTCCAGGGCGAAGAGCGGGTCCGGGGCGGCGCCGAGCACCTCGATACCCGGGGCGTTCGTCAGGGTTTGGCGGACGACTTGCCGCACCACGGCGGAGTCGTCCACGATCATGACCTTGATGGGAGTGCTCATGGGGATGTCCTTGGCAGATCGCGGGGGGCTTCCTGGAAGGCGAGCCAGGCGTCGCCGCTCCAGATGTCGAAAACCAGCTTGCGGTGGCCGTCGCCGCCCAGGTGGCGGGCGACGATGGGGATGCGGCGTTCCTTGAGCAGGGCTTCGGCCTGCTCGATGTTGCGCTGGCCTACTTCCAGCCCGGCCTTGGCCTCACGGCCGGGGAACATGTTGCCGCCGCCGAACACCTTGGCGACGAATTCGTCGGGGCGGCAGCCGGCGTGCCGGATGGCCGCGTCGAAGAGGGCCAGGGCGCCATCGGCGTAGCGGCCGTCCTGGGCGGTCATGGCCGCCTTGGCTGCCCGGGTCGGCAGCATGAAGTGGCACAGGCCGCCGATGCGGCGCTGGGGATGCCAGAGGGAAATGGCCACGCAGGAGCCGAGCAGGGTGCGGATGCGGGTCCGGCCGCCGCCGAAATGGAATTCCCCCGGATTGAGGAAGACCTCGGTCAGTGGTTCTGCCTCGGTGTTTTCTGCGGGATGTCGGGCGGGGGGCAAGGGCACGGGCGGCGGTGGCCTGGACGTCAGGGTTTGCGGTAGATGGTGGGGGCCACGCTTTTCAGGGTTTCGGAAATGCCGTTGAGGGTTTCCGAGTGTCCGACGATGAAGTGCCCGCCGGGCCTGAGCCTGGATGCCAGATTGGCCACGACCTGGCGCTTGGTTTCCAGGTCGAAGTAGATCATGACATTGCGCAGGAAGATTACATCACAGGTGGGTACGTCCGGCAGGGGAGCAATGAGGTTCACCGGGCGAAATGTCACATGTTCGCGCAATTCCCGGCCGATCATGAAGGTGCCGGCCTGGCTGCGCACCCCTTTCAGGCAGTACTTGCGCAGCAGGCCGGGGGGGATGCCGTCGGTGCGGTCCAGCGAGTAATGGCCGCGCTCGGCCCGGGCCAGCACCTGGCGGCTGATGTCCGAGCCGAAGATGCGCCAGGGGGCGTCGAGCCCCAGGGTTTCGGCCAGGACCATGGCCATGGTGTAGGCTTCTTCCCCCGAGGAGCTGGCGGCACTCCACACCTGGAAGGGGCGCTTGCCGTGCTCGGCGGCCACCTGGGCGAGGAAGTCGAAGTGCTTCGGCTCGCGGAAGAAATAGGTTTCGTTGGTGGTGAGCAAATCCACCATGCGCTGCTGTTCGTCGGCGTGCTGGCCCGAGGTGACCAGGCGATAGTAGTCGCCGTAGCTGGTCAGCCTCAGTTCCTTGAGGCGCCGCATCAGGCGCCCCGATACCAGCACCTGCTTACCGTCCGACAGGGCGATGCCGGCCAGGGAATAGATCAGGTCGCGGAAAAGGGCGAATTCCCGGGCCGTGAGGGCGCCGATCTCCCGGAAGGGCTGGGGGACCGCAGCCTCAGGCATCGTGAGTGGCGTGGCTGGCCTGGGCCGGGGCGCCGTCCAGGCTGGAGAGCAGGGCCAGTTCATCCACCGACAGCACTTTGGCCACGTCGAGGATGATGACGAAGCGGCCGGCCACCCGACCCATGCCAGCGATGAAGTCGGTGCGCAGGCGGGCGCCGAAGGCCGGCGGCGGCTCTACGTCGCCGGCGGGGATGTCGAGGACCTCGGACACCGCGTCCACCACCACGCCGATGTCGTGGCGCAGGCCGTCCTCGCCGGTGGGGGCTTCCACGATGACGATGCAGGTGCGCTTGCCCACCGTGCTCTGGGCACCGCCGAAGCGGGCCGACAGGTCGATTACCGGTACCACGGCGCCGCGCAGGTTGATCACCCCGCGGATGAAGCCCGGCATCATGGGAATCTCGGTGACCTGGCCGTACTCGATGATTTCCTTGACGTTGAGGATGCCGATGGCGAACAGCTCGCCGCCCAGGGTGAAGGTGAGCACCTGGTGGGCGTCACCGGCGGCGGCCAGGGCTCCGGCGGGAGCCTGGGCGGGCAGGGTGGCGTGGGGAACGATCTGGCCCATGGCGATCTCCTCAGAAGCGTTCGAAGTCGCGCTCGTCGAGCGCGAGGGGGGCGGGGCGGGAGGCCGCGGGAACCGCCGCGCGGGGGGCCGCGCTGCTGCGCGGGGTGCTGGCGGCGGTGTTGCGCGGAGCGCTGCGCTGGCCGTCCTCGGCGACGCGGAAGAAGAGCATCAGGCCTTGCAGTTGTTCGGCCTGGGCGCCCATTTCCTCAGCGGTGGCGGCCAGCTCCTCGGAGGCCGAGGCGTTCTGCTGGGTGGCCTGGTTGAGCTGGTTCATGGCCTGGTTGATCTGGTTGATGCCCGAGTTCTGCTCCTCGGAGGCCGAGGATATTTCCTGCACCAGGTCGGAGGTGCGGCGGATCGAGGGCACCATCTCATCGAGCAGGCGGCCGGCCTTTTCCGCCAGGCTGACCGAGGAACCGGCCAGTTCGCCGATTTCCTGGGCGGCCACCTGGCTGCGTTCGGCCAGCTTGCGCACTTCGGCGGCGACCACGGCGAAGCCCTTGCCGTGCTCGCCGGCCCGGGCCGCCTCGATGGCGGCGTTGAGGGCCAGCAGGTTGGTCTGGTAGGCGATGTCGTCCACGATGCCGATGCGGTCGGCGATCTTCTTCATGGCGCTCACCGTCTCGGTCACGGCGACGCCGCCTTCACCGGCTTCCTGGGCGGCCTTGGCGGCCATGCCGTCGGTGACCTTGGCGTTTTCGGAGTTCTGGGTCACCGAGGCGGCGGATTGTTCCAGGGTGGAGGTGATTTCCTCGACGCTGGCGGCCTGCTCGGACGCCGACTGGGACAGGCTCTGGGCCGTGGCGGAAACCTGCTGGGAGGCGGAGGACAGGCCGTTGGCGGCGCCGCGCACCTCGCCGATGATCTGGGACAGCTTGCCGACCATGTGGCCCATGGCCGACAGCAGCTGGCCGGTTTCATCCTTGTGCTGGGCGTCGAGGGTCAGGGTCAGGTCGCCTTCGGCCAGCCGGTTGGCGGCGGACACGGCTTCGCCCAGGGGACGGGTGATGCTGCGGGTGATGAACACGGCGAAGACCAGGGCGATCAGCACGGCCACGGCGGCGGCGATGATCAGCTGGGTGCGGGTGGCCTGGGCCAGGGCGTCGGCGGCCTTGCCGGCCTCCTGCATCGTCCTGGTCTCCTGGGCGATCAGGGCTTCCAGCTCCTTGAAGTAGGCCTGCTGGGTGGCGCGCATGTCGCCCATCATCACCGTCAGGGCTTCGCTGCGCTGGCTCTTTTCCATCAGGCCGATCAGTTTGCGCAGTTGTTCGGTGTAGGCGGCCCGGGCGGTCTTGACCTTCTCGATGGTGGCTTTTTCATCGGCAGTCTGGGCTTCCTTCTCCAGGAAGGCCATCTGCTCGGAAATGATTTTGCTGGCCGTCGGGATGCGGTCGGCTTCGTGCTTGATCGCTTCTTGGTTGTCGAGCAGCAGCATGTTGCGGGTGGTGCGCGCCGCCAGGTTGAGCTGGTCGATGATGGCGTTGGCCGCCACCACCTTGGGGAAGCGCTCGTTGACGATGCGGTTGATCTCGCCGTTGACCTGGTTCAGCTTGCCGACGGCCAGCAGTGAGATGGCGATCAGTAGGGCGAGCAGGGTGGCGAAGGCAATGCCAAGGCGCACACCGATGCGTAGGTTTCCGAACATAAGGGCTCCGATCAGAAGTTTGGGAATCTGGGTAAGGCGAAAACGAAGGGGGACTGTCGGATGTCAGTGGCTGGCCGGGCTGGCCGCCAGCGCCGGCAGGGCGTCGTGGCGGGCCGGGGCGGGCCGGCGTTGTTCCTCGGTGCGGCTGGCGATCTGCACCAGGGCCTGCACGTCCAGGATCAGGGCGACCTCACCGCTGCCCAGGATGGTGGAGCCGCCGATGCCGCGCAGGTTGCGGAAGAGGGCGCCCAGGGGCTTGATCACGGTCTGGAATTCGCCGAGCAACTGGTCCACCACCAGGCCGGCCTTCTGTCCGGCGATCTTGACTACCACCACGTTCTCCCGGACGGGCCGGGGGCCTTCGATGCCGAACAGGTCGCGCAGGCGGATGAAGGGCAGCACCTCGCCGCGCAGATTGATGACGTTGCGGGCGTCGGAATCGATCTGCAACTCCAGGCATTCCACCACCGCATCCAGGGGCACCACGTAGGCGGCGCGCCCGGCGCCGACCAGGAAGCCATCGATGATCGCCAGGGTGAGGGGCAGGCGGATGGCGAAGCGGGTGCCCCGGCCCGGTTCGGACTGGATGTCCACCCGGCCGCGCAGGGCGGTGATGTTGCGCTTGACCACGTCCATGCCCACGCCCCGGCCGGACAGGTTGGACACCTGGTCGGCGGTGGAGAAGCCGGGCTCGAAGATTAGGTGGTTGATCTCGTTGTCGGTGAGGGTCTGGCCCGGGGGCACCAGGCCCTTTTCCTGGGCCTTCTTGAGGATGCGTTCCCGGTTCAGGCCGCCGCCGTCGTCGGCGACCTCGATGACGATGCTGCCCGAGTCGTGGTAGGCGTTGAGCAACAGCCGGCCGCGGGCCGGCTTGCCGGCGGCGAGGCGTGCTTCGGCGGGTTCGACCCCGTGGTCCATGGCGTTGCGCACCAGGTGCATCAGGGGGTCGCCGATCTTTTCCACGACGCTCTTGTCGAGTTCGGTCTCGCCGCCCTGGATCACCAGTTCGATGTCCTTGCCCAGTTCCCGGGAGACGTCGCGTACCACCCGCTGGAAGCGGCCGAAGGTCTCGCCAATCTGCACCATGCGCAGGGCCAGGGCTTGGTCGCGGATGTTCTCGACCAGGCGGCTGACCACTTCGGTGGCCTCGCCCAGGTCGGACAGCCCGGCCTTGGAGGCCAGCAGGTTCACCGCCGAGCCGGCGATCACCAGTTCGCCCACCAGGTCGATCAGGCGGTCGAGCTTGTCGGCCTGGATGCGGATCAGCCGGGCCTCGGCGGCCTTCTTGTCGGCCACCTGTTTCTGCTTGGCGGCGGCGGCTTCCACCACTTCGGGCTGGACCAGCTTCTGCTCGACCAGGATTTCACCCAGGGGCAGGTGGGCAGGTGCCGCTTCGGTATCCGCCGGGGCGGCCTGGAGGGTCAGCCCCTCGTCCAGCTCGGCCTGGGTCAGGGCGCCGATGCGCACCAGGATTTCGCCCAGGCGCAACGGGTCCTCGGGCAGGGCGGCGATCAGCTCGATGTAGTCGTTGACGCGGCTGTTGGGCGGCAGGATGCGCAGTTCGCATTCGTCCCGGACGAAGTCGAATACCTGCTCGATCTCGGCCTTGCCGGCGCCGCTGCGGAAGCGGATCTCGAAGCCCAGGTAGCAGTTTTCCGGGTCCATCTCGGCCGCCGGGGGCATGGCGTCGGACAGGGTTTCCAGGCTGTCGATGCTGCCCAGGGTGGCCAAGTAGCGCAGGAAGTTGAGCGGGTCCATGCCGCTCTTCAGCACGTTCTGGCCGAAGCGCAGGGAGATGTGCCAGCAGTCGCTGCCGGCCACCGGGCCGCCGCCGGAGGCGTGCACCGGGTCGATCTTTTCGGCCGGGTGGCCGGCCGTGGCGCCCAGCCAGTCGGTTTCCAGACGGTGCTTCAGGTCCCGGCCCTCCAGGGCCAGATCGTCGGGCGGGGCCTCCTGGCCGGCCTCGAGCACGCCGATCAGGCTGGCCATGTGGTCAGAGCAGGCCAGCAGCAGGGCCACCAGGTCGCCGTTGGCCTGGATCTCGCTGTCGCGCATGCGCGACAGGACGCCTTCCACGGCATGGGTGAAATCCACGATGAAGGTGCATTCCACCGTGCCGGCCCCGCCCTTGACGGTGTGGGCGGCGCGGAAGATGCCGTTGATCAGGTCGTGGTCGGCCGGGTTGTCCTCCAGCTGGAGCAGGCCGGCCTCCATGGCGGCCACCTGTTCGCGGGCCTCCTGGGCGAAGACGGCGAGCAGTTCATCCATGCTGGGGTTCTCCTTCCCGGGCGGAAATGATCAGGGGGTCGCCGAAGTGGGCGGCCATGCGGTAGAAGTCGATGACCTCGCGCACCGCCGGGCTGTGGGCGACGATGCGGGCGGCGCAGCCCCGGGCGGAGGCCTCGCGCTTGGCGAGCAGCAGCAGCTGGAAACCGGCGGTGTCGATTTCGGCCACCAGGGAGAGGTCGACCTCCAGGTCCTGGCCGGCGTCCAGGGCCTCAAGCAGCTGGGCCTTCTGGGCGGCGGCGTTGTAGATGGTCATGTCGTCGGTGAAGGTCAGGCGCAGGGGGGCGGGCATGGCGGGCCTTGGCGTGCGTCGGTGGGGGTCAGAACAGCTCGACCTGGGGCGGGGCGCTGGCGGTCTTGCCGCCATCGGTGGTGGAAGCGTGGCCCAGGGCCTTGGCGTGGGTTTCGCGCTGGCGCTGCATCACGTATTTGCCGTACAGGTCGTTGAGGTGTTCGGCCAGGGGGCGGTAGGCCAGGGTCTCGTCGTCGGACTGGCGCAGCCGCTCGCACAGCAGCTTGGCGTGGGCCGCCAGTTCGCTCAGGGCTTCGCCGATCTGTTCGAGCTGCTGCCGGGTGACGTCCTGGAACTGCACGCTGGCCACGGCCTCGACGAACATCTGGGCCAGCTCGCCGCTGGACTGGCGGATGGTGCTGAGCACCACGGCCTCGCTGCGCATCAGTTCCTCGTAGCGGCTGCCCAGGTCGTCGAGCCGCTCGGCGAAGGTTTCCAGGGCGTTGCGCTCCTTGTCCAGGCTGGAGTTGGAAAGCTTGTCCTGGAACTGGGTGGCGATGGATTCGGCCACGCCGGAGATGCCCTGGTTGATCTTCTGTACCGCGGCCTCGGTCTCCGAGGACAGCTTGCGCACCTCGTCGGCGACCACGGCGAAGCCGCGGCCGGCCTCGCCGGCCCGGGCGGCTTCGATGGCGGCGTTGAGGGCCAGCAGGTTGGTCTGAGCGGCGATGTCCTTGATCAGGCCGGTGAGGGTGCCCAGCTCGCGGGCGTCGGTGACCACCTGGTTGACCCGGTGCTGGTCCCGTTCCGCCTCCTCCAGGCGGTTCTGGATATAGGAGCGCATTTCCGACATCAGGTGGGTGTTGTCGGAGATGCGGGCCTCGGCCGACTCGATACGCTGCGCCGCTTCGTCGGAACTGGCCTGGACGAAGTCGTTGAGGCGGGTCACCACATCGTCGATGGATTGCAGCCGCTCGGTGATCTGGTAGGCGGCGCCCTCGGTTTCGGCAACCACGTCCTTGAGTTGGCCGCGCAGCACGTCGTTGAAGGCGGGCACGCCTTCCAGTTCGGCCGCCACCTCGTCGGTAATGGTGCGCACGGCGCTGCCCTTGGCCGTCATGTCCTGGGCGGCGGTTGCCATGCCGTAGGCGTAGTCGCGGAAGAAGGCGATGGACACCAGGCGCTGGCCGAGAAAGGCCGCGGCCAGGATCACCACGGTGCCCACCGCGTCGCCCAGGGGTTGGGCGATGCCGAGGCCAGTCAGAAGCTGGTCGTGGAACCAGTCGTGGGCGAAGAAGACGATGATCGCCGCGCTCAGGGCCACGGCCAAGTAGACCAGGGTGATCCGTCCGAACAGGGACTGGGGCATCGGTAAAGCTCCTAGGCGGACAGGGGTTAGCGCAGCACCAGCTTGATGGTGTTGAGCAACTGGTCCGCGGTGGCGGGTTTGACGATCCAGCCCGAAGCGCCGGCGGCCTTGGCCTCGAGGCGCTTGCTTTGCTCCGACTCGGTGGTGAGGAAGAGGATGGGCATGAAGCGGCAGGCCGGCAGCTTGCGCACTTCCTTGATGAACTCGATGCCGTTCATGCCGGGCATGTTGAGATCGGTGATGAGCAGGTCGGCCTTGGTGCCGGCCTGGAACTTGCGCAGGCCTTCCTCGGCATTGGCGGCTTTTTCCACGGCGTAGCCGGCCTTGGTGAGGATGCTGGAGATGCTGAGCAGGATGGTGGCGGAGTCGTCCACCAGGAATATTGTTTTCATGCGCTGTTTCCCGTGAATGGAGCGTTCTTGGGCGGTGCGGGGCAGGAAGGGCAGGCCGCTTGCAGGGCGAATAATAGCGCCCATTTCCGGGGCGCCGGGGGGTGCCGGCCGCCTTTTTTCGTGCGGATTGCACGCCAACCGGAGTATGGCGGCGCTTTTGCTACGGAAATGTTGTTAGCGTAATTTGATTCCATAATTATGCATACAAAAACAGGCGGGTTGTTTTTCGGCTTGTGTTAGAATGGCGGACTCCGTACCCGGGGGCCGGAGGGCGTTTGCGCCCGGTGCTTCGGGCTAATCGAACACCCTCGCCCCAGGAATCGACGCGATGCCCCTGCCTCCTCCGTCCGCGCCGCGCCGGCGGATGCACCTCCGCCAGGTGGTGCTGGAAGGCTTTAAGCGTGACGATGGCCTGTGGGATATCGAGGCGCGCCTGACCGACACCAAGGACCACGACTACGCGTTGTCCTCCGGTGTGCGCCGCCAGGGCGAGGCAGTCCACGACCTGTGGCTGCGCCTGACCATCGATGCCCGCTTCTTCGTGGTGGATGCCGCGGCTTCCTCCGACGCCACGCCTTATATGGGCGACTGCGACCGCATCACGCCCGCTTATCGCGCCCTGGTTGGCCTGAACCTGTTCCAGGGGTTCCGTCAGGCGGTCAAGGAGCGTTTGGGCGGCACCCTCGGCTGTTCCCATCTCACCGAGCTGGCCCTGCAGATTCCCACCGCGGCCCTGCAAACCTACGCCAGCGAGATTACCGACAACGAAGACACCGGTCAGAAGCCTTTCCAGCTCGACCGGTGTCATGCTTTGGAGACCACCTCCCCGGTGGTCCGGCGCTACTATCCGCGCTGGTACCGGGGCGGCCTCCCTTCCGAGGCGGGGGCTTCCGCCTCGCTCTCGGCTGTTGCCCTGCAACAACCAGCGCCAGTTTCGGCCGCGGCGACCGGGGCCCGTTCCGCCTGCAAGGGCGAGGCGGGCAACGATCCGGCGCGCTGCTGCCAATCGGTCGGGTAGGAAGCGGTACCTACAGCTTTCGCCTGCATTTGCTCCGCAACTCAACTCAAGCAAGGAAATCGCATGAAGATCCACGAATATCAGGGGAAAGAGATCCTGAGAAAGTTCGGCGTGACCACGCCGCGCGGCACCCCTGCCTTTTCCGTCGATGAAGCCGTCAAGGCCGCCGAGGAACTGGGTGGCAAGGTGTGGGTCGTCAAGGCCCAGATCCACGCCGGCGGTCGCGGCAAGGGTGGCGGCGTGAAGGTCGCCAAGTCCCTGGATGAAGTGCGTCAGTACGCGAGCCAGATCCTGGGCATGCAGCTCAAGACTCATCAGACCGGCCCCGAAGGCCAGAAGGTCAATCGCCTGCTGATCGAAGAAGGCGCCGACATCAAGAAGGAATACTACCTGGCCGTGCTGACCGACCGCGCGACCCAGAAGGTCGCCGTGATGGCCTCCTCCGAAGGCGGCATGGACATCGAGGAAGTGGCCCACGCCACCCCCGAGAAGATTCTCAAGGAATTCGTTGATCCCCTGGTCGGCATCACCGACCAGCAAACCCTGAATCTGGCTCAGGGCATCGGCGTGCCTGCCGAGTCCGTCGCCAAGGCCCAGGCCGAGATCAAGAAGCTGTACCAGTGTTACATGGAGACCGATGCCTCCCTGGCGGAAATCAACCCGCTGATCCTGGAAGGCAACGGCAACATCAAGGCCCTGGACGCCAAGTTCAACTTCGACTCCAACGCCCTCTACCGCCATCCCGAGATCGTCGCCTACCGCGACCTGGATGAAGAGGACGCTGACGAGATCGAAGCCTCCAAGTTCGACCTGGCCTACATCTCCCTGGACGGCAACATCGGCTGCCTGGTGAATGGTGCTGGCCTGGCCATGGCCACCATGGACACCATCAAGCTGTTCGGCGCCGAGCCGGCCAACTTCCTGGACGTGGGCGGCGGCGCCACCACCGAGAAGGTCACCGAAGCCTTCAAGATCATGCTCAAGAACCCTAAGGTCAAGGGCATCCTGGTGAACATCTTCGGCGGCATCATGCGCTGCGACACCATCGCCACCGGCGTGGTCACCGCTGCCAAGGAAGTGAAGCTGTCCGTGCCGCTGGTGGTCCGCATGAAGGGCACCAACGAAGACCTGGGCAAGCAGATTCTGAAGGATTCCGGTCTGCCGATCATCGCCGCCGACACCATGGCCGAAGCGGCCGAGAAGATCGTCGCTGCGGTCAAGTAAGGAGTTATTGAATGTCCATCCTGATCAACAAAGACACCAAGGTCATCACCCAGGGCATCACCGGTAAGACCGGCCAGTTTCACACTGAGAAGTGCCAGGAATACGCCAACGGCAAGAACTGCTTCGTCGCCGGCGTGAACCCCAAGAAGGCGGGCGAGAAGATCTTCGACATCCCCATCTACGGTTCCGTCAAGGATGCGGCCGCTGACACCGGTGCCACCGTTTCCGTGATCTACGTGCCGCCCGCCGGCGCCGCTGCCGCCATCTGGGAAGCCGTCGAGGCCGACCTGGACCTGGCCATCTGCATCACCGAAGGCATCCCCGTCCGCGACATGCTGGAAGTGCGCAACAAGATGAAGGCCAAGGTTGCCGCCGGCGGCAAGGAAACCCTGCTGCTCGGCCCCAACTGCCCCGGCCTGATCACCCCCGATGAAATCAAGATCGGCATCATGCCCGGCCACATCCACCGCAAGGGCCGCATCGGCGTGGTTTCCCGCTCCGGCACCCTGACCTACGAAGCCGTGGCCCAGCTGACCGAAATCGGTCTCGGCCAGTCTTCCGCGGTCGGTATCGGCGGCGACCCGATCAACGGCCTCAAGCACATCGACGTGATGCGCATGTTCAACGACGATCCCGACACCGACGCTGTGATCATGATCGGCGAGATCGGCGGTCCGGACGAGGCTGAAGCCGCCATGTGGTGCAAAGCCAACATGAAGAAGCCGGTGGTCGGCTTCATCGCCGGCGTCACCGCCCCTCCGGGCAAGCGCATGGGCCATGCCGGCGCCCTGATCTCCGGCGGTGCCGACACCGCCGATGCCAAGCTCGCCATCATGGAAGAGTGCGGCTTCAAGGTGACCCGCAACCCGTCCGAAATGGGTCGGCTGCTCAAGTCCCTGCTGTAACATCGCGACTAGCCGGGGCCACGGGCCCCGGTGCGCGCAAGGGCGGGCCGTCGTGCCTGCCCTTTTTCGTTGTGCCGCGCGTTGTGCCCTGGACGGGCTCCGGCTTGTCCCCGTCCCTACGATTCCCCCTCGAACAGGCTTCGATTCCGCGTATGAGCGTCGCCCTCGACAACCCCGCCTTCTGGGCCGCCGTGGCCCAGATCATCATCATCGACATCCTGCTCTCGGGCGACAACGCCGTGGTCATCGCCCTGGCCTGCCGCAACCTGCCCCAGCGCGAGCGCCGCCTCGGCGTGCTGTGGGGCGTGGCCGGCGCCCTGGGGTTGCGGGTGCTGTTCACCTTCTTCGCCACCAGCCTGCTCGACCTGCCCTTCCTCAAGATCATCGGCGGACTGCTGCTGCTGTGGATCGGCATCAAACTGATCGTCCCGGAAACCGAGGAGGAGCACGACCTGCCGGCCTCCGAACACCTGTGGGGCGCGGTGCGCACCATCATCGCCGCCGACTTCGTCATGAGTCTGGACAACGTGGTGGCCGTGGCCGCCGCCGCCGAGGGCAGCCTGCCCCTGATCGTGTTCGGCCTGGCGGTCAGCGTGCCCTTCATCATCGGAGCCAGCCAGGGGGTGATGAAGCTGATGGACCGTTACCCGGCCATCATCATGGCTGGCGGCGGCCTGCTCGGCTGGGTGGCCGGCACCATGCTGGTCACCGATCCGGTGACCCATCCCTACCTGGACAAATTGCTCGGCGCCGAGGCGCCTGGCGCGCCGTTCCATCACTGGCTGGGTGGTGCTCTGGGCGCCGTGCTGGTGGTGGCCCTGGGACGCTGGCTGGCGTGGCGCCAGGACGTGCGCGCCGCAGAGGCCGACGAGGGCTGAACGGCGGCTGCCTCCCCGCCAAGAGCGGGGCGTAAAACAATGAGCGGCCGCGGTACCGGGCGCTGGGCCGCGGGTGAAGAGACTGGGAATTTTCCGGTGCGACGGAATGCACAGTGGCGCTCCCTCCCCGTTTGACGGGGCCGGAAGGGCGCTGCCACAATTCCGGCACGGCATGGGGCCGATGGAGCGGGGGAATATGGCGAAGCTGGTTCTTTCCATGGATGGTCTGGTGCTCAAGGAAGTGGAATTGAGCACGCAGCGCATTTCCATCGGCCGCAAGCCCAGCAACGACATCCAGATCGAGAATCTGGCCATTTCCGGCGAGCACGCCGCCATCGTCACCGTGCTCAACGATTCCTTTCTGGAAGACCTGGACAGCACCAACGGCACTCTGGTGAACGGCCAGCCGGTGAAGAAGGTGGTGCTGCAAAGCGGCGACGTGATCGAACTGGGCAAGTACAAGCTCAAGTTCTTCAATGCGCCGCCGGGGCCGGGCGACCCGGCCAGCTACGGCGAGGCCCTGGCGGTGGACAGCCAGGTGCCAGGGGGCGAGGGCAAGTCGACCGAGTCGGCCTTTGCCCGCAGCTACACGACCCGTGCCCAATCCTCTGCGCCTGCGGCGGCTGCATCGCAGCCGAGCGGTACCGCTCCCGGCGCGGCCACGGCCGGCGGCGCCTACCTCGAAGTGCTCAACGGCAACAACCAGGGGCGCCGGCTCGGGCTCGACAAGGACAAGACCACCCTGGGCAAGCCCGGGGTCCAGGTGGTGCTGGTGCTGCGCGAGCCCGATGGCTACGCCCTCCGCTACGTGGAAGGCCCGCACCACCCCCTGGTCAACGACCGGCCGGTGACTGCGCCGGTCCAACGTCTGGCCAATGGCGACATCATCGAGATCGCCGCTGTGCGCATGGCCTTCCGCCTCGGTTCCGGGAGCTGTGTGGCATGAAAGTCCGCGTGCTCGGCTGTAGTGGCGGCATCGGCGGGGGGCACTTGCGTACCACTGCCTTCCTGGTGGACCACGACATCCTGATCGACGCCGGCACTGGCGTCGCCGAATTGTCCCTGGCCGAACTGGCGGCCATCGACCACGTCTTCCTCACCCACGCCCACCTGGACCACATTGCCTGCCTGCCGCTGCTGCTCGACACGGTGATGGATCGCCGCGACGGCCGGCCGATCACCGTTCATGCACCCCAGGCGGTGATCGATACCCTGGCCCGGCACATCTTCAACTGGGAGGTGTGGCCCGATTTCGCCACCATTCCCGCGGCTGCTCCCATGCTTTGCTACGCCCCCATCGAGGCGGGCGAAGCCTGGTCCGACGGCACCCGGCACGTTACCGCCCTACCGGCGGAGCACACCGTGCCCACGGTCGGCTACCACCTGGTCGGCACCCGGGGCTGCTTCGTGTTCACCGGCGATACCACCCGCAACCCGGCCCTGTGGCCCTTGCTGAACGCCATTGCCGACCTGCGCGTACTGGTCATTGAGTGCGCCTTCCCCAACCGGGAGCGGCAGCTGGCCGAGCTGTCGAAGCACCTCTGCCCGGCCCTGCTGGCCGAGGAGCTGGTGCACTACACGGGGAGCGCCGAAGTCTTCGTCACCCACCTCAAGACCGGCCAAATCGAAGAAACCATGGCCGAGCTGGAGTCCCTGGCCGTCGCCGTGGCGCCGCGTATGCTGCGGCACAACCAGGCATTCGACCTGTAGCCTAGGGTGCCGATGTCCGGAGAAGCTCGCCGTGGTGCTGGCCGAGGCGGCAGACGAAGCCAGCGAAGGCCTCATGGCCGACTTTCACCTGACAGAGACCGAGCAGGTGGTCATCAACCAACACATCGTCACCACTATCCGTATGCTTGGAGCCTTGCTTGGCCCAAGCACCTGCACAACATTCCCTGAGTGTGCCGGGGCCACCATGAGCGCATGGGCGACAAGGGCGCCGATGAGCTGGTAGGCCCGTATGATGGGTATCGCCTCTCTCCATAAGCCGGCTATGTCCATGGGGGACGCAGTACGGGTACTCCTGTGCTTCAGTGACAACGTCTTCCTGGATGTTGTGCAATGCCCCTTACTTGGAAGCGAGAGGGGCGGAGTGACGTAGCACGTTAGGGATGTGACGGTTTACGTCACGTTTAGTGGTGAAAGTTACGAGGGGGCGTTTGGCATCGGATCGGAGCACCTTGTTCCAAGGGAATATTTCATGTTGATTCGTACTTGGCACGGAGACTGCATAAGGAAAAACAACCTCCCCGGAGGCCAATTTCTAAACGGAGAACTGTCATGACTATGATGAAGAAAGCCCAAGCCGGCTTCACCCTGATCGAACTGATGATCGTTGTGGCGATCATCGGTATTCTGGCTGCCGTGGCGCTGCCCGCTTACCAAGACTATATGGCGCGGGCCAAGGTTTCGGAAGTGGTGGTTCGCCTGGATGCGGCCAAGGCTTCTGTTGCTGAGTTCATTGCCACTAACGGAAGTCTGCCTACCGATGCTAATTCGGCTGGTTTTGATGTAACGAATAGCAAGTATGTTAGCGGGATGGCTTGGACTGCTGCTAATGGCATCGAAATTACTGTCCAGGCTACTGGTACCGGCTTGGATGGCCAAAAAGTTTATTTGGCACCCAGCGGTACTTTTAGCTCGGCGCTGACGTGGACGTGCGGGACCAACGCGGCTAATACGCTCTACAAATTCCTACCAAGCAACTGCCGTAGCGCTACCCCGACCGTTAGCGTGACGACTTGATGAATTCAGCAGTCCAAAAGCCCCACATCGGTGGGGCTTTTTTTTTCTTGACGGCAGTGTTGGTCATTTATCTGCTTGTGAGTAATCGAAGTGGATGGGGAACGGGCTTCTCGTGGCATGACGAGCAACGGTGGGCTCAACTCTGGCTGTTTGCTGGTGCATTAGCAGTTGTAGCTTGGCTTGTCCCCTCACAAGTTTCTCGGTGGTATTGGCGTGGCTTTGGCCTGATCCTGCTCTGTGTCGGCTTGGCGCCTTATCCAGGTTGGGCGCTGGCTGAAGTGGCCGTATTTTGTGGGGTTGCCGCTACTGCTTGGGCAGTGGCTCGTCTGCGCCGGTACGACCCGGCTCGATTCGATCAAGGTGCATCCTGGATCGTGCTGTTGATGTGCCTAAGCTATCTATGGGGTTTTGGCCTCGTGTACAGCCTGCAACTGGGTTATGGCGAAGCCTTGGAAATGCGGGATTTGTTTTCCGGTTATGCAAACCGCCGCTTTTTTTCTCAGACCCAAGCGCTGACTTTGCCACTCCTGGTGCTGCCCTTGATGAACCGGGAGTTCCCTCGTGCGATGCGGGGAGTCACCCTGGTAACAGCAATGGCCTGGTGGTCACTGGCCTTTGTGGTCGGGACGCGGGCAGTCTGGATGACTTTGCTTGGCGTGGCAGTGTGGAGCTGGTGTCGGTGGGGAAGTGTAGGGCGCCAGTGGGTCCGGTGGCAGGGGATCGTCGCCGCTGGAGGGGGGGGGCTCTTCTGGGCCGTATTTGTCAAGTTGCCGGAAAGTTTGGGGATTCCCCTTCTTACGGATAATGGCCGCTTGGCAACCGTCTCGTCTGCCACGGATTCTTCCGGCCGATTTGACCTCTGGCGCGACAGCTTCCACCTGATCGGCCAGCATCCCTGGGCGGGAATTGGGCCGATGCACTTTGCCGAGGCCCCAGGGTTTTCGGCGGCCCATCCCCACGACCTACCGTTGCAATTGGCGGTGGAGTGGGGGCTCCCTTTGACTGTGGTCGGGATTGCCTTGGTAGTGGCTGGGATGCGTCGACTTTTCCCCACCCCCGCCATGGCGGTAACTGACGATCCGGTGCGGGTGTGCTTGAGCGCAGCCTTGCTGACGGCTGTGGGCGTTTCCCTGTTCGATGGACTGCCGGTGATGCCTTATAGTCAGGTGCTACTGGCCGGGGTTATCGGTTGGGCCTGGGGCGTAGCTGATTCCGGTTCTCGTGGGACGGCGGTTTCCAATACTTGCCCGCGTTTGTGGTGGAGATGCGTGTGGAGTGGTGGAGCACTGCTACTGGCCTTTTTTCTCGTGTGGCTGGCGCAACAAGGCGCACCTCGGCTGGCTGCGCACGACGAGGCTTATATGGCCAAGTACCCTGGACAGCCCTTCAAGCCTCGTTTCTGGCAGCAGGGGATCATAGGTTTTTCTTGGGACGACCGTTACCCTGCACCCTGGTTCAAGAAGGCGCCGTCTCATCAGGCGCCAACGGCTAAGGTAGGAAATCCGGACTGATCACCCCACGCAGCACCACTTGCCCATCCCCCTGCCGTACCCGCTTGGTCAACCACCACACCGCGCCCTTCTTGATGCTCCACTCCGCCTCGTGCCCGCCAAGTAGCAGGGCGGCGATACGGCCTAGGGTCGGTTGGTGCCCCACCACCAATACCGCGTTTCCGTAAGTGCTGCCGTCTGGCCAGCCGCAGGCGGCCAGGACGTCGGCGACGTTGGCGTTGGGTTTCAGGGCGTTCAGGGTTTCGAAGGGCATTTCCAGTGCGGTGGCGGTCTGCTGGGTGCGGACCGCCGGGCTGGCGAGGACGCGCAGGCCTTTGGGGGCGTGGGCCTTGATCCATTTGGCCATGGCGGCGGCCTGTTTTTCGCCGCGGGGGGGGAGGCGGCGTTTCAGGTCGACCGGGCCGTCTTCGGCTTCGGCGTGGCGCCAGAGCAGCAAATCCATGATGACTCCCTCGCGCTGGGGCGCGTTCGGTTCGGTGGCAGGGGATGAAGCGGGCGCAAGGGTAGTCATGGCAGGTTATGGGGGTATTACGGCCGCATGGGGCCGGTCGGATTCGCCTTCAAGCGTTTCGTGTCAGCGGGGGCTATGGTGCCGTCTGCGGCAGCTCGCCGCGATTCCAGCGTGCAGGCCGATCCATGCGAATCCTCTTGCGGCTGCTGGGGGGCGCACAAAAGGGGGACATGTATTTGACTTGCCGCCCGTAAAAGCAAGCCACTTTCAACGTCGAGACTGTGGAAAGAAGAGCGCGCCGAGAGTGGCTTGAATGCAGTGGCCGAGAAAGCCCCAAGCATTAGGGAAAAGTCTTTTTGCATCTCTTCCAGCTCTCCGCGCCTCCGTGGTCTTTCCGTTGGAGGCGGTTCAGCAAGCCATCAATATAGTTCCATCCAAAGAGCAAAGCGGCGACGGCATCGCGTCACTCAAGCCGCACCGGTGCGTTGCTTGCGATGCAGCACCATTTTTTCCGCTGATTGCCTGACCGTCGATCACCAGCCTGGTGGCCGCCCGTATCAGCCGGCCGTGTTGGGGTTGTTTTTCGCACCGGACTTCTTCAATCGAGGCGGTTCCAGATTCGCCAGCGGTGCTACCAGCGTAGGCAGAATCAGGAACAAGGCATCGGCCCGGCCCTCCAGCCGGGCGATGGCCGGGGCGACGAGGGAATCGTCCGGGCGAGGCGCGCTTGCGCGCAGGTGGGCGATGCCTACCGCGCTGTCGTTGAGCTGGCCCAGGGCATCCTGCAAGGGTAGCAGGTGGCGGTTCCATACCTTGAGATCCCGGGGGCGCACCTGGGAGGCGAGGGCGTCCAGGCTGTAGCGCAGGCGCTTGATGGCGATGCGCAGACGGTGCCAGTCACTGGCCAGGGCCTCCGGGCGGTCGGCGGCGCCGGCGGCGTCTTTTTGCAGCCGGGCCAGGCGGCGCTGCACCGATTTTCCGGCGCGGCGCAGGGCGCGGCTGGTGACCGTTTCACGGCTCGCGCCAGGGGCGGCGTCCTTGCCGGTGGTTTTTCCCGGGAGCACCCCGGTTTGATCGGGCGGCAGCGCCAGGGTGGCGCGCAGAAAGCCGAGCACCAGATGGGTCGTGTCCGCTGCTGCCAACACTTGGCGGGCATGGGCCAGGGCCTGCCGCTCGTGGCGGGCCAGGTGGGCGAGCAGGCGCGCCAACTGGCGTGGGGGCTGGGCGGAAGAGGGATGGCGGCGCAGGTCGTCGGCCAGCACCTGCCATTCCCGGGCCGGCCCCAGGGCGTTGGCCAGGGCGGCCAGGGCCGGCTGCCAGTGGGCCAGGTAATCCGGTGGCAGGGCGTCGGCGAACAGGCGCAGGGCAGAGCGCAGGCGGCGCAGGGCGACTCGGGCCTGGTGGATGAATTCCGGATCGGTCGCCCCGGCACCCTTGCCGCCGTGGGCGCTGAGAAAGCCCGCCGCGTTGCGGTTGAAGGATTCCAGGCAGGCGAAGGCATAGCCGCGGAAGGCCTCCAGAGGCGTCGCGGCCGTCAGGTAGCCGTTGCCGCGCACCTTGACGGGAACGGGGCGTTCCTGGCGGTACAGCCGGTAGCCCCGCTCGGCCTTGCTGGCCGGGGCGGGCAGCAGGGGCAGGGTGGCGGCCAAGGCCTCGGCCAGGGCAAGCAGGTCGTCGTCCTGGCCTTCGAGCAGCTCCAGCTCCACTTCGCAGATGGCTTCGCGCAGAGGGTGGGCCGGGTCGCCGTCCTCCGGCACGGCCAGGATGCGGCCCCGGTCGAAGGCCACCTCAATGGTGCTCACGCCCCGCCGGACCTGCCAGGTGAGGCGCAGGAAGTCGGTGCTGAACACCGGGCGCAGGCTGGGCAGCAGTGCGGTCAACTCGGCGCGCAGCTCGGGGGCGTCTACATGATCGAAGCGCAGGACGTCCCCCGGGACTTCCGCTTCCCATTCGGCCCGGCGCGACAGGCCGCCGGGGGATTTCGCCTCGCCCTTGATCGTCACCAGCCGGCGCCGCCCGGCCCTGCGCAGGCGGATGGCGAAGCGGCGGGCCAGGAGGGCCAGGTCCGCCGTGTCGAAGTAGGTGTTGGCCAACCGGGTCCGCCGGGGCGGCGCGGCGGAGAGCAGGGGATGGGCGAGCAGCGCCGGGATGCCGGCGGGGACCAGGGCGAGCTTGAGTTCGGTTTCGGTGGCCATGGCAGGGTGGCGGGGCGCGGAGTCGGGCGCTGGTGCCCGGGGCGGAGTCAGGTTCCCGGATTACGGTCGGCGACGGCGGTTCAGGAAGGACGCGCCAATATTGGCTTTCCAGGAAGGTCGGCCGGAAACGCCCTACTGGCGCGGGGTTTGTAAAATCGGTGGCACGGGGCAACCCTGCGGTCCGCACCCTGCCAGCCCTGGATATGGCGGGCGGCAGGAGACCCGGGGCTGCCCCGGAAAGCGAAATATGGCACAGGATGGCGGGCGGGGGGAGGCCCGCCTGCCCTCAGCCCTCGAAGTGTCGCAGCTGCTCGACGTCGGGAATCTGGATGCGCCGGCCTTCCACCTTGATCAGCTCGCGGCTGGACAGGTCGTGGAGGATGCGCGAGAAGTGTTCCTGGGTCAGGTTGAGGCGGGAGGCGATGATGCCTTTGCTCACCGACAGGGTCACGGTGGTTTCGTTGCCGGTGGCGGGGGGGGCCTTCTGCAACAGGTAGCCGATCACCCGCTCGCGGCCGGTGTGCAGGGAATAGCTCTCCACGTCGGCGACGAAGCGGTGCAGGCGCATCGACAGGCCGGCCAGCATCTTGCGACCCAGGGCCGGGTCGCGCTCCAGCTCGTCGAAGATCACCTGGCGGGAGATGTGCAGCAGGGTTGAATCGGCCAGGGTCTGGGCCAGCACCGGGTAGGGTTTTTCCAGGAACATCACCGCCTCGCCGAAGGTCTGGCCCTGGCCGATGATCTCCACCACCTTCTCGCTGCCCTGGGGCGACACCACCGACAGTTTCACTTGGCCGTACACCACCAGAAAGATGCCCTGGCAGGGGTCCCCGGGGTGGAACAGGATTTCGCCGCGGGGCACCGCCATTTCCCGGGTGCCCTTGGCGATGCGGCCGATTTCCGGTTCGGCCAGGCCGTTGAAGAGGGGGATGCGGGCGAGCAGGGCGGGAATGTTGAGGGTGGTGGCGTCCAAGGGCGTCCCTATCGTCTGGCGTGGATCTGGCATTGGTGTCGAGGCCGGCAGCGGGGCAGCGCGGACCCGTCCCCCCCTGTGAAAGCCAGTATTTTGGCTAAGGTTGGCGGGTGAGTTGAGCGTACAGCAGAGGCAAGCGGCGGGGCAAGTCGTCGGGATTGCGGATTACCGTATATCCGGCCGGCCCGAACAGGTGGGGCAGGTAGTCAGCCCCTTCCCGGTCCACCGTGACGCAGAACGGTTGCAGGCCCAGGCGCCGGGCCTCGAACACCGCCGCCCGGGTGTCTTCCAGGCCGTAGCGGGAATCGTAGACGTCCAGGTCGTTGGGCTTGCCGTCGGTGATGATCAGCAGCAGGCGCTGCTTCTCGCGCCGCTCGGCGAGGATGTTGGCGGACTGACGGATGGCCGCCCCCATGCGCGTGTAGTAGCCGGGCTTGATCGCCAGCAGCCGCCCCCGGGGGATTGGCCCGTAAGGCTCGGCGAAATCCTTGAGCACATGGAAGCGCACGTTGCCGCGCTTCAACGACGAAAAACCGTAGATGCCGAAGGCGTCGCCGCTGCCGGACAGGGCCTCGGCGAACAGCATCAGCCCGTCGCGGATCACGTCCACGATGCGCTGGCTGTCGCTCACCCAGGCGTCGGTGGACAGGGACAGGTCGGCCAGCAGCAGGCAGGCCAGCTCTCGGGCTTGCGGCACCTGGGCGAGGTACAGGCCATCCCGCCCGCTGCCCGTATGGCCGGCGCGGCGGTCCGCCTGCCAGCGCACGCAGGCGTCCACGTCCAGCTCCGGGCCGTCGGGCTGCTGCTTGAGCCAGCGCCGTTGCGGCGCCAGGGCGGCGAACTGCTGGCGCAGCTTTTTCGCCGGACGCACCAGGGACTCGGGCAGCGGCGCCGGGGCGGCGTTGGCGGCGAGCAGGGGTTGCAGGCGCACGTGGCCGGGCAGCAGGGCGTTCTTGCGGTAGTCCCACTCGGGCAGGGGGATACCCGGGCCCAGGGGGGCATCGTCCTCGGCGGCGGAAGGCAGGTCCAGGTCAAAGCGCACCCGGCCGGCGGTGGTCTGGCCGTCCTGGGCGACGGAGAGCTGGTCCATGTCGTTGGCGGCCTGCGCCGCCTGGGGATCGGGCTCGTCGTCGGTGGGCCGGTTCACTTTCACGTACTCGGCCCAGGAGAGCAGGCTTTCGGCGCGGAAGCACAGCATCAACGAATTCTCGTTGTCCGGCGCCTCTTCCCGCTCGGCCTTGTGCCGGCGTTTGCCGTCGTCCGCCTTGCCGTGGCCACCGCCGCCTTCCGGCGGCAGGGCGTCGCTGGGGGCTCCGGGGGGGCGGCTGCCGTCGTCCGGGGTGTCGCCGGGCCAGCCCAGCCAGAGGGGCACCGGCTGGGGCGGACGGCTCTGCCGCGAGGTGAGCGGCGGCAGGCCGACCACCGTGCCGGGGTCGGCCAGGGCCTGGCGCAGGGCCGCCTCTTGGGCGGCTTCGTCGGCAGGCAGGTCCGCTGGCGCGATGCGCTCGGCCAGGCAGGCCGCCACCAGGGCCTCGTAGCGGGGGCGCAGGCCCGGGTAGCGGGCCAGGGTGTCCACGGCGGCGCGCTGGTTGCGCACGATCCAGGGTTGGGAAAAATCCTCGGTATGAGGGCTGGCGGCCAGGCCGGCGAGCCAGAGGTACAGGTCCCGGTTGTGCTCGCGTAGCGGAAAGCAGGCGATCTCCGGCGGCAGGCGCAGGGCCTCGCCGTCGCGCCGGGCCGGGGCGGTGCGCTCGCCGCTGCCGGCCAGGCGCTTCAGCCAGGTGCGGCGGGCGCCATGGTTTTCCAGGGCGGCGGCGCTCACGGTCAGCCCGCCGTCGCCGCCGAAGGCGCGAAAGAGGATGCCCAGGGTCTTGTCCACTTCGCCCAGGGCCACCGCCGCCTCCGGGTAGTGGCCGCCGGCGCGGCGGGTGATGAAGCGGTGCCAGAGGCCGCCGACCCATTCTTCCATGTCAGTTCCTTTCGCCTCGTTCCGCGGCCGGTGTGGGAGGGCGGGTGTCCTCGCGGACACCGTCCCGGGCGCTGAAACCGGCTTCGTTCTGCCGCGCCGCCTCCCCCTGGACCCAGGTCAAGAGCGGCCCCCGGGGATTGTCCCGGTTGGTGGTGGCGCAGGCCGTGAGGCATTGGGTGCACTGGGTGCAGGCGAACATCCAGCGCTTGAGGTTGCGCGGCTTGAGGCGCATCGGGCAGACCGCGTCGCAGGCGCTGCCGTGGCTGCCCTTGCTGCCGCCCTGGCAATCGGCGCATTCGGCCAGGCGGCTGCGGTCGAAGCCCACCACCAGGGCCTTCTTGTTGCCCATCCAGGCCAGGCTCTGGAAGATGCCCACGGCGCAGGCGTAGCGGCAAAAGAGGTGGCGGGCGAAGAGAAATTCCAGGCTGATCACCGTGGTGGCGGCGGCGAGAAATATCCACTCGTAGCGGCTGAGTACGCCCGCCCCCAGGCCGGCAGCGCCGAGCAGGCCGCCATAGACCTGGAACGGCGGCATCAGGTAGGTGAGGAAGACCACCGCCCAGGTGAAGGCGAAGCCCACCGCCAGCGGCACGGTGAGCAGCCACCAGCGGGCGTCACGCAGCGCCGGGGCGCCGTCGGGCTGCCAGGGCGGCACCGGCTGGCGGTCCCACACGCTGTGCTTGCCGGTGGCGCGCAGCATCAGCCGGTTGATGGTCTCCACCACCGAAAAGTGCGGGCACAGCCAGCCGCAGTAGAGGCGGCCCCACTTCCAGGCGACGAAGATCACCGCGGCGGCGAGCAGCAGGATCGGCGCGAAGAGAAAGAGGACGATGCGTCCGCCGGCCTCCACCGCGCTCAGGCGCCCGGCCAGCAGGTCGTCCATGCCCAGGTGCCAGGGCAGGGTGAGGAACCAGGCGTGGTTGGCGGTGAGGTCGTAGCGGAACAGGTCGAACAGGGGCGTCACCACGAACAGGGCGAAGAAGCCCATCTGGGTGAGGGCGCGCAGGGTCTGGCGGCGGTCCTTCATCACCGGGACGGCCCAATCAGCGGGTAGCGGTAGGGCTGACCGGCCATGGCCCGGGACAGGCCGAACATGCCGAACAGCACCAGGGTGGAGTGGATGCAGGTGAAATAGAGGATCACCGCCACCCAGGTCCAGGCCCAGGTCAGCCCGCCGGCGACGATGAACAGGGTCGAGACGGTCGCCAGCAGGGCACCGCCCCAGAAGCTTACCGCCACCGCCTGCCACAGGTGCTGGCGGGCCAGGGGTGGGGCGCTCAGGCGATGGCGCCACCACAGGGCGGCGAGGATCAGGAAGGCCAGCCCTGGGGCCACCAGCAGGTTGGCGAGGAACAGGCCCTCGGCGGCTACGGCCAGGCGCAGGCCGGGGACGGCCGCCGGGTCGTTGGCCGGATCGTTGGCCGAATCGGCGTTGGGCTCGGAATGGTCCGGAGCGGACATGGTCGGGGTGGCAGAACGGGAGGAGGGGTCAGCGGCCGAAGGTGGCGGCGACGATTTCCATCAGCGCCTCCACGGTTTCCGGGTCGTCGGAGAGGGGCTCCACCAGCGCCGCGCGGCAGGCCGCCAGGGGCTCCAGGCCGGCGTGGATCAGGGTGGCGGCATAGACCAGCAAGCGGGTGCTGGCCACTTCCTCCAGGTCCCGGTCCTTGAGGGCGCGGAAAGCCCGGCCGATGCCCACCAGGCGGCGCGCCAGGTCCCGGTCGATGTCGGCCTCGCCGATCAGGATGGCCTCTTCCCGCTCGGCTGCGGGGAAGTCGAAGCTCAGGGCGACGAAGCGCTGCCGGGTGGAAGGCTTGAGGCTCTTCATCAGGTTCTGGTAGCCCGGGTTGTACGACACCACCAGCATGAAGTCGTCCGGCGCCTCCAGGACCTCGCCGGTGCGGTCGATGGGCAGGATGCGCCGGTCGTCGGCCAGGGGGTGCAGCACCACCGTGGTGTCCTTGCGCGCCTCCACCACCTCGTCCAGGTAGCACAGGCCACCGTGGCGCACCGCCCGGGTCAGGGGGCCATCGCACCATACGGTGCCGCCGCCCTCGATTAGGTGGCGGCCCACCAGGTCGGCAGCGGTCAGGTCGTCGTGGCAGGCCACGGTGTGCAGCGGCAGCCCCAGGCGCGCCGCCATATGGGCGACGAAGCGGGTCTTGCCGCAGCCGGTGGGGCCCTTGATGAGGAGCGGCAGGCGGTTCTTGAAGGCGTGCTCGAACAGCTCGATCTCGTTGCCGGCCGGCGCGTACAAGGGCAGCTCAATGGCGGCCTGGGAGGGCAGGGGGGCGTTCATGGGAAGCCTCGCGGAAAAGGTGGGCGTCGGGCGGGAAGGGTCAGGCCAGGTAGGCGGCGGCCAGGCAGCCGGTGACGAAGAACAGCCAGCCGGCCACCACCGCTTGCCATAGGCGCGGGGCGTGGCGCAGCTCCATGAACTCGCCGGCCACGGCCAGGCCCTTGAGCAGGGCGGCGCCCATCAGCACCGCCATCACTGCCGGGCCGGCGGCGCCGGTTTCGCCGAGGAACCAGGTGAGGCCGGTGGCGGCGAGCAGGAAGGCATAGACCAGATGGGCGGCGCGGGGCGTCGCCGGGGAGGGGGCAGGGGAAAGGGCCGGGGCGTTCATCGCATCACGTAGACCAGGGGGAAGAGAATGATCCAGACCAGATCCACCATGTGCCAGTAGGCCGCGCCGCTCTCCAGGCTGGACAGGGTGGTGGGGCCAGGGCCCCGGCGCAGGCTGTTCCACAGCAGGGCCAGGATGACCATGCCGAGCAGCACGTGCATCAGGTGGAAGAAGGTCAGGGAGATGTAGAACATGTAGAAGGTGTCGGTGGACAGGGAAATGCCCAGGGCGAACTTGGCCTTGTATTCGAACACCTTCACCACCAGGAAGCCGCCGCCGCAGGCCAGGGCGAGCAGCAGGCGCCCAGCGCTGCCGCGTGGGTCGCCCCCGCGCAGGCGGGCCACGGCCTGGACGACGAACCAGCTGCCGGTGATCAGCAGCACGGTGTTGAGGGCCCCGGCGTTGCGGTCCAGGGTCAGCTGGCCGGTGTTGAACATGTCCACGTGCTTGGCCCGGGCCACCCCGTAGGCGACGAAGAACACGGCGAAGGCCAGCAGCTCGGCGCAGATGAAGACCCAGATGGCCAGGTCGCCGGCCAGACGGCGTTCGGGAGGGGCGGTGCCGGCAGTGGCCGGCAGGGCGAGGGATTCGGTGCTCATGGCGCCAACGATAGGCAGGTCGCCGGCCCGATTCCTTGATCGAAAGAAAAAAAGCGCCCCGGGAGCGGGGCGCTGGCAAGTCCGGGGCCGGCCGGGGGATGGAACCCCTGGCCGGTTTCGGGACGGGTGGATGGATCGATCCGGTTTTTCCGGGTGGGTCAGGCGGCCTTGGCCTGCTCCTCGCCCTTGACGAAGAAGCTGAGGATGTAGAGCACCAGGCCGATCAGGAAGACCACCCCGGTCCATTCGCGCATCCAGTAGAACAGGGAGATCTTGTCCTGCACCACCATGAAGGGCAGCGGCGTGTCGGAGACGCGCTGCAGCCACACTTGGAGGATGCCGGCGGCGGTGAGGAACAGGGTGATGAAGACCATGGCGATGGTCATCAGCCAGAAGCTCCACATCTCCAGCACCTGGGCCTTGTTCGAGTTGGCGGCGCGGCCGCGCATGATCGGCATGGCGTAGCTGATCATGCACAGCACGACCATGGCGTAGGCGCCGTAGAAGGCCATGTGGCCGTGGGCGGCGGTGATCTGGGTGCCGTGGGTGTAGTAGTTCACCGGAGCCAGGGTGTGCAGGAAGCCCCACACGCCGGCGCCGAGGAAGGCCATCACACCGGTGCCCAGCGCCCACAGGGTGGCGGCGCGGTTGGGGTGCTCGCGGCGGCGGCGGTTCACCATGTTGAAGGCGAACACGGTCATGGCGAAGAAGGGGATCGGCTCCAGGGCGGAGAAGATGGAACCCCACCACTGCCAGTACTCGGGCGTGCCGATCCAGAAGTAGTGGTGGCCGGTGCCGATCACGCCGGTGACCAGGGTCAGGGTGATGATCACGTACAGCCACTTCTCGATCACTTCCCGGTCCACGCCGGTGACCTTGATCAGCACGAAGGCCAGCAGGGCGCCGAGGATCAGTTCCCACACGCCTTCGACCCACAGGTGCACGGTCCACCACCAGAAGAACTTGTCTTCGACCACGTTCACCGGGTTGTAGAAGGAGAACAGGAAGAACACCGCCAGGCCCCACAGGCCGAGCAGCAGCACCGTCGAGATGGCGGTCTTGCGGCCCTTCAGCACCGTCATGGTGATGTTGAAGAGGAAGCCCAGGGCAACGATGACGATGCCCACCTTGGTTATCAGCGGTTGCTCCAGGAACTCCCGGCCCATTGTTTCGAGCAGGTCGTTGCCGGTGTACTTGGCCAGGGTGGCGTAGGGCACGGCCAGGTAGCCGACGATGGTCAGGGCGCCGGCGATCAGGAAGACCCAGAACAAGAGCATGGCCAGCTTGGTGCTGTACAGCTCGGTTTCCGATTCTTCGGGGATCAGGTAGTAGGCGCCGCCCATGAAGCCGAACAGCAGCCAGACGATGAGCAGGTTGGTGTGGACCATGCGGGCCACGTTGAAGGGGATCGCGGGGAAGAGGAAGTCTCCCCATACGTACTGCAAGCCCATGACCAGACCGAACAGAATCTGTCCGGCGAACAGGGCGATGGCCGCCATGAAGTAATACTTGGCGACCCCTTGGGATTGGAATGGCATGTCGTTTCCCTCCGGATGGATGCGGGGCCGGGTCAGCCCTGGATGTTGGGCGGCCAGTTGGCGTCGTCGATCTTGTTCACGTGCTCAAGATAGGCGGCGATGGCCTCCAGGTCGTCGTCGGAGAAGTTGAACTGGGGCATGGAGCGGCGGCCCGGAATGCCCTCGGCCGGCCGGCTCTTGATGAAGCCCTTGATGCCTTCGCGTCCGCCGAGGCGGGCGATGGCGTTGCCCAGTTCGGGAGCGAAATAGGCTCCTTCCCCCATCAGGGTGTGGCAGCCAATGCAGTTGTTGACCTCCACCAGCTTCTTGCCGTGGGCGATTTGGGGCGTGATTTCGGCCCGGTGGTCGCGTTTCGGCAATGCTTGGTGGGTGTCAAAGGATAGGGCGAGAAATAGCAGGAAGAAAAAGACTGTTCCCCCGTAGAAGATATTTCGCGCCATGGATTTGGTGAATGCACCACTCATGACAAAATCCCCCTTGTAGATTGAAAGGTAACGAACGGTATCCCCGGCCGGCCGGCGGCGACTTTGACTCCCATCAAAAGCGTCCGAAGCCCTGCCGATTGCCGCCGCTGGGGGCCCGCCAAGCCTTGCCGCGCCTGGAAAACCCGGGTTTGTCGAAGGGTTTTTCGCCGCAGTCGGCGCACCTGCTTTTCCTACCCTTTTTTTCCCTTTCAGGGCGGTGGCATGATCCCGCCCGGGTGACTTTTCATGTCCGACGACAAGCTTGACCTTTCCCGCCTGACCATCGACCGGGGCGCCTTGGCGGCCCGTCCGCGTCGCCGCCGCTGGCCCTGGGTGGCCGGCGCCGTGGCCGTCGCCGCCGTGCTGGCCGTCGGCCTGGCCGGCCAGCGTGCCGTGCCGGTGGAAACCCTGTCGGTGACCACCGCCTACCCCTACCAGGCAGTCACCGTCCTCAACGCCGCCGGCTACGTGGTGGCCGGGCGCAAGGCCGCCGTGGCCTCCAAGGCCACCGGCCGGCTCGAATGGCTGGGGGTGCGCGAAGGCTCGCCGGTCAAGGAGGGCCAGGTGGTGGCCCGGCTGGAGAACAGCGACGTGCGCGCCCAGGCCGACCAGGCCGGGGCCAACGTGGTGTCGGCCCGGGCCGAACTGGCCGATGCCGAAATCAGCTTCCACCGCACCGAGGAACTGGCCGCCAAGAAGTTCATCTCACCCTCGGCGGTGGATACCGCCCGGGCCCGCCTCAACAAGGCCCGGGCCGCCCTGGCCCAGGCCCAGGCGGCCAAGCGCGCCGCCGACGTGGCGGTGGACCAGACCCTGATCCGGGCGCCCTTCGACGGGGTGGTGTTGACCAAGGCGGCCAACGTCGGCGACGTCATCACCCCCTTCTCCTCGGCCACCGACAGCAAGGGTGCGGTGGTGACCATGGCCGACATGGCCAGCCTGGAAGTGGAAGCCGACGTGTCCGAGGCCAACCTGGCCAAGATCCAGGTGGGCCAGCCCTGCGAAATCCAGCTCGACGCCTTCCCCGATGAGCGCCTGCGCGGCCGGGTGTCGCGGCTGGTGCCGACGGTGGACCGGGCCAAGGCCACGGTGCTGGCCAAGGTCCAGTTCGTCACCCCGGACGGCAAGCCCGACCCGCGCCTGCTGCCGGAAATGGCCGCCAAGGTGGCCTTCCTCTCCCGGGAGATGAAGGACGACGAGCGCCAACCTTTCACTGCCGTGCATCACGACGCGGTGCGCGGCGAGGGCGATGCCGCCGTGGTGTTCGAGGTGCGCGACGGCCAGGCCCGGGAGCGGCCGGTGCGCCTGGGCGGCCGCTACGGCGACCTGGTGGCGGTGAGCGCCCGGGGCGGCGACGCGCTGGCGCCGGGCACCCGGCTGGTGGCCCGGCCCTCCGCCGACCTCAAGAACGGCGCCCGGGTCAAGGTGGAAGCCAAGTGACGCAAGAGCGCGCAACGTTGCCCCCGGTAACGCCCCCGGCGCCGCCTCTGGTGCAGCTGCGCCGGGTGGCCAAGGCCTACCGGCGTGGCCAGCAGCTGGTGCCGGTACTGGCCGACATCAGCTTCGACATCGCCGCCGGCGAGTTCCTCGCTCTGATGGGGCCCTCCGGCTCGGGCAAGAGCACCCTGCTCAACCTGATCGCCGGCATCGACCGGGCTAGCAGCGGCGAGATCCGGGTGGCCGGCGAGGACATCGCCGCCTACGGCGAGGCCGAACTGGCCGACTGGCGGGCGCGCACCATCGGCTTCATCTTCCAGTTCTACAACCTGATGCCGGTGCTTACCGCCCTGGAGAACGTGGAGCTGCCCCTGCTGCTCACCCGCCTCTCCCGCGCCGAGCGGCGCGAGCGGGCGGCGGCGGCCCTGGCCATGGTCGGCCTGGCCGAGCGCATGGACCACACGCCGAGCGAGCTTTCCGGCGGCCAGCAGCAGCGGGTGGCCATCGCTCGGGCCCTGATCACCGACCCGGTGCTGATCGTCGCCGACGAGCCCACCGGCGACCTGGACCGGGAATCGGCCCACGACATCCTGCGCCTGCTGCAACGGCTCAACCGGGAGCTGGGCAAGACCATCGTGATGGTCACCCACGACCCTCACGCCGCCGGCCACGCCCACGCCATCATGCACCTGGAGAAGGGCGCCCTGTCGGCCCGGGAGGAGCTGGGGGATGGCGTTGCCGGCGGGCTGTCCGGCGCCTCCGACGGCAGCGGGGGAGCGTACTGACGTGCTGCTCGTCCTGGCCTTCCGCAACGCCTTCCGCCACCGCCTGCGCACCCTGCTGACCCTGGCCGGGCTGACCGTGGCGGTGACCGCTTTTGGCCTGTTGTCCACCGTGGTGGACGCCTGGTACGCCGGGGCGGAGGGCGCCTCCAACGCCCGGCTGGTGACGCGCAACGCCATTTCCCTGGTCTTCCCTCTGCCCGTCAATTACCGGGAGAAGATCCGCCGGGTGGACGGGGTGGTGGGCATCACCCATTCCAATTGGTTCGGCGGCATCTACAAGGAGCCGAAGAACTTCTTCGCCCAGTTCGCCGTGGAGGCCGACACCTTTCTCGACCTCTACCCGGAGTTCGTGCTGAGCGAGGCCGAGCGGCGCGACTTCCTGCGCGACCGCAAGGGCTGCATCGTCGGCAGCAAGCTGGCCGCCACCTACGGCTTCAAGGTGGGGGACACCATCCAGTTGAAGGGCACCATCTTCCCCGGCACCTGGGAATTCGTCGTGCGCGGCATCTACCACGGGCGCGAGGCCAAGACCGACGTGAGCCAGATGCTCTTCCACTGGAGCTATGTGAACGAGACCATCACCCGCCAGATTCCGCGCCGGGCCAACCAGATCGGCGTGTACGTGGTGAAGATCGACGACCCGGCCCGGGCGGCGGAGATCAGCAGCCGCATCGACGCCGAGTTCAAGAACACCAGCGCCGAGACCCTGACCGAGACCGAGAAGGCCTTCCAGCTGTCCTTCGTCTCCATGACCGAGGCCATCGTGGTGGCCATCCGCGCCGTGTCCTACCTGGTCATCGTCATCATCCTGGCGGTGATGGCCAACACCATGGCCATGACCGTGCGCGAGCGCACCGCCGAGTACGCCACCCTGAAGGCCCTGGGCTTTTCGCCCGGCTTCGTCGTCGGGTTGATCGTCGGCGAATCGGCGGCCATCGCCCTGGCCGGCGGCCTGATCGCCGTGGCCCTGACCTTCCCCCTGGCGGCGGTGTTCGCCCAGGCCGTGGGCACCCTGTTCCCGGTGTTCAACGTCAGCGCCGAGACGGTGGCCTTGCAACTGCTCTGCGCCCTGGGCGTGGGGCTGCTGGCGGCGGCGCTGCCGGCGCGGCGGGCCATGGGCATCCGTATCGTGGACGGCCTGCGGGCGGTGGCGTGAGGCACGTGGAATGCTGACCCTGCCCCTCACTTATTCCCTGCGCAACCTGTGGGCGCGGCGCCTGACCACGGCCCTCACCGCCGGTGGCATGGCCCTGGTGGTGTTCGTCTTCGCCGCCGTGCTGATGCTCGACGAGGGCCTGCGCACCACCCTGGTGGCCACCGGCAGCGACGACAACGTGGTGGTGATCCGCCGCTCGGCCGAAACCGAGGTGCAGAGCGGCGTCGAGCGGGTCCAGGCGGCCATCGTCGAGAGCCTGCCCGAGGTGGCCCTGGGGGCTGGCGGCCGGTCCCTGGCGTCCAAGGAATCGGTGGTGCTGATCTCCCTCTACAAGCGTGGCACCACCAAGCCGGCCAACGTCATCATCCGCGGCGTCGGCCCCCTGGGCCACGAGCTGCGTCCCCAGGTGCGCCTGGTGGCCGGGCGCATGTTCCGCCCAGGCAGCAACGAGATCGTCGCCGGCCGGGCCATCGCCGAGCGCTTCACCAACGCCGGCCTGGGCGAGCGGCTGCGCTTCGGCGGCCAGGAATGGCGCGTGGTGGGGGTGTTCGACGCCGGCCGCACCGGCTTCGATTCGGAAATCTGGGGCGACGCCGACACCCTGATGCAGTCCTTCCGCCGCACCGCCTACTCGTCGATGGTGTTCAAGCTGGCCGACCCGGGGCGCTTTGCCGCGGTCAAGGCGGCCATCGAGTCCGACCCGCGCCTGACCCTGGAGGCCAAGCGCGAGACCCGCTTCTACGCCGACCAGTCGGAAACCCTGTCCAAGTTCATCAGCATCCTCGGGCTGACCCTGTCGGTGATCTTTTCCATCGGCGCGGTGATCGGCGCCATGATCACCATGTACGCCGCCGTGGCCAGCCGGGTCGGCGAGATCGGCACCCTGCGCGCCCTGGGCTTTCGCCGCAGCAGCATCCTCTTCGCCTTCCTCGGCGAATCCCTGCTGCTCGCCCTGGTGGGCGGGGCCGCCGGGCTGGTGCTGGCCTCGTTCATGCAGCTGGTGACCATCTCCACCATGAACTGGCAGTCCTTCGCCGAGCTGGCTTTTTCCTTCACCCTGACTCCGGCCATCGTCGCCAAGAGCCTGGCCTTCACCCTGTTCATGGGCTTCGTCGGCGGCTTCCTGCCCGCCTTCCGGGCGGCCCGGCTGAACATCGTCGACGCCTTGCGCGCCGCGTAGCCGGGCGCCCCACACGGGGGGCGCCCGCAGGTTTGGGTATCGCCGGATACTTGAATTTTCTTCATGTTTCCCGGGGCTCGCTTCGGGAAACTCGGCTACTGGCGCGGACCTTGGTTTTTCCAAGGGTCGGATGTATTAATTTTTTTCAAGTATCGGGGCGTGAGCGGCTTGGGCATTCGCTGCGCCCGCCGCATTTGGCGCGGGCCGCTTTCCCCCGGCCGACGCCGCAACGCGTTGACGCGTGGAATCCCCAAAAGCAAACGCCCCGCACGGGGCGGGGCGTTGGGCGGCTGGCGCTGGTGAGTCTCCCGGCGCGGGGCCGGGCGGCGCTCAGGCGGCCTGAACCGGAATCTGCTTGCTGTGGCGCACCATGCGGTTCTGGGAATCGACGTACACCAGGTCCGGCTCGTGACGGGCCAGTTCGGCCTCGTCGAAGACGGCGAAGGTGGCGATGATCAGCAGGTCGCCGGGGGCGGCACGACGGGCGGCGGAGCCGTTCACCGAGATCACGCCCGATCCGCGTTCGGCGCGGATGGCGTAGGTGGTGAAGCGCTCGCCGTTGTTGATGTTCCAGATGTCGATTTGCTCGTATTCGCGGATGTTGGCCGCGTCCAGCAGATCCTCGTCGATCGCACAGGAGCCCTCGTAATGGAGCTCGGAGTGCGTCGTGGTGACGCGGTGCAGCTTGGACTTGAGCATGGTGCGTTGCATGGCGTTTCCCTATGCCGAAGGTTGGGGAGGGGGCATTGTAATAGCCTACCCCTCGCTGTCAACGGCTCAGTTGTTGCAAAAAAACCTCATCAAATCTCAAGGTTATCAATGAGTCGCGTCTTGCCCAGGCGGGCCGCGGCGAGAACCACCAGCGGCGCGGCGTTTGCGCCGGTTCCTGGTGCGGTGCCGGGGGCCGGGGCGCGCAGGTCGGACTGTTGTCGCAACGCAACATAGTCGGTCTGCCAGCCGGCGGCATCCAGGGCGGCGGCGGCTTCACGCTCCAGCTTGGCGTAGTCCCGCTCGCCAGCCAGCACGGCGTCGCGCAAGGCGTTCAGGGTGTGCGCCAGGCGCGGTGCCTCGGCCCGTTCGGCCTCGCTCAGGTAGCCGTTGCGCGAGGACAGGGCCAGGCCGTCGTCGGCGCGCACCGTGTCGCCGCCGACGATGGTCACCGGCAGGGCCAGCTGGCGCACCATGTGGCGGATCACCATCAGCTGCTGGTAGTCCTTTTTGCCGAACAGGGCCACGGCGGGCTGGACGGCGTTGAACAGCTTGAGCACCACCGTGGCGACGCCGCGGAAGTGGCCGGGGCGGCATTCGCCTTCCAGCAGCTCCTGGACCGGGCCCGGGTCCACCTGGACGGTCTGGGGCTCGGGATAGAGATCGGCCTCGGTGGGGGCAAACAGGATGTCCACGCCCGCCCCGCGCAGCTTGGCGCAGTCGGCCTCGAAGGTGCGCGGGTACTTGTCGAAATCCTCGTTGGGGCCGAACTGCAGGCGGTTGACGAAGATGCTCGCCACCACGGTGTCGCCGTGGGCGTGGGCCTGCTCCATGAGGGAGATGTGGCCGGCGTGGAGGTTGCCCATGGTCGGTACCAGGACGACGCGGCCGCGCCCGGCGAGGGCTTCGCGCAGGGCGGGGATGCTGGAGATCACTTGCATGATGGAAAGTGGTGAAAGCGGCCTGGCGGCTCAGTAACAGTGTTCCGGGCCGGGGAAGGAGGCATCCTTCACCGCGGCCACGTAGGCGGCGAGGGCGGCGCCCACCGAGGGCTGGCCGACCATGAAATTCCTGACGAAGCGGGCCTTCTTGCCCGGCGACAGGTCGAGCATGTCGTGCAGTACCAGGACCTGGCCGGAACAGCCGGCGGAGGCGCCGATGCCGATGGTGGGGATGGCCAGCAGGTCGGTCAGTTCCCGGGCCAGGGCCTCGGGCACGGCTTCGATCACGATCAGGCTGGCGCCGGCTTCCTGGAGGGCCAGGGCGTCGGCCTTGAGCCGCTCGGCGGCGGCGTCGCCCTTGCCCTGGACCCGGTAGCCGCCCAGCTGGTGCACCGACTGGGGGGTGAGGCCGATGTGGCCGCACACCGGCACGCCCCGGGCGGTGAGGAAGCGCACCGTGGCGGCCATTTCCACGCCGCCCTCGATCTTCACAACCTGGGCGCCGGCGGCGAGCAGGGGCACGGCGTTGCGGAAGGTGTCCTCCGGGGTCACCTGGGAGGTGCCGAAGGGCATGTCGGCGATGATCAGGGCGCGCTTCGAGCCCCGGGCCACGGCGGCGGTGTGGTAGGCGATGTCGGCCAGGGTCACCGGCAGGGTGGAATCGTGGCCTTGCAGCACCATGCCCAGGGAATCGCCGATGAGCAGGGATTCGACGCCGGCGTCGTCGCACAGGCGGGCGAAGCTGGCGTCGTAGCAGGTCAGCATGGCGATCTTGTCGCCGGCGGCCTTCATCTTGGCCAGGTCGGCGGTGGTCAGGCGGCGGGTATCGACGTGCACGGACATGGATCAACCTCCCAGGTTGAAGAATTCACGGTGGCTGCGCTGCTGGCCGAGCCGCTCCAGCAACAGGTGGAAATCGTCGTCCCGGTCGGCGAAGTTGAGATTGTCGGAATTGACGATCATCACCGGACAGGCGTCGTAGTGGTAGGCGAAGTGGCTGTAGGCATCGGCCAGGCGCACCAGGTAGGTGTCGTCCACGGTGCGTTCGCTGGCGCTGGCGCGGCGGCGCACCCGGGCGATCAGGTTTTCCGGCGCGGCCTGGAGAAAGATCACCAGGTCGGGCGTCACCTGGGGCAGGGGCGAACGCTCGCTCAGGCGCTGGTACAGGGCCAGTTCCTCGTCGCTCAGGTTGATGCGGGCGAACAGGGCGTCCTTGTCGGCCAGGAAGTCGCACACCACCGGGGTGGCCTCCGCCGGCAGCAGGTGCTCCTGCAACGCGGCCAACTGGTCGTGGCGCTTGAGCAGGAAGTGCAACTGGGTGGGCAGGGCGTAGCGGTGCCGATCCTGGTAGAAGCGGCCGAGGAAGGGATTGGCCTCCGGGTCTTCCAGCACCGGGCGGGCGTTCAGGTGCTCCGCCAGACGCCGGGCCAGGGTGCTCTTGCCCGCGCCGATGGGGCCTTCCACCACGATGTGGCGGGCCTGGGCAAGGGGAGACGAAGGAGAGGAAGGGATGTGGATTCCGGCCATGGGCGCTCCAGTCACGAGCGGAAGATGAAGTACACCGCCCCGCACAGGCACAGGGCCGCCCACAGGTAGTCGAGCTTGAGGGGCTGGTTCATGTAGAAGACCACGAAGGGCACGAAGACGGTGAGTGTAATGGCTTCCTGGAGGATCTTGAGTTGGGCCAGACTGAGCTGGCTGGCGCCGATGCGGTTGGCCGGCACCTGGAGCAGGTACTCGAACAGGGCGATGCCCCAAGAAACCATGGCCGCCAGCCACCAGGGACGGTCCGCCAGGTTCTTCAGGTGGGCGTACCAGGCGAAGGTCATGAACACGTTGGATGCCGACAGCAACAGCACGGTGCGCAGGATCACCGGGGCGTCCATGACCAGGGCGGCGGCGTTCTGGAACGGGGTCATGCCGGCAGCCGTTCGATCTGTTGCAGGCGCACCGCCGGCAGCCAGGCGGCCACCGTGCCTCGGCCGGGCAGGGCCAGGTCCGGGGCGATCTCGGCCAGGGGCGTGAGCACGAAGGCGCGCAGGTGCAGGCGCGGGTGGGGCAGCAGCAGGGTGGGCAGGGCGCCGGCGGCGAGGTCGGCCGCCAGGTCTGTGCCGTTATCGGCGGAGGCCGCCTCCGCCGTGGCCGAGGCGGGCACCGCCGGCCACAGGCCGGCCAGGCCGTCGTAGAGCAGCAGGTCCAGGTCCAGGGTGCGCGGCGCCCAGCGCGGATGGCTGTGGTGGCGGGTGCGCCCGCCGGCGGATTCCAGGGCCAGCAGGGCGGCCAGCAGGGCTTGCGGCGGCAGGTCGGTGGCCAGCTCGGCCACGGCGTTGATGTAGTCCGGCTGGACTTCGCCCGGGTTGGCGGTGATGGCGGCGGTGCGGTACAGGCTGGAGGCCGCCGCCAGGCGGCAGCCGGGCAGCTGGTCGAGGGCGGCCAGGGCCGCGTGCACCTGGGCCGCCGGCTCGCCCAGGTTGGCTCCCAGGGCGACGAAGGCCCGGTGGGGCAGGAGCGGGGAAGAAAGGGAAAGATCGGCCATGGCAATGCCGGAGGGGAGGGGCTGCGGGTGGCGGGCGGGGCCGCGGGCCCCGCCGTGGCTCACTGGGGCGCTTGCTCGGGGGAGCCGGCGCCGTCGCCGCCGCCCTTGCGGTTGTTGCTGCGCCGGCGGCGGCGCTTCTTGGCGCCGTCGCCCTCGCCCTTCTTGTCGGGCACCAGCATGGCTTGCTGCTCGTCGTACTCTGCGGCCATGAAGGCGCTCCACCAGTCGGCCAGTTCCTGCTCCACCTCGCCGGAGGCGGTGCGCAGCAGCAGGAAGTCGTAGGCCGCCTTGTAGCGGGGTTGGTCGAGCAGCAGGAAGGGGCGCTTGCCGGCGCGGGATTCGAAGCGCGGCTGGAGCATCCAGATTTCCTTGATGTCGCCGGCGATGCGCCGGGTGATGGCGAGCTTCTGGCACTGCTTCTCCAGCACCTGGTCCATGGCCGCCATCAGGGCCGGGATGCGCCGCTCGCCGCGCTTGAGGTTCTTGTCCCACTGGGCCAGCACTTCATGCCAGAGCAGGGTGGCGAACAGGAAGCCCGGGGAAATGGGCTTGTCTTCCTTGACCCGCCGGTCGGTGGCTTCCAGGGCCAGCTTGACGAACTTCTCGCCCCGGGGCTGCTCCAGGATCACGTCGAGCAGCGGCAGCAGGCCGTGGTGCAGGCCCTCGTCGCGCAGCTGCTTGAGGCATTGCAGCGAGTAGCCCGAGGTGAGCAGCTTGAGCATCTCGTCGAACAGGCGCGCCGCCGGGATGTTCTCGATCAGGTCGGACATCTCGCGGATCGGCCGGCGCGCCGCCGGGTCGATCACCAGGCCCAGCTTGGCCGCCAGGCGCACGGCGCGCAGCATGCGCACCGGGTCTTCCCGGTAGCGCACCGCCGGGTCGCCGATCATGCGCAGGGTCTTCTGCTTCAGGTCGGCCACGCCATGGTGGTAGTCGAGGATGGTTTCGTCCGCCGGGTTGTAATACAGGGCGTTGACCGTGAAGTCGCGTCGCGCCGCGTCCTCGGCCTGGCTGCCGAAGACGTTGTCGCGCAGCACCCGGCCGTGCTCGTCGGTCTCGGAATCGTGCAGGCCGCGGAAGGTGGTGACCTCGATGATCTCGTCGCGGATCACCACGTGCACGATCTGGAAGCGCCGGCCGATGATGCGGGCGCGGCGGAAGCAGCGCTTGACCTGTTCCGGCGTGGCGTTGGTGGCCACGTCGTAGTCCTTGGGGTCGCGCCTGAGCAGCAGGTCGCGCACCGCGCCGCCGACGACGAAGGCCTCGAAGCCGTTCTCCTGGAGCACCTCGCAGACGCGGCGGCCGCCGTAGGAGAGCTGGTCCCGGTCTATGCCGTGGGAGGACCGGCCAATCCGGGCGGCCTCGGTGACGAGGGCCGTGGCCCCTTTCGGGCCGCGGATGCGGGTGATGGCACGGGTAATCAGCTTGCGGATCATCGTGGTGGATTCTGGGTCGGTGGGGCGCCGGTCAGCATGTAACGGGCGGCCGATCCGTGCAGTGCACAAAATGGGGCGCAGTGTACGCCGGAGCGGGGCGCTTGGTAAGCGGCAATGTGGGCGGCACGGTATGCACCCCGGCGGGTCAGCCGCGCAGGGTGAGCACGGTCCAGCCGTCCCGCTCGGCACGGCCGCGCAGGGTCGGGTCCGGGTCCACCGCCACCGGGTGGCTGACCTTTTCCAGCAGCGGCAGGTCGTTGTGGGAGTCGCTGTAGAACCAGGTCTTGGCGAAGCTACCCCACCACAGGCCCTGGGATTCGAGCCAGGCTTCGACCCGGGTGATCTTGCCGGCCTGGAACGAGGGAATGCCGGTGGGGGCGCCGGTGAAGCGGCCGCTGGGCACGTCCACCTCCGGAATGGTGCCGATCAGGTGGGGAATGCCGAATTCCCGGGCGATGGGGCCGGTGACGAAGGAATTGGTGGCAGTGACGATGGCGCACAGGTGGCCGGCGTCCAGGTGGCGGGCCACCAGTTCCCGGGCCGGGGCGCCGATCAGGGGGCGGATGCGGCTGGCCACGTATTCGGCGTGCCAGGCGTCCAGTTCGGCCCGCTCGTGACGGGCCAGGGGGGCGAGCTGGAAGGCGAGGAATTCGTCGATGTCCAGGGTGCCGGCCTTGTAGTGCTCGTAGAAAGCCTTGTTCTTGGCTTCCTGGATTTCGGCGTCCACGGCGCCTTTGCCGATCAGGAATTGGGCCCACTCGTAGTCCGAGTCGCCGGAGAGCAGGGTGTTGTCGAGGTCGAAGAGGGCAAGTTCCATGGGGCGTTGAGTCTGAATCAGGTCGAGTGGAGCACTTCGCGCAGCAAGGGCAGGGTGATCGGGCGCTTGCGCTCCAGGGAGAAACGGTCGAGGGCGACGACGATGGCCGACAGGGAGCCCATGTCCCGGGGGGCGTGGCGCAGCAGGTAGTCCACCGCCCCATCGGGCAGGGCCAGGCCCCGGGCGGCGGCCTGGGCGGCGATGGCAGCGCCCTTCTCGGCGTCGGAAAGCACCTGGGCCCGGTAGATCAGGCCGGAGCCGAGGCGGGTGCGCAGGTCCTCGCGCAGACCCACCGCGGCGGGGGGCTGGTGGGCCGCCACCAGCAGCTTGCCGCCTTCGGCCTTGAGTCGGTTGAAGCCGTTGAACAGGGCCTGCTCGCCGGCGGCGTCCAGGGCGTCCACGTTGTCCACGGCGACGAAGGGAACATCATCGGGCCAGACGGCCAGGGCCGGGTCGGCGGCGGCATCCAGGTACACCGCGCCGCTGGCGCGCAGCAAGTGGGTGCGGCCGCTGCCGGTCTCGCCCCAGATGTAGAACAGGGGTTCCCGGCTGCGCTCGCCCAGCCAACTGTGAAAGCCGGCCAGCAACTCGGCGTTGCCGCCCGCGACGAAGTTGTCGAAGGTGGGCCGTGCCGCGGGCATCAGGTCGAGGAGCAGTTGACGCATGGGGAGGGCTGGCTGGGGGGGAGCGGGGTTTTGAGCTAAAATCACGCGTTTTCAGGGGGCTGGCCGCAAGGGTGCCGAGGGCCGGATTCTAACATCCCGCCTCCCACGTTCATCCTTCCATCCAGTCAGCCCGCCGGGCGCCTCGCCCGCGCGGTGCCCCTTCCGACTTCATTTTCGTCCGCTTCGCCATGACCCAACAGACTCCTTCCTCTTCCTCCTCGCTCTCGTACCGTGACGCCGGCGTGGACATCGACGCCGGCGACGCCCTGGTCGACCGCATCAAGCCCCTGGCGAAAAAGACCCTGCGGGAAGGGGTCATGGCCGGCATCGGTGGCTTCGGCGCCCTGTTCGAGGTGCCCAAGAAATACAAGGAGCCGGTGCTGGTGTCCGGCACCGACGGCGTTGGCACCAAGCTCAAGCTGGCCTTCGAGCTGGCCCGCCACGACACCGTGGGCATCGACCTGGTGGCCATGAGCGTGAACGACATCCTGGTCCAGGGCGCCGAGCCCCTGTTCTTCCTCGACTACTTCGCCTGCGGCAAACTCGACGTGGACACCGCCGCCCGGGTGGTGGGCGGCATCGCTGCCGGCTGCGAACAGGCCGGCTGCGCCCTGATCGGCGGCGAAACCGCCGAGATGCCGGGCATGTACCCGGACGGCGAATACGACCTGGCCGGCTTCGCCGTCGGCGCCGTGGAAAAGTCCAAGATCATCAACGGCTCCACCATCGTCCCCGGCGACGTGGTGCTCGGCCTGGCCTCTTCCGGCGCCCACTCCAACGGCTACTCCCTGGTGCGCAAGATTCTGGCCCGCTCCAACCCGGACGTGGATGCCAAGTTCGACGGCGACAAAACCCTGGCCGACGCCATCATGGCCCCCACCCGCATCTACGTGAAGTCGGTGCTGGCCCTGCTCGCCGCCATGCCCGAGGCCGTCAAGGGTCTGGCCCACATTACCGGCGGCGGCCTCACCGAGAACGTGCCCCGCGTCCTGCCCGACAACGTGGTGGCCGACCTGGACAAGTCCGCCTGGCCCCGTCCCAAGCTGTTCCAGTGGCTCCAGGCCGAAGGCAACGTGGCCGAAGACGAGATGCACCGCGTCTTCAACTGCGGCATCGGCATGGTGATCGTGGTCCCGGCCGCCCAGGCCGCCGCCGCCCAGGCCGCCCTGGCAGCCGCCGGCGAAGCCGTCTGGCAGATCGGCACCATCCGCGCCCGCAACGGCGACGAGCACCAGACCCAGGTGCGCTAAGCAGGTTCCAAGTCTGCACGCTACGCCGGCCTGGCCGGCGTAGCAGCGCCCCAAACGCCAAGGGCGGCCCGGAATTACTTCCGGGCCGCCCTTGGCGTTTTTGCTACTTTTGGCTCACAGGGGGGTTACTCCGCCTCTTCGGCACGCTCTGCATATTTGTCGAGAACTTCAGGCTTGAGGTATTCCAGCGTGGGGTTTTCAGCGAGCTCTTGGATTTTCTCGTAGGGGAGATACGTGCAAAGCTCGGACAACGGCCCTTGGGCAAAAATAGAAAAGGCAGGGCGCATCAGTTCCTGAAAGACCTTCTTGCGCCGTTCATCTGGAGCCACGATATGCAGTTTCGTGCTGAGGTTGGGCTGTAGCGCCAGCAGGTCGGCCATGCGCAGGATTCCAGAATAGACGGCCGTCGTATGTTCGACCTCGAAGGCGCGGACGATGGCTTTCTTTTGTAGCCAGAGCACATCGATCTGTTCAATGGTCTTGGCGGTGGGCTCGGTGAACTGCGTCGAAGGCAGGCTAGTCAGCAGCTCCGTGGTGCTCATTGCAGCACGGACCGCTTCCTTGTCGGCCTTGGGAATCCAGACTTGAAAGCCCATAGCGTTACCGATGTCCGCGAGCAAGGCCTGCATCTTGTGGGATGTGCGGGCCTGGGCTAAAGGCTCGTCGGATTCGGCGCTAGGCAAGGCCGCCGTGAGAGTCGTTTCCGTATTCGGTTCGGCCGTAGGAATTTGTACCGCCACCACGCGCCCCTGGGCGTTGGTCATCGTCAGGGTGCGATGCTTGTCCCACGTATCTGCCGTGATTTCGTCGGGAAGCGGTGCCTGTGCCTGCTGAGCGAGCAAGGCGGCGAGCGTTTCGCCGTCGCTATCCGTCAATCGCACCCCGCTGCTGCGCAGACCTCCGTTCCACCCACCCGCGCCGGGAGCAACGTCCTGGGTGAACGAGAGGGCGGTCCAGACGTCGGGGCGTTTGATCGGCAGCAGCGAGCCTCTTTGCAACCAGATGCGCGGCAGTACGGGGAATTGCAGTGAGTATTCACTGAAGGGCTCATTGCCCGCTTGTGCTTCGGTCATCGGGCCCGTCACCTCAAGCAAACCGACCCAACAGGACAACCCTTTGAGGTAACACAGGATCTTGTCGCCGGGCTTGATCTTGGCGATCCACGCACGTCGATTCGGGTGGAAGCCGGCAATGGTCTTGGATGTACCGGAAAAGTGCTCGTAAGTATCTACCGAGAAAATATCGACGAAGTAGGTCATCGCGTGATTGGCGAGGGTGAATAGAAGTAGGCAGGGCTAAGGATAGCCTGCCCACCTCTTGCCTGGCGATGACAATGTCGAATTGGTGTGTGTTTACCCCTTCGGCCAGAGAATCATCTGGGTGCAGCGGAACAGGGCGATGGTGCGGCCGGTGGTTTCGTCGGAGACCACCGCATCCCACACCTGGGTGGTGCGGCCCAGGTGCTGGGCGGTGGCGACGCAGGCCACGGCGCCGTCGCGCACCGTGCCCAGGTGGTTGCTCTTCAGTTCGATGGTGGTGAACGATTCGGCACCTTCGGGGAGGTGGGCGATGGTGGCGTAGCCGCAGGTGGTGTCGGCCAGGGCGACGATGCTGGCGGCGTGGAGGAAGTCGTTGGGGGCGAAGTGCAGCTTCTTCACCGGCATCCGGCTGGTGAGGCGCTTTTCCGCCAGCTCGACCATCTCGACGCCGAGGAAGCCCGGCAGGTACTCGCCGCCGCGGGCGTTGAGTTCGGCGACGGAAATTTCGGGGCGCAGACGGCTCATGGGTGGGTCTCCTTATAAGTGCTGTCGGGGCGGGGATGAATTGAACGGTCAGGCCGGCTGGGCCGCCGGGCGCAGCACCGGGGCTTCCTTGATCGGCAGGTTGGCCAGGGCGGCCAGGGTTGCCAGCACCATGTCGGCGTACCACATCCAGGTGAAGTCGCCGAAGCGGGTCACCGCCAGGCCCCCCAGCCAGGCGCCGAGGAAGCCGCCGATCTGGTGCGAGAGCAGGGTCAGGCCGAACAGGGTGGCCAGGTAGCGGGTGCCGAACAGCTTGCCGACGATGGCCGCCGTGGGCGGCACGGTGGCCAGCCAGGTGACGCCCAAGCCGGCGGCGAACAGGTAATAGGCCCACTCGGTGCGCGGCATCAGCAGGTAGGCGCCGATCAGCACCGCCCGGGAGGCGTACATGGCCGCCAGCACGTGCTTGCTGCGGTAGCGGGCGATGCAGCCGCCGGCGTAGAGGCTGCCGGCGATGTTGGCCAGGCCGATGATCGCCAGGGACCAGCTGGCCACCGAGGGGGGCAGGCCGCACAGGTCGATCTCCCCGGGCAGGTGGGTGACCAGGAAGGCGATGTGGAAGCCGCAGGTGAAGAAGCCGGCGTGCAGCAGCAGGTAGCTGCGGTCGGCCAGAGCCTCGCGCACGGCGGCGCCCAGGCCCTTGTCCTGGCTGGCGCCGCCGTGGCCGTGGGCCGTGTCGGCGGCGTGGCTGGGCCCGGTCAGCTTGCCCACCAGGGGCAGGGCCGCCAGGGTGGCGACGGCCATGGCCCACAGGGCGCCCATCCAGCCGAAGGACTGGATCAGCTTTTGCAGGATCGGGGCGAAGACGAACTGGCCGAAGGAGCCGCCGGCGTTGATCACCCCGGAGGCCGCCCCCCGGGATTCCAGCGGCAGGCGCTGGGCCGCCGCGCCGATCAGCACCGAGAAGCTGCCGGCGCCGGAACCCATGGAGGCGAGCAGCCCCAGGGTCACGGCCAGGGCGAAGCCGCTGGTGGCGAAGGGGGTGAGGGCGCAGCCCAGGGCGAGCACGAGGATGCCGGCGATGAGCACGCCCCGGGGGCCGTAGCGGTCGGCCACGGCGCCGGCGATGGGCTGGATCGCCCCCCAGGCGAACTGGCCCAGGGCCAGGGCGAAGCTGATGGTGGCGATGCCCAGGCCGGTGGAGGTGTTGAGGGGGCTGACGATCAGGCCGAAGGATTGGCGGATGCCCATGGTGACCATGAGGATGCCGGCGGCGGCCAGGGTGACCGCCAGCACGCGGGGCTGGCGCAGTGAGTGGAACATGCGGGGACCTCGAAAACCGCGAAGGCGACGCTCTGATTGTGGTGGCCGTTGTGCGCTGCGACAACTGATTTAATATGCGTTATGCGATAGATTTTCTATGCCATGAAACCGCTGCCACCGCTAAAGTCCTTAGTAGCTTTCGATGCCGTCATGCGCAGCAATAGTTTTTCTGTTGCCGCGGCGGAACTGTCGGTCACCCCGGGGGCCATCGGCCAGCAGATCCAGAAGCTGGAAGCCTGGCTCGGCGCCGCCCTGTTCATCCGCCAGGTGCGCGCCATCCACCCCACCCCCGAGGCCCTGGCCTACTGGGCGCGCATCCAGCCGGCCCTGGCCCAGATCGCCGACGCCAGCCAGAAGCTGCGCGACAGCCGCAGCGCCGGGGTGTGGCTGTCCATGCCCCCCAGCTTCGCCGCCAAGTGGTTCACCGCCCGCATGGCCGGGCTGCTCACCGCCCACCCCGGCCTGCAACTGCACCTCAACGCCACCGCCGCCCTGGTGGATTTCGAGCGGGAGGCCATCGACCTGGCGATCCGCTACTTCGACGGCAACGACCACCGCCTGGAAACCGCCCGGCTCTACGACGACGAGGCTCGGGTGTATTGCGCCCCCGGTTACGCGGCGGCCCTGGCCCTGGCGGCGCCGGCCGACGCGGCCCGGGCCAGCTTGCTGGTGACCACCATGCACGCCCACTGGGAACGCTGGCTGGCCCGCTTCGCCGGCCTGGGGGGCGCCCAGGCGATGGCCCTGCCGCGCATCCACTTCGACCAGAGCCTGACCGCCATCGAGGCCGCCCGCCAGGGCCAGGGCCTGGTCCTCACCAGCCCCCTGCTGGTGCGCGAGGAAGTGGCCGCCGGCACCCTGGTCGAGCCGTTCGACTGCCCCCTGCCCCTGGTTAACGGCTACTACCTGGTCCATCCCCGGACCCAGGCCCTGCGGCCCGCGGCGGCGGCGGTGAAGGCCTGGTTCATCGCCGAGGCCGGCCGCGACGCCGGCGCCTGAAACCGGAGGCGCAGGGGGCTGGGGGCAATGGGGCGGGGTGCAATGGGACGGGGCGAGAGTCCAGGCCCCAGGCACCGAGTCCGCTCCAATGCCGGCCACGGAGCTGCGGGCGAGTTGTGGGCGAGTTGTGGGCGAGTTGTGGGCGTATGGGGCGCGGCCTGCCACAAAGGTGGGGGCGGCGGGGGGCGGCCGAAGAATGTCAGAATGCGGGGGTTCCATTTGCCTGGTCCGCGCCAGGACGGCGCGGCGGCATGGGGACGGGGTCAGGGGACAGATTCGACAGTGGTCATGGAATCGGGATTTTTCGTCGTCGTCATCGGCGCGGTGGTGGCCGGCTTCGTGCAAGGGCTGTCGGGCTTCGCCTTCGGGCTGGTGGCCATGTCGTTCTGGGTCTGGGTGCTGGACCCCCGGCTGGCGGCGACGCTGGTGGTGTTCGGCTCCCTCGTCGGCCAGATATTGGCCGCCGTCACCGTGCGGCGCGGGTTCGACCTGACGCGCCTGTGGCCGTTCGTGCTGGGCGGGCTCGTGGGCATCCCCCTCGGGGTGGCCTTGCTGCCGCGCCTGGATGTGCTCTGGTTCAAGGTCGCCCTCGGGGCGCTGCTGGTGACCTGGAGCCCCGCGATGCTGGTGATCGGCCGCCTGCCCGGCATCAGCGCCGGTGGGCGCCTGGCCGACGGCGTGGTGGGGCTGGCGGGCGGCATCCTGGGCGGCCTGGGTGGGCTTTCCGGCACCTTGCCGACGCTGTGGTGCACCCTGCGCGGCTACGAAAAGGACGTGCAGCGGTCGATCATCCAGAACTTCAACCTGTCCGTGCTCCTGGTGACCATGGGCACCTACCTGGCCACCGGTGTCGTCACCCCCAGCATGGTGCCGCTCTTCGCCGTGGTGGCTGCCGTCGTGCTGGTGCCGACCCTGCTGGGCGCGCGGCTCTACGCCGGCATCAGCGAAGCCCTGTTCCGCCGCATCGTCCTGGGCCTGCTGGCCCTGTCCGGGGTGGTCCTGCTTGCCTCGTCGCTGCCGCAGCTGATGCAGCGCGGCTAGGGTAGCTAGGGAGGTGGCGGGCGGGATGGCCGGGGCCGGCTGGCCCGAACGGCGCCGATGGCGTAGACTCCGGCCTTCCGCTTCACCCGCCTTGCCCCTCTCACTCCGCAGATGCCCCTCGCTCCTGCCACCGACCTCCGGTACGCCCGCCGCGGCGTGACGGTCGGTGGGCGCCGGCTTTGCCGTCGGCCGCGCCAGTGGAGCCTCATCCCCGCACCTGCCTTCGCCGCTCCAGGGTCACCCGCAGTGCTTTCCAAGGCCGTGCGGGGCACCCACCAGGGCTGACCGGCCCGCTTTCTCCCCCCGCACGGCGCCTTGCCCAAGGCCGCGGCCGCTTTTGCGCGCACCGCCCCTTGTTCAACGTGCAGCCTGGGAGCGTCCGCCACGCCGGCGCCCCGATCCCGGATCGCCGCGGCCCTGGCCGCCACGGCACCCTTCCATCCGGACCCGCCCGATCCGCCCGACCCCTTCCGGGCTGCCCACCGCCACATCCCGCCCCGCGCCGCCCCTTGCTTTGGCCGGCGCACCGGGCTTACGGGGACCGCCATGGATCTCGCCAAAACCTTCGACATCACCAAGAACTTCGTCAAAGCCAAGCGCCCCTGCGCCGACGGCTTCCGCTGGTTCATCCGCCATCACCACGAGGGCAGCAACTACCAGGAACTGCTCGACGCCCTGGTCGCCGCCGGCCGGGTCAACGACGCCTGCTGGCTGCTCGACCAGTTCGGTCCCACCGACGGGGTGCTGGCGGTGGATAGCCTGGGGGCGGACGCCATCGTCTTCGCCGGCACCCTGGAGGTGCGCGGCAACATCGAGGCCGACACCCTGATCCGGGCCGGTCGTTCGATCGTCGCCGGCGGCAGCATCCGCGCCGGCACCGCCCTGGTGGCCGGCGAGGACGTGAAGGCCGGTGGCGGCCTGCGCTGCGACGGCGCGGCCCGGGTGGGCGGCGACCTGCGGGTGGAATGGGGCGTGGATTGCGCCGCCGACCTGGCCGTGGGCGGCGACCTGCGCGCCGCCTGGGATGTCCAGGTGGGGGGCGATCTGCGGGTGGACGGCAGCGCCCATGTGGGCCAGGACCTGGTGGTGGCCGGGCCGGTCTATTGCGGCAAGAGCCTGCGCGCCGGCGGCAGCATCGCCGGGGCCGACACGGTGCGCGCCGGCAGCGGCATCGTCGCCGGCGGCGACATCCGCGCCGCTCGGCACCTGGAAGCCGGCTGGGGCATCCGGGCCGGCGGCGACATGGCGGCCGAGGGGGCGATCCGGGCCGGCGAGAGCCTGCACGCCCAGGGCGAAATCCGCGCCGGCAGCGGCTTTGGCATCTTCGCCGGGCTGGACGTGGCGGTGGAATCCTGGGACGCCAGCGCCCGGGTCTGTGCCGTGGTCCGACCCGTGGCCCTGATGAGCGGCTGCTGGGCCGGCGCCTGCCCGGTCTGAGCGGAATGTCCGAAACGTACGGGATGCGCGGGATGAACTGGGGGCGGGCGATGGGACTGCCCGGCCCCGCCCGGACCCAGGTCCGGCGCCGCCGCTCGTCCCCGGAGCGCCGCCCCGCAACCCCCAAAACCGTTTTCCCCTGCCAGGAGCCGCCATGACTGCCTTGCCCGTGACCCTGTTTCCATCGCTCCCTTCCCTGCCGCTCCTGTCCATTGCCTGGCCCCCCTGGGCCTGTCTGGGCTGGAAACCCCTGGAGTTGCGCATCGACGTGCAGCCCAGCCCGGCCACCCTGGTGGCCGAACTCGACACCCTGCACCGCCGCCTGGGCACCCCGGGCGACCCCCTCCACGACTGCGCGACCCTGCCCGGCCCCGCCCCCGGGCTGGTGCTGCGCCACCGGGAAGCCGACGGCGAGCACTACGTCTATGTGCAGGACACCTGCAACGGCTGCCTGGCCGGCTACACCGTGTTCAACCGCCTGGTCGAAGTGGGCCGCCGCGCCGACCCCTACCTGCGCTCCCCCCACTCCAAATACGCCCCGGCCTACCAGCGCCGGGGACTATGCACCGCCGTCTACGAATGGGCCCTAGGCGAAGGCTTCTGCCTCGTCAGCGGCGCCCGCCAATCCCCCGGCGCCCACGCCCTGTGGCATGCCCTGGGGCGTCGCCACCCGCTGGGCTATGTGGACGTCTCCGCCAAGCCGCCGTGCTACCTGGGTCGGGTGGTGGAAGAGCCGGTACGCGATGCCTTGCACACCCGATTGCTGCTCCTTGGGGTGGGGTGGAGCGTTATCCAGTTGATTGAGGTGGCGGGGATGAGAGGGGGGGACTTCCCATCACCCTGATACTCTTTGTAGCCATGCCTGATACGTAGATGGTGCATCGGCCGACTGATTCTGGAGGTGCTCTTGAAACTCTTCGGTCATACCGAACATTTTCCACACGAGGGGCGCCAATCGTTTGGCGGGGCTGTTCGACTGCTCGGCATCACGCAGTAGCTGCAGGCTGCGTTCCTTGTATTCCGGAAGTACGTCGGATTTGTAATCAAGCGCTTTGCCCAGCCCGGAAAAATACATCAGCTTCGATACTTCTACCGTAGGCCAATGAAGTGCCATATTGAGGGGCCAGTCGAGCATGGTGCGCTCGCCCCACAAGCTGGACTTAGGCATATGTTCGTTAGCTAGCAGCGTCAGCGTGAAAGCCTGACCAAGGGCGGCCAGATATGCAGGCATGGCCTCGGTGCTCAGGTGCTGATAGAACGCGTCCAGTGCGTGTTCGCGTTTAAGGCCGATATGCGCTAATAAGCGCGCCTCCAGTGCAAGTACCATGGCACCGAGCTCTGTCTGCATCCCCTTGCTGCTTTCGCTGGCATGCTTAGTGCGCGTACTGCAATCCCAGAGGCTCAGGGAAATCTGCCACTGAGTGGCATCTCCTTCGCCGGAACTGCCAATTTCCCCGGTTACGAAGTACTTCATTTCAGGCGGCACAATATCGAAGAGGGCATTGCCATCAGTTTCGCCCCCCGAGACAACTGGGCCTCCTTCTTCAACGACCATGATGTAGCAGCTAGTCGCATAGTCGCTCCAGTAATGCGCTGCCTCGGCCAGATAGAGCGGAATAGCGCGGGTTAAGCGACCAAGATCGTCTTCACGCTGATATTCGGCACGTTCATTGCCGTCCATGAGTTTTGACAATGCAAAGAAGCCCACTCCTGGTGCGGTTTCTGGCTTTTGCGCGAAGAGCCAGTCAGCATTGCGCAGACCGTAGTGCCATATCGGTTGGTTCAGGGCGAGGGTGGTGACTTTCAGAGTGTCCGGATCGACTTGCGTGCTTTGTGCGGCTTGCTTGCGGATTTCTTGAAAGGCTTGTGCGAATTGGTCGAGGTGCTGCTTGAACGGTGCCAAGCCAAGTGCGTACATGCGATTGAGTAGAACCTCGCCTTCATCTGCCTTGCAGAGCTCCTGATAAGTGCGCAGCAGGTTGAGACCCGTTATCGGGTCGTGTTTGTGCTCATCGTATACAGGACCGACCAGTTCCAGAATCAGTGGAATTTGGCCATTTCTGCCCAAGTCACCGGAGATCATTGTTAGCGCGCTGCCGTCGTATAAGCCATCTGCCAGCACTTCACCATACAGAGCACGAGCCGTGTCGACCTCCCCGCGTTCTATATGGAGGCGCGCCAACCAAAGCTTCGCGCGCCAACTGCCCGGCAGCGCTGCTGCAGTACGTAAGGCATGCAGATAGCCGGCTTCGCCACTGCGCTCTCGCTGGATAGCGGCCCACCAGAGTAGACCGTTGTCCAGATTCGGGTCAGTTTGTACTGCTTGCCAGAGGGTTTCGTCCGCGTCGGCCTGATGGCCGCGTTCAGTAAATACCTTGGCCAGGTTGGTTAGCAGAGCACCGGTTTTGCCGACTTTCGTTATTCCCTCTCGCAACGTGTCTTCTGCTGCGTCTAAGAGACCGTTTTTCATGAGCACGATGCCGCGGATCGCGTAGCTGCGCGCGAGATCGTTGTCGATTTCCAGCAAGCGTTCAGACGCCGGCAGCAGGTCAGACGCAAAACCGTCGTTGAGGCCTGAGACGATCAGGCTATAGAGCTCGTCAGCTTCGTTCCACTTCTGTTGTAGGTTCGGCAGGAAAACTTTGTCACGCCACTCGGGGCGCGTGATTTTGATCTCGCGTCCATAGGCGTCGAAGACCGTAATCAACTCCTCGTTGGCGTCAATCGTGGGAGTAAAAGGCGCGATCTGAGATGAGGTTGTGGGTGCTTTTTTTGTGCCACGTAAAGCGGCGAGGATACGTTTAAGCATGGATTGTTCGTGAGGAGATGGCCACTTAAAGGATGTGAAGTGGCAAAAAGTACGTTGGGATTATGTCATTTGTGATGGATGCTACAGATGAATTCGGCAAAATCCGCGCCAGATCCTCGATCTCCAAAGCATGTTCCCTAAGAGCAAGTACTGGCGCGGACTTTCAAAATGACCACATGAAACCCCTTGCCCTGCCTAGGTTTCCGGGGCGCGCATTCTGGCAATGCCTAAACCCGAAACTGCTCCACCGTGCTGCGCAGTTGTGCCGCCACGGCATTCAGTTCTTCCGCCGCCGCCGCGCTTTGCTGGGCGTCGGTGGTGTTGCGTTCGGTCATGCCGGCGATCTTTTCCAGGCCCTGGGCGACGCTGGCGCTGGCGTTGCTCTGTTCCTGGATGGCGGCGGTGATGGTGGCGACTGCCGCGGTGACCTGGGCCGAGCCTTCACGGATGCGGTTGATGGCTGCGTCGGCGGCGGCGGCCAGCTCCACGCCGCCGGCCACCTGGTCTACCCCCTGGTTCATGCTCGCCACGGCGGCCCGCGTGCCGTTCTGGATGCGCTCGATCATGGCGCCGATTTCGTGGGTGGATTGGCTGGTGCGCTCGGCCAGTTTGCGCACCTCGTCGGCCACCACGGCGAAGCCCCGGCCCGCTTCCCCGGCCCGGGCGGCCTCGATGGCGGCGTTGAGGGCCAGCAGGTTGGTCTGGTCGGCGATCTCTTTGATGGTGTTGACGATGGCCGAGATGTCCTCCGATTCCCGGCCCAGCTGCTCCACCGTGCCGGAGGCCTGGCGCACCGTGTCGGCGATGCTGTTCATGGCTCCCACCGCCTGCTGGATGGTGGCCGAGCTTTCCTGGGAGACCTCGGCGGAGTGGCTGGAGATGGCGTGGGCCTCTTCGGCGTGCTCGACGATCAGGGCGATGCTGGCGCTCATTTCTTCCACGGCGGCGGCCATGGAGGTGGCGGCGTCGTTCTGCTCCTCCGAACTCTGGGCCACCCGGCCGGCGGAGGTGCGCAGCTGGCCGGCGTCGCTGGCCACCGCCCCGGCGGCCTGGTGCACTCCGGTGATGGTGCCGCCCAGGCGCTTGATCATGGCCGCCAGGGCGGCCATCAGGTCGCCGATCTCGTCCCGGCCGGCGGCTTCGACCCGGGCGGTGAAGTCGCCTTCGGCCACCCGGTTGGCCGCCCGTACCGCCGCTTCCAGGGGGCGGGCCACCCAGCGCCGGGCGGCGCTCCAGACGATCAGGAAGACCAGCGGCACGAACAGCAGGGCCACCAGCATCAGGCCCTGGCCGGTGCGGCGGCCTTCTTCGTTGAATTCGTTGAGGTAGCTGCCCGAGGCGATGGTCCAGCCCCAGGGGGCGTAGCGGTCGAAGGCCACCACTTTTTCCCGGGGATCGGCCTCGCCCGGGTTCTGCCACCAGTAGGTGATGACGCCGTCGCCCTGACGCAGCATGTCCTGGATGAAGGTCTTGCCGTCGCTGTCCCGTGCATCGTGCAGGTCGGTGCCTTCCTTGGCCGGGTGGATCGACAGCACGGCCCGGCCCCCGGCGGTGTCCACCGCGTAGGGGTAGCCGGTGTCGCCGATGCGGATCGCCAGCACCTTTTTCTTCAGCGCCACCAGGCCGTCTGTGAAGTCCAGCCCGACGAAGAAGGCGCCGATCACCTGGCCGGCGGCATCCTTGATCGGGATGTAGTGGGTCATGAAATCCCGCCCCAGCATCTTGGCCTTGCCGGTGTAGGTTTGGCCCTTGAGCAGGCTCGGCACCGCCGGGTGGCTGGCGCCCAGGGGCACGTCCGAGGCGCGCTGGCCCTTTTCGTCGGCGATCGAGGTGGAGGTGCGCAGGAAGTCGTCGCCGCGCCGGGTGAGCACCGTGGCCGGGGTGCCGGCCACGGCGGTGAAGCGGTCGGGGATGGCGGTGTCCCGGGCGGTGATCGGGGTGCGGCCGTGATGCAGGACGCCGTCGCCGTCCACGGAGAAGGCTTCCGGGTAGTGGCTGGCGAACACCCGGCCGAGCCGTTCCACCGTCTGGGTCAGGCCGCCGTTGTAGGCGTCGATCATGTCGATCACCGTGCGGTTGGTGGCCTTGAGGGATTCCAGGGCCCGGGCTTCGAGCTTGGCGCTGAGGAACTGGGACAGGCCGTAGGCGGCGGCCAGCAGCAGCACGGTGAGGCTGGCCGCCAGGATCAGGCTGAGTTTGGCGGCAACGGAAGCGCGCCTCGGACGGGGCGCGCCGGCACGGGGCGTGCCGGGGCTGCCGCCCTGGGGCGGCGGGGGCAATGCGGTCATGGGCGTCTCCTCCCGGGTGGCCGTGTTCGGCCAGTGTTTTGTATGGATGGCGATGTCATCGCCCTGCTGGGCTTATGCCAGGTTTTGCAAGACAGCGTTTTGATCTGTCGCAAGATGGGGGCGATGAGGGGGGTAAATCCCGGGTAAAAACCGTGCGGCGATCCGCACGGCCGGTGCGGTTGTGCGGAAATCCGCACGCGGTTTGCGGAATTCCGCCCGTCGCCGGGCGTCAAAATCCTGTGGTCCGGGCATTGCAGGAAAACGGAAATGCTTATGAAACAATCCTCTGTGCCTCTTCTATAAGACCTGGCACGGGCCGTGCAATGAACCTCCCCGTCGAGCCGACCCGGACGTGAACCGGGCGCCTTATCCCGACATTGCTGACAACGCCAAAGGAGGATTTCCATGCGCAAACACGCCAAGCTCACGATTGCCGCCGCCCTCGCCATCGCCCTGCCGGCCGCCGGCCTGTCCGCTTCCGCCGCCCATGCCGAAGACGTGGTGCGCCTGGGCAACCTCAAGTTCGCCCACTACGGCGCCGTCTCCTACATGAAGGAGGTGTGCGGCAAGTACGGCGTCAAGATCGAGGAGCGCATGTTCCCCAAGGGCCCGGACATCATGCCGGCCATCGTCGCCGGTGAGATCGACATCGCCGCCCTGGCCTCGGACGGCGCCATCTCCGGCCGCGCCAACGGCGTGCCCATCTACACCGTGGCCGGCTTCGCCAAGGGCGGCGCCCGCATCGTGGCCGGCGCCGACACCGGCATCAAGACCGTCAAGGACCTCAAGGGCCGCAAGGTGGGCGTGACCCGCGGCGGCGCCCAGGAACTGCTGCTGCTGGCCGAGCTGGAAAAGAACGGCCTGACCTGGTCCGACAAGCCGGGCAAGGACGTGCAGATCGTCTACCTGGCCTTCGCCGACCTGAACCAGGCCCTGGCCGCCAAGCAGATCGACGCCATGTGCCAGTCCGAGCCCCAGTCGTCGCAAGCCATCAACAAGAAGTTCGGCGTCGAGGTGGTCAAGCCCTACGACACCGCCATGGGCGAGCCGTACCGCCTGCTGGTCATGTCCGAGAAGCTCTACAACGACAAGAAGGACGTGGCCCAGCGCGTCATGAAGTGCTTCGTCGAGTCCACCGCCACCTTCAACAAGGACATGAACCTGGCCGAGAAGTACGTGCGCGAGCAGATGTTCAAGGGCCAGATCTCGCCCCAGGACTTCAAGGACGCCATGGATAACGCCGCCTACACCTACGACGTGTCCCTGGAGCACATCGACACCACCACCGGCTTCATGCAGAAGTACGGCGTGGGCCGCATGAGCAAGCCGCCCAAGGCGTCCGAGTGGGTCAAGCTGGACCTGCTGCAAAAGGCCAAGGCCGACCTCAAGGTCAAGTAAGGAGCGGCACCCCATGAAGCGTTTCAAGACGATCCTCCACGGCCTGATCGTGCCGGTGATCCTGCTCGTGATCTGGGAAGCCTGCGCCCGGGCCGGGCTGGTCTCGGAGGTGGTGCTGCCGGCCCCGTCGGCGGTGGCCCTCAAGTGGTGGCAGTCCCTGCTGCCGGCCCAGCCCTTCGACCCGGCCGCCGGCACCTACCTGGCCTGGGCGTTCTCCGGCGAACTGCTGCACGACGCCTACGCCAGCATGTTCCGGGTGCTGGTGGGCTTTGCCATCGGCGCCGGCCTGGCCCTGCCGGCGGGGCTGTTGATGGGCGCCAATCCGCGCATCTACGACCTGTTCAATCCCCTGGTCCAGGTGCTGCGCCCGATCCCGCCGATCGCCTACATCCCCCTGGCGATCCTGTGGTTCGGCCTGGGCAACCCGCCGTCGTTCTTCCTCATCTCCCTGGGCGCCTTCTTCCCGGTGCTGATGAACACCATCGCCGGGGTGCGCCACGTGGACGGCATCTACCTGCGCGCCGCCCGCAACCTGGGGGTCAAGCCCCTCACCATGTTCACCCGGGTGATCCTGCCGGCGGCCACCCCCTACATTCTCACCGGCATGCGCATCGGCATCGGCACCGCCTTCATCGTGGTGATCGTCTCCGAGATGATCGCGGTGAACGACGGCCTGGGCTTCCGCATCCTGGAGGCGCGCGAGTTCATGTGGTCCGACAAGATCATCGCCGGGATGATCACCATCGGCCTGCTCGGCCTGGCCCTCGACGTGGCCATGAACACGCTCAACAACTACCTGCTGCGCTGGCACCGCGGCCTGGAACACTGATCGGCCGAGGAGAGAGAACCATGTCCAGCCAAATCATCGTCACCGGGGTGAACAAGGTGTTCCGCACCCCGGAAAAGGACGTCGTCGCCCTCAAGGACATCAACATCACCATCGAGCCGGGCCAGTTCGTCTGCCTGCTCGGCCCCTCGGGTTGCGGCAAGTCCACCCTGCTCAACGCTGTGGCCGGCTTCTCCCTGCCGAGCAGCGGCACCATCACCGCCAGCGGCGTGCCCGTCACCGGCCCGGGGCCGGAGCGGGGCATGGTGTTCCAGGAGTACGCCCTGTTCCCCTGGATGACCGTGGCCCAGAACATCGCCTTCGGCCTGGAAGTGAAAGGCCTGGGCAAGGCCGAGATCGCCGCCAAGGTGGACAGCCTGCTCGATACCCTGAGCCTCAAGGACTTCCGCAACCGCTACCCCAAGGACCTGTCCGGCGGCATGCGCCAGCGGGTGGCCATCGCCCGGGTGCTGGCCCTGGATTCGCCGATCATGCTCATGGACGAGCCCTTCGGCGCCCTGGACGCCCTGACCCGGCGCAACCTGCAAGATGAACTGCTGCGCATCTGGAAAGCGTTCGGCAAGACCATCCTGTTCGTCACCCACTCGATCGAGGAATCGATCTACCTGGCCGACCGCATCGTGGTCATGACCTACCGTCCCGGCACCATCAAGCGCGACCAGTGGGTGGACATCCCCCGTCCCCGGGACCCGGCCGATCCGGCCTTCAACGAGTTGAAGCGCGAGCTGGGCCGCCTGGTGATGGAAGAGCAGCAGCGCCACGCCGCCGACGAGCTGAAGCTGGCGGCGGTGGACTGACGGGCGTCGGGGCGCCGGGGCCGGGGGGCGGTAAAATCGCCGCTTCACGGCCTGGCTCCGGCCCGGCTCCACTGCTTCGCGTTCCGGCGCTCCGGCCCCCCGATTTCCGTCCGTCCCCTTGAATCCCCGTTTCCGACTACCCCCTTTCCTCCCCGCCCGCGGCGTCGCGGCGGGGAGGCATTTTTTCCCCAGCGGCAGCGCCCTGGCCGGCCTGCTCGCCCTGGCCGCCTGCCTGGCCGTGGGCCTGGGCAGCTACCGTCTGCTGGCGGTCTGGCAGCTCGACCAGCTGGCCCACACCAACGCCCAGCGCCTGGGCGCCTACGCCGTCAGCCTGGAAAACGCCCTGGCCCGGCACGAAACCCTGCCCTTCGTCCTGTCCCAGGACCACCGCCTCCACGAACTCCTCGACCATCCCGCCGACCCGGCCCGGGTCGATACGGTCAACCGCTACCTGGAACTGGTCCAGGGCCGCGCCGGGGTCACCGCCGCCTATCTGATCGACGCCGCCGGCCTGACCCTGGCGGCCAGCAACTGGGCCACGCCCCAGAGCTTTCTCGGCCAGCACTACACCTTCCGCCCTTACTTCCGTGAAGCCATGGAAGGTCGCCCCGGCCGCTTCTACGGCGTCGGCGCCACCACCGGCGACCCGGGCTACTTCATCTCGGCGCCGGTCCAGGAGGCGGGCACGATCCGCGGCGTGGTGGTGGTCAAGGTCAGCCTGTCCGCCTTCGAGGCCGCCTGGCGCGAGAGCGGCGACGCCCTCAACCTGGCCGATGCCCACGGCGTGCTGTTCCTCGCCAGTCTGCCGGACTGGCGCTACCGCTCCCTGGCCCCCCTGGGGGCGGCGGTGGAGGCCGAGCTGCGCGAAACCCGCCAGTACGGCCCTTATCCCCTGCTGCCGGTGAAGGCCAGCGAGGCCCTGAGCTTCGACAGCCCGGCCCGGCCGATCACCCTGTGGGACAACGCCGGCGGCCGCCGCGACGCCCTGATGCAGACCCTGCCGGTGGGCCCCCTGGGCTGGCGGCTGGTGCTCTTTTCCGACCTGGCCGGAGCCTACGGCCTGGCGGCCGCCCGGGCCACCGCCCTGGGCTTTGCCACCGCCTTCCTGCTCGCTCTGGGCTTCTTCGCCTGGCAGCGCCACTCGCGCTTGCAGGAGCGGCGCGCCGCCCGGGCCGAGTTGGCCCGGGCCCACGCCGAGCTGGAGGCCAAGGTGGCCGAGCGCACCGCCCTGCTCACCGCCACCAACGTCCGCCTCGAAGAGCAGCTCGACGCTCAGGCCGAGGCCGAGCGCATCCTGCGCGCCACCCAGGACCGGGCGCTCCAGGCCGGCCGCCTGGCGGCCTTGGGGCAGATGGCGGCCGGCATCACCCACGAACTGAACCAGCCCCTGGCCGCCCTCAACACCCTGTCCGACAACGCCGTGGCCTTCTTGCAGCGGGGCAAGCCCGAGGGGGCGGTGGAGAACCTGCGCCTGATCAGCCAGCTGGCCGGGCGCATGGGGCGCATCGTCGGCGAGCTGAAGGCCTTCGCCCGGCGCGGCCAGGACGAACTGGTGCCGGTGTCGGTGCGCGAGGCCCTGGACCACGCCCTGTTCATCGTCGAACTGCGCCGCCGTGAGCTGGACGCGGCCATCACCCTGGCCGTGCCCGACCCCGCCCCCCGGGTGCAGGCCGACCCGGTGCGCCTGGAGCAGGTGCTGGTGAACCTGCTGCGCAACGGCCTGGACGCCCTGGCCGACCTGCCCGCCGAGGGCGAAGGGGAGGGAGCCGCTCCCCGCACCCCGCGCCGCCTGGCGGTGACCGTGGCCCGGGTACCCGCCTATCGGGACGTGGCCGAGGAGGGCGCGCCGGGCCAGGCGCCCGCCAGCCTGGTGCGCATCGCCATCGCCGACCAGGGGCCGGGCATTCCCGCCGAGGTGCTGCCCCGCCTGTTCGAGCCCTTCTTCACCACCAAGCCCGCCGGTGAAGGGCTGGGCCTGGGCCTGTCGATTTCCCTGACCATCGCCGAGAGCTTCGGCGGCACCCTGGCGGCGCGCAACCGCCCCGAGGGCGGCGCCGAATTCATTCTGGAGCTGCCCGCCGCATGAGCGCCGTTTCCCTGCCCCCGCCATCCGCCGATACCGCCCTTGCGGTTTTCCTGGTCGAGGACGACCCGGTGGTGCGCCACGGCTGCGAGCAGGCCCTGGCCCTGGCCGACCTGCCGGTGCAGGGCTTCGCCGACGCCGAGGCGGCCCTCGCCGCCCTGGTGACCGCCCCCTCGGCCTACGGCGTCGGGGTGGTGGTTACCGACGTGCGCCTGCCCGGCCGCGACGGCCTGTCCCTGATGGCCGAGCTGCGCCAGCGCGACCCGGACCTGCCGGTGATCCTGATTACCGGCCACGGCGACGTGGCCATGGCGGTGGAGGCGATGCGCCAGGGGGCCTACGACTTCATCGAAAAACCCTTTCCTTCGGACCGGCTGGTGGAATCGGCCCGCCGCGCCCTGGATCGGCGCGCCCTGATCCTGGAGAACCGCCGCCTCAAGGAGCGCCTGGCGGACCAGGACAACCACCCCCTGGCCGGGCTGATCGGCCAGTCCCCGGCCATGCAGCAGGTGCGCCGGCTGGTGGAGGCGGTGGCTCCCACCGGGGTCGACGTGCTGATCAACGGCGAGACCGGTGCCGGCAAGGAGGTGGTGGCCCGGGCCCTGCACGCCGCCAGCGGGCGCAAGGGGCCCTTCGTGGCCCTCAACTGCGGCGCCCTGCCCGAATCGGTGTTCGAGAGCGAGATCTTCGGCCACGAGGCCGGCGCCTTCACCGGGGCGGGCAAGCGCCGCATCGGCAAGATCGAACACGCCAGCGGCGGCACCCTGTTCCTCGACGAAATCGAATCCATGCCCCTGGCGCTTCAGGTCAAGCTGCTGCGGGTGTTGCAGGAGCGGGTGGTGGAGCGCCTGGGGGGCAATACCCTGTTTCCGGTGGATTGCCGGGTGGTGGCCGCGTCCAAGGCCGACCTGGAGGCCGAGAGCGCGGCCGGGCGCTTCCGCGCCGACCTCTACTACCGGCTCAACGTGGTGACCATCGACCTACCGCCCCTGCGCGAGCGGCGCGAGGACATCCCCCTGCTGATGGCCCACTTCTGCCGCCAGGCGGCCCAGCGCTACGGCCGCCCGGTGCCCGATCCCGACCCGGAGCTGGTGGCCCGTTGGCAGGCCTACGACTGGCCGGGCAACGTGCGCCAGTTGAAGAACATCGCCGACCGGCTGGCCCTGGGGCTGGCGGCCTTGCTGCCCCCGGCCGCACCCCGGGAGGCGGCGCCGGGCGGCGTTATGGATGGCATGGGCGGCATGGGCGACGCTGCGGACTCGCCGGCGGCCGCCGATCTGGGGCTGGCGGCGCGCATGGACGCGGTGGAAAAGCGCTGCATCGAGGCCGCCCTGCGCCAATGCGGCGGTCAGGTGTCCCGGGCTGCCGAACGCTTGCAGTTGCCGAAGAAGACCCTCTACGACAAACTCCACCGCCACGGCATCGATCCGGAGCGCTTCCGCGCCGGGCCGGCCGCCTAGCTGCACATAACCACTACAAGCGCCGCCGCGGCGGCGCATCCCCAGCAGAAGCAAAGGAGTCCCCATGGGCCATCCCCACGACCCGGCCGCCCTGTCGGCATTGCTGCCGGCCGGCCTCGACCTGTCCGCCGCCCCGCCCGAGGGGCGGGCGGTGCTCTCCACCATCCTGGCGCGGCGCAGCGTGCGCGGCTTCCTCCCCGACCCGGTGCCCCGGGAAACGGTGGAGGCCATCCTGGCGGTGGCCAGCCGGGCGCCGAGCGGCTCCAACATCCAGCCGTGGAAGGTGCACGTCTGCGCCGGTCCGGTGCGCGACGCCATCTGCGCCGACGTGCTCGCCGCCCACGACGCCGAGGCGGGCGATCCGGCGGCAGGCGAGCAGTACCGGGACGAATACCGCTACTACCCGGAAAAGTGGCGCGACCCCTACCTGGCGCGGCGCCGCGACCTGGGTTGGGCCCTCTACGGCGCCGTGGGCATCGCCCGGGGCGAAAACGACAAGATGCACCGCCAGCGCGGCCGCAACTTCAGCTTCTTCGGCGCCCCGGTGGGCCTGGTATTCACCCTGGACCGGGACTTGTCGGTGGGCAGCTGGATCGACCTGGGCATGTTCATGCAGAACGCCATGATCGCCGCCCGCGCCTACGGCCTGGAAACCTGCCCTCAGCAGGCCTTCGCCCGTTACCACCGCATCCTGCGCCAGCACCTGGCGATCCCCGACGACCAGATCGTGGTGTGCGCCATGGCCCTGGGCCACCCGGACCCGGACGAACCGGCCAACCGCCTGGTGAGCACCCGGGAGCCGGTGGCCGCCTTCGGGAGTTTTCATGGATTCTAAGGTTCGCTTCACCCCGGAACTGGCCGCCCAGGTGGCCGGACCCGACGCCCCCGCCACTTCTGCCGCCCAGCCTCGTCCCGCCCGGGACGTGCCCCGCCGTCTGACCCACACCCGGGAAGTGGTGTGCCGCGGCTACGAGCGGGAGGATGGCCTGTGGGAGATCGAGGGCAGCCTGCTCGACACCAAGACCTACCCCTTCCACACCGTGCACCGGGGCCACATTCCCGCCGGCGAGGGCATCCACCGCATGACCCTATGCCTGACGGTGGACAACGACCTGCTCATCCGCGACGCCCGGGCCCTCACCGAGCAGAGCCCCTACCGGGTATGCAGCGAGGTCAATGCCGCCTACGACGCCCTGGTGGGCCTGCGCATCGGCCCGGGCTTCACCCGCCGGGTGAAGGAAATGTTCGCGGGGGTGAAGGGCTGCACCCACCTCACCGAACTGCTCGGCCCGGTGGCCACCACCGCCTTCCAGACCATCTGGCCGTTGCTGGCCGAACGCCGCGAGGCGGCGGGGCAGGGCATGTCCGGCGAGGAAAAGCCGCCCCTGGTGGACGGCTGCCACGCCCTGAGCCGCGACGGCGAAATCGTCGCCATGCGCTGGCCGGCGGAGGTGCGGGCGCGCTGGTGAGATTGGCACGAGGGGGCGCCTGCTTCCCGCCCGGTTAACGAACGAAGGCCTCCATCTGGAGGCCTTCGTTCGTTTGGGGGAAGCGTCGTTACGCGGCGATGCGGAAGCGCTCCACGTCGCGCTTGAGCTGGGCCGCCAGGGCGTCCAGCTCCTGGGCGGTGTCGGCCACGGCGCCCATGGCGGCGTTGTTCTCCTCGATCATCTGCACGATGTTCTCGACCCGGCCGGCGATTTCCTGGCTGGCGGCGGCCTGTTCCTTGAGGGCGGTGGACACGTCGTCGATCACGTCCACCACTTTGCCGGTGCCGTCGTTGATGCCATGGATGGCGTCGCCGGCCTGGCCGGCCATGGCGCGGCCCTCGCCGACCCGGTCCACCGACACGTCCATCTGGTTGGCCATGGCCTTGGAACCCTGCTGGATGGTAGTGATCATCTCGGTGATTTCCAGGGCCGACTGGCGGGTGGTCTCGGCCAGCTTGCGCACTTCGTCGGCCACCACGGCGAAACCGCGGCCGGCCTCGCCGGCCCGGGCCGCCTCGATGGCGGCATTAAGGGCCAGCAGGTTGGTCTGGTCGGCCACGTCCTTGATCACCTGGGTGATGCCGGAGATGCGCTCGGACGAGGCGCCCAGGTCGGCGGCGGTGCCGGCGGCCTGCTGGATGCTGTCGGCGATGCGGCCGATGTCGTCCATCATGCGGTGGATGGTGTCGGCACCGTCCCGGGCCTGGCGGCCGGAGTCGCTGGAAATCTGCTGGGCGTCGCGGCTCAGGTCGGCCACATGGTTGATGCTGGTGCTCATTTCTTCCAGGGCGGCGGCCATGGAGGCGGTGGCTTCGGACTGTTGCTCCGAGCCGCGCTTGACCTGGTGCGAGGCGGACGACAGGGTGCCGGCGGCATCGGAAAGCTGGCCGGACTGGCGCTTCAGGTCGCGCAGCAGGCCGGACAGTTCGCCCACCATGGTGGCGGTGGCCCGTTGCAGGCGGGAGATTTCGTCCCGATGGGTGGGGTGGGTACGCAGGCTGACGGTGAGGTCGCCCGCTGCCACCCGCTCCAGGGCGGCCACGGTCTCGTCCAGGGGGCCGCGGATGCTACGGCCGATCAGCCAGGAGACGGTGACCCCCAGGGCGATGGCCAGGGCCGCCATCACCATCACCATCTGGCGGCCCCGGGCGTTGGCCGCTTCGACCTCCTGGGCGCTGGCGTCGATGGTCCGGCGCTGCATCTCGGTGAGGGCCTGGACCTTCTCCAGGAAGCGCGCCGAGCCGGGCATGAAGGTTTCTTGCAGGATGCGCTCGGCTTCTTCCATGCGGCCTTCCTTCTTGGCCTTCATGATGGCGTCCCGGGACGTCAGGTACACCTTGCGGGCCTCGCCCACCTCGGCGAACAGGGCTTTTTCGGCGTCGCTGGCGAGCAGGGCCTCGATGGCCTTCTGGAATTCGCTGGACTGCTTGGTGGACTGGGCGGCGGCCTCGGCGAAGAACTGGGCCAGGGCCGGGTCGCTGCTCTTGGCGATGGCGGTGGTGCGGGCCACTCCGGCGGTGATGTTGCGGTTCCAGTCGCTGGTCAGGCGTTCCTTTTGCAAGGGGGCCTCCATCATTACCCGGGTCGATTCGGCCACCTTGTGCAACTCCCACAGGCCGAGGCCGTTGGTTATCAGGAAGAGGGCGAGGACGGCGGCGAAGCCGAGGCCGAGGCGCTGGCCGATGGGGGCCGAGGCAAACATTGTCATGTTGTTATATGGCGGGGAATGGGGAAGCGGCAGTTTGCCACCGCCGCGTTACAGCTGTCAGTACCGCCGTGGGCCGGCGCCCCGGCGGGCGGTGCGGGGCCACGTATAATCCGCCCCATGCGCAATCCGATCCGCCCCCTGCCCGACCTCCTCATCAGCCAGATCGCCGCCGGCGAGGTGGTCGAACGTCCCGCCTCGGTGTTGAAGGAACTGCTGGAAAACGCCCTGGACGCGGGCAGTACCGCCCTGCGCATCGACCTGGAAGAGGGCGGCGTGGCCCTGATCCGGGTCACCGACGACGGCGGCGGCATCCCCAAGGACGAGCTGCACCTGGCCCTGACCCGCCACGCCACCAGCAAGATCGCCAACCTGCTCGACCTGGAACGGGTCGCCACCCTGGGTTTTCGCGGCGAGGCCCTGGCCTCGGTGGCGGCGGTGTCGCGGCTGACCCTCACCTCCCGGGAGCGGGGTGCTCCCCACGCCTGGAAGCTGACCGACGCGGCGGGCGAGCCCGAGCCGGCGGCGCTCCTGGCCGGCACCGTGGTGGAGATGCGCGACCTCTACTACAACACCCCGGCGCGGCGGAAATTCCTCAAGGCCGCCGCCACCGAGGCCGCCCACTGCCTGGAGGCGGTTAAGCGCGTTGCCCTGTCCCACGCCGACGTGGCCTTCACCGTCACCCGGGACGGCCGGGAAGTCCTGCGTCTGGCCCGGGCCGAGCCCAAGCAGCGCATCGCCGACCTGCTCGGCGCTTCCTTCCTCACCGAGTCGGTAGAAGTGGACGCCGATGCCGGCGCCCTGCGCGTCACCGGCCTGGCCCTGCGCCCCACCGCCGTGGACGGGGCCAAGGAGGTCCAGTACTGCTTCGTGAACGGCCGCTACGTGCGCGACAAGCTGTTGCAGCACGCCCTGCGCGAGGCCTACCGGGACATCCTGCACGGCAGCCGCCAGCCCTCCTGGTGCGTCTTCCTCGACATTGACCCGGCGGCGGTGGATGTGAACGTGCACCCGGCCAAGACCGAGGTGCGCTTCCGCGACAGCCGGGCGGTGCACCAATTCGTCTTCCACGCCCTGCGCCAGGCCCTGGCCACCCCCATCGCCCAGGCCGCCGTGCACGCCGCCGCCCAGGGCGGCGCGGCCTATGCGCCCCGGCCCCCCGTGACTCCGGCGGTGCCTGCCGCTCCGGCACCGCAACAGGGCGCCCTGGGCATCCGGGAGCCGGCGGCTCCCGCCTATGCGCCCCGCCCCGCCGGTGCCGTGGGGAAAGCCTCGGGCCAGCCTTCGGGCCAACTCCCGCGCCAGGACTGGGCCTCCCGGCCGACCCCGGCGCAAGCCGCGTCCTACCTGGCCTTCGTCCATGCCGCCCAGGAAACCCGCGTGGATATTGGCGCTTCGGGCTTGTCCACCGAGGCGCTCTACGTCAGTGCGGAGGAACAGCCGGCGGTGCCGTCCCAGGCGGACGTCCCGTCCGCCCCTGCCGTCGCTGGCGTGGATGGTGCGGTTGCAGCGGCCCAGGCCGCACCTCCCGTTCGCTCCGCTGCCGACGACAACGCCCCGCCGCCCCTGGGTTACGCCCTGGCCCAGCTCCAGGACATGTTCATCCTGGCCCAGAACGCCCAGGGCCTGGTCATCGTCGACCAGCACGCCGCCCACGAGCGGGTGCTCTACGAAGAACTGAAGGCCGCCTTCGATGGTCGCCAGGTGGCCTCCCAGCCCCTGCTGATTCCCGTGGTGGTGCGCGCCGACCCCCTGCTGGTGGCGGCCGCCGAGGAACACCAGGAGGAACTGGCCGGCTTCGGCTTCGAGCTGTCCGCCGCCGGCCCCGGCGAGGTGGCGGTGCGCGCCGTGCCGGTGCTGCTTGGCCGGGCCAACCCGGCGGAACTGGTGCGGGCGGTGCTCGACGCCCTCGGCCAGGCTGGCGACCATGGCGCTGGCCGGGAGCTGGAAGCCTGGCGCAACGAGCTGCTCGCCACCTGCGCCTGCCACGGTGCGGTGCGCGGCCGCCGGCCGATGACCGTGCCGGAGATGAATGCCCTGCTGCGCCGCATGGAGGCCACCGAGCGGGCCGGCAGTTGCAACCACGGCCGGCCCACCTGGGTCCAGCTCACCACCGAGCAGGTGGGCGCCTTCTTCCTGCACGGCCGCTGAACCATGGCGCCGCACACCGCGTCCCCGGCTGCCGGGCCGGAGGCCCTGCCGCCCGCCATCCTGCTGATGGGCCCCACTGCCAGCGGCAAGACCGGCCTGGCCCTGCACCTGGCCGAGCGTCTGCCGGTGGAGCTGATTAGCGTCGACTCGGCCCTGGTCTTCCGCGACATGGACATCGGCACCGCCAAGCCGGACGCCGACACCCTGGCCCGCTTCCCCCACGCCCTGGTGGACGTGATCAGCCCGGAGGAGGCCTATTCCGCCGCCCGCTTCCGCAGCGACGCCCTGGCCGAGATGGCCGCCGTCACCGCCCGAGGCAAGGTGCCCCTGCTGGTGGGGGGCACCATGCTCTACTACAAGGCGTTGCTCGAAGGGCTGTCGGACCTGCCCCAGGCCGACCCGGCCCTGCGCGCCGCCATCGATGCCGAGGCTGCCGCCCACGGCTGGCCGGCGCTGCACGCCGAGCTGGCGCGCTTCGATCCGGAAACGGCGGCGCGCCTCGCCCCCAACGACTCCCAGCGCTTGCAGCGGGCCATCGAGATCCTGCGCCTCACCGGCCGGCCCATGTCGGCCCTGTTGGCCGAACAGACTGCCGATCCGCCGCCCTATCGCATCCTGTCCCTGGCCCTGCTGCCCTCTGACCGGGGCGTGCTGCACCAGCACATCGCCGAGCGCTTCGCCCAGATGCTCGACGCCGGGCTAGTGGGGGAGGTGGAGGGTCTGCGCGCCCGCTACGCCCTGCACCCGGACCTGCCGTCGATGCGCTGCGTCGGCTACCGTCAGACCTGGGACATGCTCGACGGCCGCATCCCCCCGGGCGAACTGCGCGACCGGGGCATCTTCGCCACCCGCCAGTTGGCCAAGCGCCAGATCACCTGGCTGACCAACACCCTGGCCAACGAGGCCTTCGACTGCCTGCGCCCCGATCTGGCGGCGGCGGCCGAGGCCCGGGTGCGCGCCGCCATCGGCGCCTGACCGGAGGCAGGGGCAGGGGGGGCAGGGGGGGCACGAGCAGGCGAGGGGGCCGGTTCCGGCACGTACGCACCGTCACAGGGCGGCGGGGCGGATCGGGTAAAATGCCCCCCTTTGCCGCCGGTTTCGCTCCGTTTTCCGGTTCTCTCCGGCCTTTTTCGGCTTTTCCCTCCTTCCGCGACGCGCCTCCATGGAATTCCTCGCCGCCTTCGTCGACATCATCCTGCACCTGGACAAGCACCTGGCTGTGCTGGTGCAGCAGTACGGTCCCTGGATCTACGCCATCCTGTTCTTCATCGTCTTCGCCGAGACGGGGTTGGTGGTGTTCCCCTTCCTGCCCGGGGATTCCCTGCTCTTCGTCGCCGGGGCCCTGGCCGCCGTGGGCGGCATGGACGCGCCGACCCTGATGGTGTCCCTGACCCTGGCCGCCATCCTCGGCAACAGCGCCAACTACGCCATCGGCCGCTGGCTCGGCCCCAAGGTGTTTGCCCGGGGTGGCCGCTTCCTCAACGCCGAGAACCTGGCCAAGACCCACGCCTTCTACGAACGCCACGGCGGCAAGGCCGTGGTGCTGTCGCGCTTTTTGCCCCTGTTCCGCACCTTCGTGCCCTTCGTCGCCGGGGTGAGCAACATGAACGCGGCCCGCTTCACCCTGTTCAACGTGGTCGGCGCCTTGGGCTGGGTGGTGTCCCTGACCCTGGTCGGTTACTTGTTCGGCAACCTGCCCCTGGTTAAGAACAACCTGTCCGTGGTGATCGTAGCGATCGTCCTGGTGTCGTTCCTGCCCGCCGGCCTGGAATACCTGCGCCAGCGGCGCGCCCGCAGCGCCTGAAGCGGGGCCCGCCGCTGCGGTATGATGCCGCATGGCTGGCGCCTCCTTCTCCCCTCCGCGACGCCGTGGCTTGATGGCGCTGGGGAGCGTTTTGCTCCTCGCCGCGGGGATGGGGGCCTGCGCCACCCGGCAACTGCCGGACGGCCGGCGCGAAACCACCTTCGATCCATCCCAGCTGGCCAAGGGCGACATCGACCGGGTGGTGGAAATGCACCGGGCCGAAGTGGTCGCCAGCCTGCGCCGCCTGACCGACAAGCTCTACCGGCGCAACCCCCGGGAGTGGCGCAAGGGCAGCCAGCCCAGCCTGGAGGCGGCGGTGGTACTGGTCTTCGACCTGCCGGCGGCGCGCCAGGCCCTGGGCGGCCGGCGCGAGCGGGAGGCGGCCCTGCTGGCCTTCCGCGAGGACTATACCGGCGACCGGGTGCTGGCCCTGATGGGCGGGCTGATGGACATGGTGGACGGGGCCTTCGAGCACAAGGAATCCTTCTACCTGCTCGATTCCCTGGACGCCCAGAAGCTCTACAACTGCGCCCGCAACGTGGAAGTGGCGGCCTGGAAGCTCAACACCGCCCGGGACGCGGGCGGCGAGCCCCTGCTCCACGCCAACGTGGATGGGCCGGTGCGCAACCTGTCGTTCGAGCGCGAGGTGGGGCGGGTGGTGGGGCTGCTCGACACCCTGTCCCGGATCGTCGCCGACAAGAACGGCCGCTCCGTCACCCGGGTGACCCAGACCCTGGCTTCCGCCGTGTTCCTGCCGGTCAAGTTCTGATCCGGGGCCGCCGATTGACCGCTCCTGCTCTTTTTGCCTTTTCTCAACCTTTCCGCCATTCCTTCTCTTTGCCATGTCCGCCCCCGCTTCTTCCCCCGACCGTTCCAAGCTCGCCGTCGTCGTTCTCATTTCCGGCCGGGGCAGCAACATGGAGGCCATCCTCGCCGCCAGCGACGCCCCCGACTATCCGGCCCGGGTGGTGGGGGTGGTGTCCAACCGGCCCGACGCCGCCGGCCTGGCCACGGCCCAGGCCCGGGGCATCCCGGTCCGGGTGGTGAACCACAAGGACTTTCCCGCCGGCGAGGCCGGCCGGGCGCCCTTCGACGCCGCCCTGGCCGAGGCGGTGGACAGCTTTTCCCCCGGCCTGGTGGTGCTGGCCGGCTTCATGCGCATCCTCACCCCGGGCTTCGTGACCCGCTACGAGGGGCGGCTGGTGAACATCCACCCGTCGCTGCTGCCGTCCTTCCCCGGGCTGCACACCCATCGCCGCGCCCTGGACGAAGGGGTGCGGGTGCACGGCTGCACGGTGCATTTCGTCACCGCCCAGCTCGACCACGGGCCGATCATCCTCCAGGCCGCCGTGCCGGTGCTGGACGGCGACAGCGAAGCCACCCTGTCCGCCCGGGTGCTAGCCGAGGAGCACCGCATCTACCCCCGCGCCGTGGCCTGGTTCGCCCAGGACCGCCTGCGGGTGGAGGCGGGGCGGGTCCGGGTGGCCGGTAGCCCGACTACCGCCGTGGCCGCCTTCCATTCCCCCGGCGGGGCCTGAGCCCCGCCCTGCCGTTCGCGGCCGTCCATGCCCATCGCCCTGCTCATCGCCCTGGCAGCGTCCCTGGGGTTGCACACGGCGGTGCTGTTCGGCCCGGACCTGGAAGCCCTGGAATTGCCCGGCCTGCACGATGAATCCCCCCAGGCGCCGCCGCTGCGCGCCGAGTTGATGCCCCCGACGCCGGCGGCCGCACCGCCAGCCGCCGCCCGGGCGCCGGCCCGGCCGCGCCGTGGGGGCCGGCCCGCCCACGGCGCCAACCCACCCGTCCGCCCGGCGCCCCTGGCGGCCGTCGCCGGGGACGAGGCGCTGCATGTCCAGGCGCCTGGGGGGGCAGCCGAGGCCGGCTCTGCCACTGCGGGCGGCGACTCCGGCGACACGGCGGCGGCACTGGATGCGCTCCATGCCGTGGCCGCCGCCAGCCTGCCCGACCAGGTGCGGATCCGCTACGCCGTGTTCCGCGGCGAGCCGGGGTTCGAGCTGGGCAGAACCGAACTGAACTGGGAAAGCCCGCCTCCGCCGGCGGAGGCTGCCGCGCCGCGCCGCTACCGGGCCTGGATGAGCACCGAGACCGCCGGCCTGGCGGCCCTGATCAAGCCGGTCCGGGTCACCCAGGAGAGCCAGGGGGACGTGACCCCCGAGGGCCTCAAGCCGCGCCATTTCTTCACCGCCCGGGACGGCCGGCGCCAGGACTGGGCCGACTTCGACTGGGGCGGCGACGCCCTGGCCGGCATCCCGGACGGCGACACGGCCCAGGTCAGCTACGCCAAGGGCGACGCCGCCGTGGCCCGGGGCGCCCAGGACTTTCTCAGCCTGTTTTTCCAGTTCGCCTGGCTGCCCGGCTTTCCGCTGATGCCCTCGTACACCCTGACGGTGGCCACCGGCAAGAAGATCTCGGAGCAGCTGATCGTGGTGCAGGGCGAGGAAACCGTGGAGCTTCCCGCCGGCACTTTCCGTACACTCCACGTCAAGACCGAGGACAGCGAACCCATCGAACTGTGGCTCGCCCTCGACTACCACGCCCTGCCGGTGAAGATGCGCTACACCGACCGGCGCGGCGACCGCTACGACCAACTGGCGGTGGATATCCGGAGCGGCGACGCCACTCCGGCACCACCGTCGTCCGCCTCACCGCCCGCCGTCCCCAACGGGGCGGCCCCGACCACTCCAGACGCCCAGCCATGAACCGACCGACCCGCAAATCGAACCCCAGCAAGACCGGCAACGCCGCCCGCCGCCAGGGCGCCCGCGCCGCCGGCGAGGCCCGCTCCAGCCGCCCCACCAGCCGCAATGCGGCGGCCCTGCAGGTGGACGGCGCCCGCCTGCCCGTCGCCCTGATGTCCCACACCGCCATGGTGCTGGGCGAGGTGCTGACCTTCGCCTATCCGGCCGACGCGGTGCTGTCCCGCTACTTCCGCGAGAACCGGGCCCTGGGTCATGCCGACCGGGGTTTCATCGCCGAGACCGTGTTCCTGGTGCTGCGCCGCCTGCGCAGCCTCCAGGCGGCCTGTCTGGCCGACGGGAGCGGCGCCACGCCGCGCCGCCTGATCCTGGCCGCCCTGCTGCGCTACCGGGGCATGAGCACCCGGGAGCTGGCCGAGGCCCTGGGCAACGGCCTTTCCAAGTCCGAGGCGGAGTGGCTGCCGACCCTGAAAGCGTCCCGGGACGCGGACCTGCCCGCGGCGGTGCGCCGTGAGTGGCCGGACTGGCTCGACGCCCGCCTGGACGCCCAGTTCGGCACCGCCGAAGCCGACGCCCTGGCCACCGCCCTGCATCGGGCCGCTCCCCTGGACCTGCGGGTGAACACCCTCAAGGCCGAGCGCGACGCCGTGCTGGAGCGGCTGCGCGCCGATGGCATCGCCGCCGAGCCCACCCCCTATTCGCCCCTGGGCATCCGCCTGGCCGACAAGCCGGCGCTGCAACGCCATCCCCTGTTCCTGGACGGCAGCATCGAGGTCCAGGACGAGGGCAGCCAACTGCTCGGCTTCCTGGTGGCCCCCAAGCGCGGCGAGATGGTGATGGACCTGTGCGCCGGGGCCGGCGGCAAGACTCTGATGCTCGGTGCCCAGATGAAATCCCTGGGCCGCCTCTACGCCTGCGACGTGTCGGAAAAGCGCCTGGCCAACCTCAAGCCGCGCCTGGCCCGTTCCGGCCTGTCCAACGTCCATCCGATCCGCATCGACAACGAGCGGGACGTGAAGCTGTCGCGCCTGGCCGGCAAGCTCGACCGGGTGCTGGTGGACGCCCCCTGCTCGGGCCTGGGCACTCTGCGCCGCAACCCGGACCTGAAGTGGCGCCAGCAGGAGGGCGACGTGGCCGAGCTGGCAGCCAAGCAGGGCGCCATCCTGGCCGCCGCGGCCAAGCTGGTGAAGCCGGGCGGCCGCCTGGTGTACGCCACTTGCAGCCTGCTCGACGCCGAGAACGGCGCCGTGGCCGACGCCTTCCTGGCGGCCCACCCGGACTTCGCTCCGGTGTCGGCGGCCGAGGTGCTGGCGCGCCAGGGCATCGCCGTGCCCGAGGCCGGCGAGCGCCTCGCCCTGCTGCCCCAGCGCCATGGCAGCGACGGTTTCTTCGCCGCCGTGTTCGCCCGGGCGGAGGCCGTCAAGGCCGAGGCCGCGCCCGCAGTCGCTGCCGATACCGCTACCGAAACTCCCGAGTAAGGAGCGCGCCGCCCATGAATCCGGACCTGCTTCCGGGCCTCCTGCGCGAGGTCTTCCGCGACATCCAGGAACCCACCGTGCTGTGGCAGCTGGCGGTGGTGGTGTCGTCCCTGTTTGTCGGCTGGATGGTGCGCCACCACTACCGGCGCTTCCTGAGCAAGGGCAGTACGGTGCGCTGGGAGAGCCTGCGTTCGGTGGCCACCCGGGTAGCCATGCCGGCCACGGCCTACCTGCTGGTGGCAGCCTCGGCTTTCTTCCTCAAGGCCGTGATGCACGTCAGCCTGCTCAACCTGGTGTCGGCCCTGCTGCTCGCCGCGGTGGTAGTGCGCCTGACCATCTACGTACTGCGCCAGGCCTTCGATCAGTCCAACGCCCTGGCGCCCTGGGAGCGGTTGATCGCCACCTGCGTGTGGGTGGGGGTGGCCCTGCACATCACTGGCCTTTTGCCCGGCGTGATCGACGGGCTGGAGTCGGTGAGCTTCGCCCTGGGCAAGCAGCGCTTCAACCTGTGGGACATCCTGCACAGCACCTTCACCATCGGCATGGCCCTGATCCTGGGCATGTGGGCCGGCAACCTGGTGGAGCTGCGCCTGGCCCGGGCCGAGAAGCTCGATTCCAGCGTGCGGGTGGTGATGTCCCGCTTCCTCCAGGCCCTGATCCTGGTGGTGACGGTGCTGGCGGCGATTTCCATGGTGGGGGTGGACCTGACCACCTTCTCCATCTTCGGCGGCGCCCTGGGCGTGGGCCTGGGCTTTTCGCTGCAACGCATCGCCAGCAACTACCTGTCGGGCTTCGTCATCCTCATGGACCGCTCGATCCGC
>NZ_DAISLS010000012.1:0-48729 GCF_036820405.1 Oryzomicrobium sp.
TCCCGTTTCATCTTCCACCTTAACAAGGTGTCAGCGAAACCGGCTGCAGCCCAATGATGGGTAGTCGCTGTAGGTTTTACTGCAAGCACCAGGAACAACCTGGTGCTGTTGTGATGAGGATTTAGCTAACCGCATTCCTCAAGATTTCGCGCTGTTGCTTGGTGAATCGTTTCAAGATTTCGTCAAAGTTTGATTCCACGAAATCATCTACAGCAAGCATCAAATGGTGTTTCTCTTTTTCTCCAAGTAAAACAGTTCCATTTTTTTCTTTATCAAAAGCTGCAACCACATCAATGTATTGCATCGTGAATACAAGTGTTTTTACTTTTTGCTTTTGTGGATGAGGCACTGCCTTGAGTTGTCGGATGGCATCTTTAACCAAATCCAACTCTAGTAATTCATCAAAGGTAAAGTGGCCTTCTGGTACGTTTGCGCATGTAAATGTTTTCATATCAAATCCTTTCAATCGGTTGTCTATTTTATTTTTGACCCTCCTACAAAGTAGGCGGTTGATGGGTAGTCGCTTTAAATTTTTTATTTCGTCGCTGTATTGTGGAAGTGATTATGATCCTACTTAGGAATTTCGAAAACGTGGGGAAAGGTTGGGTCTGGAAGTCTGGGGTTGGGTCGTAAAAAAAAGCACCTGTAGGTGCTTGATAAAAAATCGCCGTAGCAAATTTTTTCTATTAATTTCTTAATGGGTTGAATATATCTTTGCTAGTGTGTTTTGTCTTTCTCTTTGCTGTGTAATTAGTTATTTGTATTCTATATAAGGTGTGCTTCGATATATTTTTTAAAAACTAAGAAGGCATGCCGAGGCCCTAGCGCTTTTGAATTAAAGCGACTCCTGACATACCTTCAAAAATTCAGTTCTAAGAAGGGTGTAAGATGTTTAAGGCACTTACACTTCGTGGTTTTCTTTCGGCTCTCTTAAAAGCCTGCCCCAAGGAGTTCACATGTATCTCATGTGGCATCCACTAGCAACCATCATCAGAACTTGGATTTCTTCTCTGATAACAATCACTGCCTTGGCCTTTTGCTAAGGGGCGCCCAACTGCGATTCGCTTTGAGTCAGTTTCTCGCGCAAATGAGGGTGGTGAATCTCTTCATCACTGTGGATGTTATTGGGTTCTAATACTCAACCAGGTTGCAATGTTCATTGGCCTTATCCCCCACACGGTTTGCCAATACATCAACTGAATGAAATCTATCAGTGATGATATCTATCTGCTCCATCGTCGCTGTAAATGGGTTGAGCTTTCTGCTTTAGTGAACCATGCTTTTTTAGTCACATCCAAAACTGATCGCATACCTTTCAGATATTTCTATCTGACTTCTGCTAAGCAACTTCACGCAAAACTGAGTCCAGAGGTTTCACTGTGACATATAGCTATCAAGTTGCCTTTGCTACCAAAGCAACACAATTAAGAGATTAGTTATTTGAAGTGATATTGACTTTTAAAAATATACGTCTTAATATTGATTTGTGTTTTGGTGATATACATCTATTAAATTTTTTCAGGAATGTCAAGATTGATAGATTGAAAAGTATATCGTTAGGTTTCGGGTGGTGCTGGCTTAACAAAAAACAAAAAGGCTAGTCGCAATGACTAGCCTTTTTGTTTGGTGTGAAGGAATTTATTTCACACGAAATTGTTCAATGTCTCCACCAGCATCAAGGATTTCTTTCACCCAATCAGGCTTACGACCACGGACAGCACCGGACCAAGTTTGATCACCATTCTTGTACATCACAGTAGTTTCCTTGGCTGCTGCCTTCTTAGCACCTTTTTTGGGTGCAGATGCAAAACCAAGTTGTTCAGCGGTCAAGCCGTATTCAGCAATCTTGGCTTTGATGTCAGTAATGACCGTTTCAAGCTCTTTGGCTTTTACTTGTTCAGCTTGTTCTTGAAGCTTCTTGATCTGTGCTTGCAGTTCTGCATAGGTACTCATGTTCTGTCCTTTAGTTGGTTTGCTGGTCATGGTGGTGAGGTAAGTGTAAAAAAAATCTGGAATTAATTCCTGTCGCCATAATAGACATTAGTTACTGCTGATGAACTATGCCCTGCAAGCATCATGATTTCTTCTTCACTGAGTGCTTGACCACTACGAAGCTTGGCAAATACACCTGCGAGGCGATCTGGCATGTTCTGAATAGTCTGTTCTACAGTCTGAGGTGATACACCCATTTCTTTTGCAATCTGGAAGTTGTTCAAAGCTTTTTGCCTAATCAACTTCGTCAGTGCAGTTCGGCGGGTATCGTGAAAATGAAGCCTTGTATCTGGATCATCATACATCCCCAGCGCCTTCAAGGCATCAACCCAATATTGCCTGAAATTCCAGCTTGTAAGTTTGAAGATGGGGCCTTTAGCTAACCTGTTCTTCAGCAGCCATGCACGGAATTCTTCATCATCTGGGATCAGAATGTCCCTTGGTTTGCCATTCTTTGTCTTCGGAATGAAGATGGACCAGATGTTGAAGTTCACATTCTCCCATTGAGCACCTAGAACTTCACTCTTTCGCGCACCAGATTCCAAGCAAGTGACAAACACAAAGTAGGGTTCTGGATTGCTCTTCAGCTTCATCCACTCTGCAATCTGTACTGCCTCTTCTTCAGAGAGAACCCGTTTTCTTCCAAGGTAGGGCTTAGGCTTTTCACCCTTTGGCAACATCTTTACAGGATTCATCAAGCCACTTGGGAATAAGTCAGGATAGAGCTTATAGACCTTTTCAAAGGCTGAACTGATGGTTGAAATCTCACGAAGAATTGTGTTGTTCTTGATGCCTGTAGCTTTCCTTGATTCCATGTAGGCAATCAGCAACCAGAAATCCACCGTATCAATTTTGAAGTCACCAAAGGGAATGTGATCCTTGTTGAACACCTTGTTCATCATGGCATCAACAATGGTGTTCTGATAACGGTAGTTATCAATCTTGGCGCCAATGTCTTTGAAGTAGACAGGAATGGAAGGAATAGCTGAAAGACAACGGTTGTGATTGGTCTTGAACGATGACTCAGAATGCTTGCTCATGAACTTCTCAAAGTAGTCTTTGAGAAGGGTTCTCATGTTGGGCATCTCCATTTGATATTTCATATCAAAAATGAGATTCTGCGGAACACCTGAGTCAATCCGCTTCAGTTCCTGCTCTTCAAAAGAACGGGCTGTGCTTTCATCATCAAAGACCTTGTTGATGTTTTCACCACCTTTGCGGATCTGGACTCGCCAGCGGGTAACAGACACCTTGCGGCCTGTTTCCCTGTTTAGAACCTTGTACTTGAATGAGTAGACGGACACTTTGAGCCCCCAGATTGCACAATCAAAAACCGTGGTGCAAAAAATTGTGCATCAGAAGCGGTGTTTTGTGCAAAAAATCCGCTCTAGGCCACGGCAACCTATTGTTTTACAACGGGTCCATAGCACTATATCGAGCTTCAACAAGGGTCAGAAGGACGCCTTCTTGCCCTGCGTGGAATCGGGCACCGTCACCTTCGTCGGCGCCACCACCGAGAACCCGTCCTTCGAGGTCAATTCGGCCCTGCTCTCCCGGGCCTCGGTGTATGTGCTGCAATCCCTCACCGCCGAGGAAATGGGCCAGTTGTTCGCCCGGGCCCGGGAAAAGGCTTTCCCCGAGCTGACCTTCGACGAGCAGGCCCAGGAGCGGCTGATCGGCGTGGCCGACGGCGACGCCCGCAAGCTGCTCAACCTGCTGGAGCAGATCCGCACCGCCGCCCGCACGGCCAAGACCACCACGGTGGACGGCGACTTCATCAACGCCGCCCTGGCCCAGCAGCTGCGCCGCTTCGACAAGGGCGGCGAGGCCTTCTACGACCAGATTTCGGCCCTGCACAAGTCGGTGCGCGGCTCCAACCCGGACGCCGCCCTGTACTGGCTGGTGCGCATGCTCGACGGCGGCGCCGACCCGCGCTACCTGTCGCGCCGGCTGATCCGCATGGCCTGGGAGGACATCGGCCTGGCCGACCCCCGCGCCGCCGAGATCGCCACCACCGCCGCCGACACCTTTGAACGCCTCGGCTCCCCCGAGGGCGAACTGGCCCTGGCCCAGGCGGTGATCTACCTGGCCGTGGCGGCCAAGAGCAACGCCGGCTACATGGCCTACAACCAGGCCCGGGCCTTCGTGCAGTGCGACGTGTCCCGGCCGGTGCCGATCCACCTGCGCAACGCCCCGACCAAGCTGATGAAGGAACTGGGCTACGGCAAGGAATACCGTTACGCCCACGACGAGCCCAACGCCTACGCCGCCGGCGAAACCTACCTGCCCGACGGCATGGCCGAGCCCGGCTGGTACCAGCCCGTGCCCCGGGGCATGGAAGCCAAGATCGGCGAAAAGCTGGCCTGGCTGCGGGGGCTGGACGATGAAGCGCGGCAAGAGGCCCGGGCTGCCGAGCGGGGCCGGCGCGGCGGTGGGGCGAATGCCGCGAATGCTGCCAGCGCCGCCAATGCCCCCACCCCCGGCGTGGCCCCGGCCACCAAGCCCGTGGCGCCCGCCAAACCGCCCAAGCCGCAAAGAGAGGATTGAGGCTGGCGGGCCGGTGATACATGAATTTTTTTAATGTTTCCCGTGGGTAGGGTCACCAAGGTCTAATATTGGCATTGGCGCGGACCTTGGGTTTTGGCTGCGCCTGAAACATTAATTTTCTTCATGTATCACCGGGCGGGCGCTTGATTGCGTGGCCGATGATCGGCGCCCTAGATGGCTCCCCTGCGGCAATCCAGCGGTAGCGGGAGCCCGGCGTGGCAGTGGTTGCCGCAATGCCACGATGCCGCAGCACCGCAGCACCGCAGCACCGGTGCACCGGCAGGCCGGGCCAGCGTAGCGCGCTCGCGGCGCAGCTCCCATGGGGGGGAGGGCGCTTTACCTACGGCCCGTCCCGCCACGTAGCGACACGATGAGGCCATGACGCCCGCCGGCCGGCCCCGCGCTCTCGCCGTTGCACCCGGAGCCGCCGCCACGGCAGCGGCCCCCATAGCCTCCGCGTCCCGCGAAGCCGCCTTCTTCTCGGCTTATAATCCGGGCATTACGCAACTTCGCGCCGAATATTGCGCCGACTCCTGCGCCACGCCGGCCCGCCGGGTCGGCGTGGCCTTTCATTTTCAGCCCACACCGCCATGCTCGACATCCAACTGCTCCGCTCCAACCTCGATCTCGTCAAGGCCCGTCTGGCCACCCGCGGCAAGGCCGTGGACCTGTCCGAATTCGCCGCCCTGGAAGCCGAGCGCAAGTCGCTCCAGGCCCGCACCCAGGAATTGCAGGCGGCGCGCAACAGCCTGTCCAAACAGATCGGCATGTTGAAGGGCAAGGGCGAGGACGCCTCTGCGGTGATGGCCGAGGTGGGCAAGATGGCCGACGAGCTGAAGGCGTCCGAGGCTCGCCTCAACGAGCTGCTGCCCAAGCTCGAAGCCATCGTCGCCGCCCTGCCCAACCTGCCCGCCGAGTCGGTGCCCGAGGGCAAGGACGAGGCCGCCAACGTGGAGATCAAGCGCTGGGGCACCCCGCGCAGCTTCGATTTCGAGGTGAAGGACCACGTGGCCGTGGGCGAGGCCCTGGGCGGCCTGGACTTCGAGCGGGCGGTGAAGATCACCGGCAGCCGCTTCACCCTGATGACGGGCGGCGTCGCCCGCCTGCACCGGGCTCTCGCCCAGTTCATGCTCGATACCCACACCCGGGACCACGGCTACACCGAGGTCTATGCCCCCTACCTGGTGAACGGCGACAGCCTGTACGGCACGGGCCAGCTGCCCAAGTTCGAGGAAGACCTGTTCAAGATTCCGTCCGCCAGCGGTTCCGACGGCCAGGCCGAGGGCGCCGGCCGGGATTACTACCTGATCCCCACCGCCGAGGTGCCCCTGACCAACACGGTGCGCGACGAGATCGTCGCCACCGACGCCCTGCCCATCAAGCTGGTCAGCCACACCCCCTGCTTCCGCTCCGAGGCCGGTTCCTACGGCCGCGACACCCGGGGCATGATCCGCCAGCACCAGTTCGACAAGGTGGAGCTGGTGCACATCGTGACCCCGGAAACGTCCGAGCAGGCCCACGAGGAACTGACCCGCCACGCCGAGACCATCCTGGAAAAGCTGGAACTGCCCTACCGCCGCATCGTGCTGTGCACCGGCGACATGGGCTTTTCCGCCGCCAAGACCTACGACCTGGAAGTGTGGCTGCCGGCCCAGGGCACCTACCGGGAGATTTCCTCCTGCTCCAACTGCGAGGCCTTCCAGGCCCGGCGCATGAAGGCCCGTTTCCGCAACGCCCAGGGCAAGCCGGAACTGCTGCACACCCTGAACGGCTCCGGCCTGGCGGTGGGCCGCACCCTGGTGGCGATCCTGGAGAACTACCAACAGGCCGACGGCTCGGTGACCGTGCCCAAGGCCCTGGTGCCCTACATGGGCGGCGTCGAAGTGCTGACCCCGGCTGCCGCCTAAGTCTGAGTTGGTGGCGGCGTGGCGCCTGCATCGGCGATGCGGGCGTCCGCCGCCTCCCCCGAAAAACCCGCCGCGAGGCGGGTTTTTTGTTGCCTGCGACTTGGTGGCAGCGGGGTAGGGCTGCGGGGGTAGGGCAGGGGGCTTGGGAGGTGGGTGGCTGGCGTTGCTTGTGGGGCGTGGTGCGGACCAGGGGCGGAGGCGAAACCGGGCCGGTTGTCGCGCCGCCGTTCCCCGGGCCGAAATGGCGACCTCTCAGGGCGACGACTGGAGGCGACGTCTGGGCCCGTGCCTAGCGTTGCAGCACCCAGGCGGTCCAGCGGGCTACCGGGCCTTCCACCACCCGGGCCACGCCGCTGGGCAGGTCCAGGGGCTTGAGCAGCATGCGGGCGGCCATGGTCACCGGGTATTGCTGCTTCATCTGCCGCACCAGCCGGGCGCGCAGGGCGTGGAGGCGGGCTGGGTCGGCGCTGCCGTCGCGCACCGCGAAAACGTGGCGCAGGGCGCATTCCGCATCGTCCTGGCGGGCTTCCACCAGGCGCCGCCGCAGGGCGCCCAGCACCGCCAGGCGGCCGGTCGGCTGGCGGGCGCTGAATTTGCGGAAGTAGCGGTAGAAGTGCTTGTAGTGGCCGATCTCCTCGGCCCGGATGCGGGCGGCGATGCCCGCCAGTACCGGCTCGTCGGTCTGGGCGGCGAGGGCCTGGTAGTAGGTGGAGGTGCCGGTTTCCACCACGCAGCGGGCCACCATCTCCAGGCCGTGGGTGGGTTCGAATTCCTCCACCGTGCAGTGTTGCGAATAGTCGGCGTAGAAGGCGGCGTAGGCCCGGGGCCAGTCGAAGTCGGGCCACACGTGGTTCACATAGGCGCGCAGGGCGCGGCCGTGGCGCACCTCTTCGACCTGCCAGTGGGCTTCCAGCCAGCCGCGCACCTCCGCATCGTCGGCGAAAGTCTGGACCAGGTTGGCGGTGTACAGCTCGGCGGCGATCTCGATGAACGAGGCGGCGGCCACCAGGTAGAACAAATCCTCCCGGTCCCGCACCCGGGCCAGGTCCACGTCCTGCAAGGGGATGTTGTCCAGGGTCCAGCCGTCCCCGTCCGTTCTGTGCGCCTGCATGGCCCGCTCTCCTGCCGCCGTTCCTTCATTTCACGATAGATTCGTTTCGGTCCGGCGGCCAGGGTGGGGCGGGCGTGCCCCGGGGGTTCAGGCCCGGCCGGTCTTGCCGCCCCGGCCGCCCTTCTTGGGCGGGGCCAGGGGGACGTAGGCGGGGGCGTGGCGTTGCAGGATGTCGTAGAACATGCGCACGTTTTCCACCAGGATCACCGCCTCGCCGCCCCGGGCGCGGCCGGACTTGAGGCGGCTGTAGTACTGGGGCCGGGAGAGCAGGGGCAGCACCTTCTTCATCTCGAACCACTGGTCCGGGTCGGCCCCGGTGGAGGGGGCGATGGCCCGGGCGCCGTTCATGTGGCCCAGGCCCAGGTTGTAGGCGGCCAGGGCCATCCAGGTGCGGTCCGGCTCCTTCACTTCGGGGGGCAACTGGTCGCGCAGGTCGGCCAGGTAGCGGCTGCCGGCGCGGATGCTCTCGCTGGCGTCGAGGCGGTTCTTCACCCCCAGGTGGTCGGCGGTGTCCTCGGTGAGCATCATCATGCCGCGCACCCCGGTGGGGCTGGTGGCGAGGGGATTCCACTTCGATTCCTGGTAGGCCAGGGCCGCCAGCAGGCGCCAGTCGATGCCGGTGATGATCTGACCGCGCTTGAATTCCTGCTCGTAGTCCGGCAGCAGGCTGTGGACCGCTTCCAGGTAGCTGATCACGTCGTTGCGGTCCAGCCGGCGGATGTGGCCGAAGTAGCGGTCGATCAGCCGGGCCAGGGTGCCGTCGCGCAGGCTCTCGTCGAGAAAGGCGTTGGCCCGGGCCAGCAGGTCCGGGTCTCCGTCGGCGGGGAACAGCCAGGAGACGGGCTTTTCGCCCCCCACCTCCAGGGTGGTCTGCAAGGTGGGGTAGAAGTTGCTCGCCACCTCCATCACCCGGGAGTCGGTCAGGGCGTACTCGATGCGCTGGTCGGACACCGCCTCCACCAGGTCGAATTCGTCCCAGGACTTGTGTTCGATGATGGTGGGGGGCGGCTCGACGCCGGTGAGGGCCTTGAGCCGGTCGGCGTGCTTGGAGCCTTCGACCACGTGGATGGTCTTGCCCGCCAGATCGGACAGCTCGGCGAGGGGCAGGGAGGCGTCGTTCTGCACGATCACCTGCCGGTTCTTGCCGTAGGGCGTGGCCTGGACGAAGGAGTCGGCATCAAGGTCGCGCAGGGGCAGCCAGCCGGCACCGAAATGGGCTTCGCCGCTCTTGAGCTTTTCGTAGAGCTCCTGGTCGCTCTGGGCGATGACCAGGCGCAGGGGCTTGCCGATGCTGGCGGCGAACTGCTCCACCAGGTCGGATTCGAAACCCCGGCTACCGATCCGCTCCGCCTGCTGATCCCGCTCGTGGGTGGTCAGCCGGTCCCGGATCACCACCACCAGCGCGTCGCTTTCCGTGAGCCGCGGCGGCGCGTGGTCGCCACAGGACACCACCCCCGCCGCCAGGGCAGCCGCGAGCAGCGCACGCGCAAGGCGGGCGAGGCGCGACAGCCAGGTGGGGCGGACGGCGGGGCAGACCCCGAGGGGCATACCCCCAGTCCGGTAGAGGTGGCTCGGCATGGAGCGGCGTCTCCTCCGGGAGGGAAGTACGGGGGGCAGGGAAGGCGCCATAATACCAGCCCCGTTTTTTTCACCCGCCGGACCCCCGCCGGGGGATGCGCGCCGGGGGCGCTTAGGCTATACTGCGCAGCCTTCCGGTACGCCGCAGCGCGGCCGGGAACACTGCCCCCGGGGTCCTCCGGGTTCGGCAGCGCGGAGAGGTACCGAAGTGGTCATAACGGCGCCGACTCGAAATCGGATGGTCAGGGAAACCTGGCACAAGGGTTCGAATCCCTTCCTCTCCGCCACTCCCTGCTTCCCATTCCCCTGTTTTTCTTCTTCCCGGCTTTTTCAGCCCGGGCTGCTGCGCGCATTCGCGACGCCAGTGTCACCGCCGCCAGTGTCACTGCCTTTTCTTGCGGCGCGATGACCGCCGCTTTCCCGCGTGCGTCCCACCCCACGGGCCCCGGGGCGGAGGCGGGAGGGGGGCTCAGTCTTGGCCCAGCCCCGCCGCCAGGGTGGCGGCGATGCGCGAGGCGTAGTCGCGGCGGTAGAGCACGATCACCACTATCACCGTCGAGAACAGGAACAGCCAAGGGCTGACCACCCAGGTGAGGGCCGTCAGGCCGAAGTAATAGGCGCGGATGCCCCGGTTGAATTCGTCGCCGGCCAGGGAATTGACCTCCGCCAGGCGGCGGGCGTCCTGTTCGCGCTTGGTCGGGTCGCCGGAGCCGGAAGGGGAGGGGGCGGCGCCGAGCAGGATCGATAGCAGGTTGAACTGGCGCAGGGACCAGGTGAACTTGAAGTAGGCCACCACGAACACGCCGAAGAGCAGCAGCAGCTTGAATTCGAGCAGGTCCCGGGAGGTGTGGGCGGCGAAGGGCAGGTCGGCGGTGAAGGTGATCAGCTTGTCCAGGGTGCCGAGCACGGCGAACAGGCCGGCGATGATGTAGATGGTGGTGTTGGCGTAGAACGAGACGCTGGTCTGCAGGTTGCCGATCAGGCTGGCGTCCATGATGCGCACTTCGCGGGTGAGCAGCTGGCGCGCCCAGAGCAGACGGTACTGGTGGCCCAGGCCGACCAGCCCTTCCCGGGCGCGGCGGCCGTATTCGGAATAGAAGGTGTAGCCGAACCAGGCGGTGACGAAGGCGAGCAGGGCGAGCCAGTCGGGCCAGCCGATCTCGGCGAGCAGGCTTTTGAGCATGGCCCCTCCAGGGCGGAAACGGCCGGCGATTCTGCCACATTTCGCCGGCGGGCCGGGGCGGGAGCCCGAGGGTTCAGGCGGCCAACTGGGGATGACCGGGGACGGGGCCACCGCTCAGAAGCGGGTCGGCGTGCAGGCGGCTGCGGGCCGAGACGTGGCGGGCGAGAAAATCCATCTGGTCGGCCAGGATGTGGCGGTTGCACAGGATCAGGAATTCCGCCCGATTGGGCACGTAGGGGGCGTAGAGCAGCTGCATGCGGGCCTGTTCCGGGGTCCGCCCGCCCTTCTTCTGGTTGCAGGGGCGACAGGCGGTGACCACGTTCATCCACACGTCGCGGCCCCCCTGGGACACGGGGGTGATGTGATCCCGGGTGAGGCGGAAGGCCGAGCCCTGGTGGCCGCAGTAGGCGCAGATGTGGCGGTCGCGGCGGAACAACTCCCGGTTGTTCAACGGGGGCACCTGGGAAAAGTCCAGGTGGCCCCGGGCCTGGCCGCGCACGGCGATGATACTGTTGGCGGTGATGTGGGAGCGTTCCCCGGTGCGCCGGCAGATGCCGCCGTGAAAAGTGAAGTCGTTATCGCCGGCCACCCAGGCCACCAGGTTGCGGGCATAGTAGAAGCAGGCGGTCTGCCAGTGCAGCCAGCGCTGGGGCACGCCGTTCTGGTCGAGGGCCAGAATCAGGGGGAGGCTGCCCGCCGGGTCGCTGTCGGCGGGAGGGGCGGGGAGGAAGGGGTCCATGATGGCAGTCGTCGCGGTTTGGAATGCGGTGCCTGGCCGGTCGAAAAGGCCGGGTGGCCCATGTTGACGTTTGTTAGACCGATAAACGGCCCCGCCGTTTCCCAAAATCCCATTGGCAAGCGTCTGGCCCTGGCCTTGAGCGCTTCCCTGATCCTCCACGCCTGGGTACTGCTGGCCCCGGCGCAACTGCCGACGGCAACTGCCACCGCGCCCCTCCAGGCCCGCCTGGAGCGCACAGGGGCGGCGTCCGGCGGCGACGGGAAGGCGGCGGAAGCACCCATGCCGGCGGCCATGCCCGAAAAGCCGCGCCATGCGCAACCGGTGCCGCCGGCCCATGCTTCTTCTACTCCGCCAAGCCCCAGGCGGGATGCGCTCCCCGTTCCCACGCCTCTGGCGCAAGCGGTCGCGCCAGCCGTTGCATCGGCACCATCTGCGCCGGCCGCTGCCGTGCCCAAGTCCGGTGAAACGGTAGGCCGGGCGGACGAGGCGGCGGGGCATCCCTCCGCTGTCGGTGGCCCGACGGCAAGGGGGGAGCCGAATCCTGGTGGAAATGCCGGTGGAACTTCTGCTGCGAATGCCGCTGTAAATGCCGCGCTAAATGCCGGCGGGGGAGGCGGCGAGGCGCCGCCGCCGGATGCGCTGCGAGCCTACACCATCGCCCTCGGGGCGTCGGCCAGCCGCCTGCGCCGCTATCCGCCCCTGGCCCGGGAGCGGGGCTGGGAGGGGCGGGTGGAGGTGGCGGTCACCCTGCTGCCGGGCCTGGCCGTGCCCCGGGTCGGCCTGCGTCGGGGTTGCGGCCACGAACTGCTCGACGAGCAGGCCCTGGAAATCGTGCGCGGGGCGGTGGCGGCGGTGCCGCTGCCCGAGGCCCTGCGCGGGCGCAGCGCCGCGGTGCGGCTGCCGATCGAGTTTTCCCTGGCCGGGGAGTGAGCGGGGCGGCCTTGCCGTTCGGCCGCGCTGTGCCGGGCCGGGCGTGGTGCCCGGTTGTCCGGCGCTATGCAATCCGGTATGCGGTTAAAGGAATTCCGGCGGCGGGGGCGGCAGGTCGCAGGAGTGCAGGCCGAAGGCGCCGCGCTTGCGGTCGGCCAGGTAGGCTTCGAGGCAGAAGCGCACGCTGCGGAAGGCCAGTTCGGCCCAGGGAATCTCGTCCTCGGCGAACAGGGCCGTCTCCAGGCTTTCCTCGCCGGGGGCGAAGCGGCCATCGCGCAGGTGGCCCCGGTAGAAGAGGTGCACCTGGTGGATGTGGGGCACGTTTACCAGGGCGAACAGGGACAGGTCGGCGCCCTGCGCTTCGGTGGCTGCCGCCGCCGCGCCGGGAGCGCCCACCACCACGGCACAGGCTTCCTCCCAGGTTTCCCGGGCGGCGGCCTGGGCGGTGGTTTCGCCGTTCTCCATGAAGCCGGCGGGCAGGGTCCATTTGCCGTGGCGCGGTTCGATGGCGCGGCGGCAGAGCAGGATGCGGCCTTCCCATTCGGCCACGCAGCCGGCCACGATCTTGGGATTCTGGTAGTGGATGGCGCCGCAGTTGTCGCAGACGTGGCGGGGCAGCCGGTCGCCCTCGGGAATGCGCAGCGAAACGGGGGCGCCGCAGTGGGAACAGAAATTCATGGCGGAAAGGCGGGGGAGTGGAATGCCCGGCGCCGGGGCCGGGGTTCCAGTGTAGCGGAGTTCGCTGCCGCTTTGCCGGCGGTCCGGGGGGCGGATTCAGCGGATTTCGTCACGTTTTTGCCATATTGGCGCGGCCATTCTTGCCGCCGCCGTGAAATATATGATGGCCGGTTTTGCCGCCCGCCCCGGGCTCCAGATAGAATGTTGCCATTCATTGCAGCCCGTCCGTGGCCGCCCGCTCGAACTTCACTCCGGCACCCACCGAGATCGGGGCCGCGTCAGGGGATTCCATGTTTTTGATCATCGGCTATGTTGTCGTCCTTGGCTCCGTGCTGGGCGGGTTCATGCTCGCCGGCGGTCACCTGGGCGCACTGGTCCAACCCACCGAGCTGATCATCATTGCCGGCGCCGCCGGCGGCGCCTTCTTCGTCGCCAACCCGCCCAAGTCGATCAAGGCGGTGTTCAAGGCCCTGCCCTCCGCCTTCAAGGGCTCCCGCTACACCAAGGCCCTGTACATGGACCTGCTGGCGCTGCTGTTCGAACTGCTCGCCAAGGTGCGCAAGGAAGGCCTGATGTCCATCGAGGCCGACGTGGAGAACCCGGAGCAGAGCCCGATCTTCACCAAGTACCCGAGCATCAGCGGCGACCACCATGCGGTGGAGTTCCTGACCGACTACCTGCGCATGATGGTGGGGGGCAACCTGAACGCCTTCGAGATCGAAAACCTGATGGACAACGAGATCGAAACCCACCACCACGAGGCCGAGGTGCCCGTGGCCGCCATCAACCGCCTGGCCGACGGCATGCCGGCCTTCGGTATCGTGGCCTGCGTGATGGGCGTGGTGCACACCATGGAATCGGTGGGCATCCCCCCCGCCGAGCTGGGCAAGCTGATCGCCGCGGCCCTGGTGGGTACCTTCCTCGGTATTCTGCTGGCCTACGGCTTCATCGGCCCGGTGGCCAGCCTGCTCGAACAGAAGGCCAGCGAAGAGACCAAGATGTACCAGTGCATGAAGGTGGTGCTGCTGGCCTCCATGTCGGGCTATGCCCCTCAGGTGGCGATCGAGTTCGGCCGCAAGGTGCTGTTCTCCAGCGAACGTCCGACCTTCCGCGAGCTGGAAGACGAGATCAAGGCCCGCAAGGGCAAGTAAGGCGGGCCGAGGACTATCACGGTGAGCGACGACTCCCAGCGCCCGATTATCGTCAAGCGCATCAAGAAGGGTGGCCACGGCCACCACGGTGGTGCGTGGAAGATCGCCTATGCCGACTTCGTGACGGCGATGATGGCCTTCTTTCTTTTGATGTGGCTGCTCGGCTCCACCGCCAAGGGGGATTTCGAGGGCATTTCCGAATACTTCAAGACGCCCCTCAAGGTGGCCCTCTACGGCGGCGACAACGGCACCGGCGATTCGTCGTCGGTGGTCAAGGGCGGCGGCAAGGATCTGACCCGTTCCGCAGGCCAGGTGAAGAAGGGCGAGATCGAGGCCAAGAGCAAGTCCTTCACCACCAAGGAGGCCGCCCTGGAGTTCGAGCGCAAGGAAAGGGCCATCCTGGGTGAATTGAAGAACCGCATCGAGGAGGTGATCGACAAGACGCCGACCCTCAAGCAGTTCAAGAGCCAGTTGCTGCTCGACATCACCAGCGAGGGCCTGCGCATCCAGATCGTGGACGAGCAGAACCGGCCGATGTTCGACCTCTCCAGCGCGGACCTGAAACCCTACACCCGGGACCTGCTGCGCGAGATCGCCAAGATTCTGGAGCAGGTACCGAACAAGGTGAGCATTTCCGGCCACACCGACGCGGCCCAGTATTCCGGCGGCGCCCGGGGCTTTTCCAACTGGGAGCTATCGTCGATGCGCGCCAATGCCTGCCGTCGCGAACTGGTGAACGGCGGCATGAACGACAGCAAGGTGCTGCGGGTGGTGGGCATGTCGTCTACCGTCATGTTCGACAAGAACGATCCCCTCAACCCGGTGAACCGCCGCATCAGCATCGTTGTCCTGAACAAGAAGACCGAAGAAGCCTTCCTGCGCGAGGGCGATCCCGAGGCCGACGCGCCGGCCGTGCCGGCCGAAAGCCTGGTCGGCGGCGCCCAGGAAGGGCGCTGACTTTCGCGGCGGGGCGCCTCGGCGCCCCGGGAGTTTCGGCAGCAACCACGGCGTCCTGCCAGGTCAGGGGAGGGGCGCCTGTCATGAGGTATTGTCCCGGCCATGTCCGATAGCAAAAAGCCGCCGCCCGGCGGCATCCATCCCCCGGGGAGCCTCGCTCGCCCCCTGTCGTCCCCGTCGCCGACTCCGCTTCGGCCTTCTCCTACCGGCACCGTGCCACGCCCGGTGTCGGGCGGCGCCCCGGCGACACCGGCACGTCCGGCCGCGCCCCCGGGGCGCTCTGGTCTAGCACCAACGGTTCCGGCGACGCCCGCCCGCCCGTTGAGCGGAGCAGCCGGTACGCTTTCCTCCCTTCTGCCGTCCCGGACCGAGGGAGCCTCGCCGGTGCGGGAGTTCGAATTCACCCCGGCGGATTTTGAGCGCATCCGCAAGCTCATCCACCAGTACGCCGGCATCTCCCTGTCGCCGATCAAGCAGGACATGGTCTATTCGCGCCTGGCGCGGCGCCTGCGTGCCACCGGCAAGCGCACCTTCGCCGATTACCTGGCGATCCTGGAGAGCGGCGACCGGGCGGAGTGGGAGCGTTTCGTCAATTCGCTCACCACCAACCTCACCTCGTTCTTCCGCGAGCCGCACCATTTCCCCATCCTGGCCGACCACCTGCGCAAGATCGGCACCGGCCGGCCGATCAAGATTTGGTGCAGCGCCGCTTCCACCGGTGAGGAGCCGTACTCCATCGCCATGACGGTGATGGAAACCTTCGGCACTGCCGACGTGCCGGTGTCGATCCTGGCCACCGACCTGGATACCAACGTGCTGGCCACGGCCCAGAAGGGGGTGTATCCGGCCGACCGGGTGGACAAGATGTCGCCCGAGCGCATCAAGCGCTTCTTCCTCAAGGGCACCGGCAGCCAGGAAGGGCAACTGTGCGTGCGTCCGGAGCTGCGCAAGCTGGTCAGCTTCCAGCGCATCAACCTGCTCGAGCCCAACTGGCCGGTGAAGGGCCCTCTGGATGCCCTGTTCTGCCGCAACGTGATGATCTATTTCGACAAGCCGACCCAGTACCAGATCTTGTCCCGCTTCGCCCCCCTGATGCATCCGGACGGCCTGCTCTTCGCCGGCCATTCTGAAAGCTTTCTGCACGCCGCCGACCTGTTCCGCTCCCTGGGCAAGACGGTCTACGAATTGGCGCGGCGTCCGGCGTGATGCCCATGGAGGGCCAGTTTCCCGCCCGTGCCGCGCCGGCTTCCGGGGCTGACCGGCCATGGCGATGACCCGCGTCCTGGTGGTCGACGATTCCCTGGTCATGCGGCGCCTGCTCTCTGACCTGATCGCCGCGCCAGATTTGGAGGTGGTGGGCAGCGCCGCCGATGCCCAGTCCGCCCAGGGGCGCATCAAGCTCCTGGCCCCTGACGTGGTGACCCTGGACGTGGCCATGCCCGGCACCGACGGCCTGGTCTTTCTCGAACGCCTGATGCGCCTCTCCCCGCTGCCGGTGGTGGTGGTCTCGTCCCTGGCCGGCGAAGGGTCGGATGTCCAGCTGAAGGCTCTGGAGCTGGGGGCGGTGGACGTCATTGGCAAGCCCCACCAGGAAGGCGGAAGCTTTGCCGCCTACGCTGCCGAGTTACAGGACAAGATCCGCGCCGCCAAGGGCGCCCGGCCGAAGCGCCCGGCCGGGGCGGGAGGGGCTGCGGTGGGGGCGTCCGCGCCGGCGCCGGTACGCCCCGTCCTCGGCGCGGGCAGCGGCAAGGTGCTGTTCGTCGGCGCCTCCACCGGCGGCACCGAAGCGATCAAGGCCTTTCTTTCCGGCATGCCGGCGGATTGCCCGCCGACCCTGGTGGTGCAGCACATGCCCGAAACCTTCACCGGCTCCTTCGCCCGCCGGCTGGACAGCCTGTGCGCCCCCCGGGTGGTGGAATCCCAGGGCGACGAGCGGCTCGAACCTGGGATTGTCTTCATCGCCCCGGGGCACTCCCACCTGCTGGTCAAGCGCATCCCGGCCGGGCTGGTCACCGAACTGTCCAAGGCGCCGCCCATGAACCGGCACCGTCCTTCGGTAGACGTGCTGTTTTCTTCCGCCGCCGAGGTGGTGGGGCGCAATGCCGTCGGCGTGATCCTCACCGGCATGGGCAAGGACGGCGCCCAGGGGCTGCTCGCCATGCGCCGCGCCGGCGCCCACACCTATGGCCAGGACGAAGCGTCCTGCGTGGTCTATGGCATGCCCCGGGAAGCGGCGGTCCTGGGGGCGGTGGAGGAGGTTGCCAGCCTGGGCGAGCTGTCCCGGCGAGTGCTGGCCGGGCTGCATCGTGTGTGATTTCGTGTGATTTGGCACGGTCGGCAGCGGCCTGACGCGATGCCGGGCAGCATTCCCGGTTCCACCGAAGGCGCCGCCGCAAGTATCATGGAATAACCCATAAGCGTGGCCGCCCTGCCCGATGCCGGGCGGTCCGGATAAGCGATGATCGGCCGGCTTGCCGGCACCGACTGGCGGAGGAGTGATTCGATGAAAATTGGGGCGAAGATTTCCCTTGCGCTCGTGTTCGCGGTTCTCCTGGCGCTTGGCGGAGGCTATGCACTGGGGCAGGCGGGCGCCGCCCAGGCGCTCTGGCTGGGGGCGGCGGCGGTGCTGGCGGTGCTGGCCTGGGGCGGCGGGGCCGTGCTGGCCCGGTCCCTGCTGGCGCCGGTGCGTGCCTTGCAACAGACCCTGGAAAAAACCTATGCCGATGGGGACTTGACCCGCCGTGCCCCCACCGACGGCCCTGCCGACCTGGCCGCCGCCGCCCAGGCCTACAACCGCTTGGTGGGCAGCATCCAGACCATCATCGGCAAGGTCTTCTTCAATTCCCGGGAAGTGGGGCGGGCGGCGCGCCAGCTGGTGGGCGAGGCCAACCAGGTGGCCGGCGGCTCGGCCCGTCAGCACGATGCCGCCCAGGCTTCCGCTGCCTCGATGAATGTGCTGTCGGAGCGCTTGGGCGAGGTCAGCGCCAAGGCCGGCGAAACGGCTGAGATCGCCGAGACCGCCACCGCCCTGTCGGCCGAAGGGGAGGGGATCGTGGCCGAGGCGGCCCAAGAGATGGGGCGGATCGCCGCCTCGGTGGACCAGTCGGCCCAGGTGCTCCAGGCCCTGGGTGAGCGCTCCGAGGCCATTTCCGGCATCGTCCGCACCATCCGCGAGATCGCTGATCAGACCAACCTGCTGGCGCTCAATGCCGCCATCGAGGCTGCCCGGGCCGGCGAGGCGGGCCGCGGCTTCGCCGTGGTGGCCGACGAGGTGCGCAAGCTGGCCGAGCGCACGTCCCTGGCCACCGGCGAGATCACTGGGGTGATCGGTGCGATCCAGACCGAGACCCGTTCGGCCATCGGCAGCATCGGCGCGGGGTCGGCCCAGGCCGTGCAGGGCGCGGCCCTGGCCCGGCAGGCGGCGGAAGCCCTGGCCCGGATCAACGCCGGCGCCCGGGATACCCAGGACAAGGTGCGCGCCATTGCCGCCACCATCGACGACCAGAGCCGCAGCGGGCAGGAGATCGCCGCCCATGTCAGCGAGATCATGTCCATGGTCGAGGCCAACAGCGCCTCGTCCGACGCGGCGCTGCGCGAAGCCCGCCATCTTGAATACCTGTCCGCCAACCTGAACGAGATCGGCGACGTGTTCCGCCTGGGCGAGGCCGGCGACCGGGCCCTGTCCATCCATTCCGGCATGCCCGGTGTGGTGGAGCAGGCGGCGCGGGCCGTTTCCGAAGTCTTTTCCCAGGCCGTGGCCCGGGGCAAGGTCGGGGCGGACGATCTGTTCGACGGACAGTACCAGCCGATTTCCGGCACCAAGCCGCAAAAATTCTCGACCCGCTTCGACGCCTTTGCTGACGGCGTGTTGCCCGCCGTCCAGGAGCCCTTGCTCCAGCGGCACCCGGAAATCGTCTATGCCATCGCCTGCGACGCCCGGGGTTACGTACCGACCCATAATCAGCGTTTTTCCCAGCCGCTCACCGGGGACGAAAAGAAGGATTTCGTCGGCAACCGCACCAAGCGCATCTTCGACGATCCCGTGGGCAAGCGCTGCGGCGCCCATACCCAGCCTTTCCTGCTACAGACCTACCGGCGCGACACGGGGGAGATCATGCATGACATTTCGGCCCCGGTTTACGTCGATGGCCGGCACTGGGGAGGGTTCCGCATCGGCTACAGAACGGAAGGATGAGGCCGTTCATACAGAATGACAAAAATTACGTGTATGCTCTGATTGAGCGGCATTTCGTCCGAATCCGTTAAAATTCGCCGCCCGCGCACCACTGAATTTCCGATTCAGAAGATCCCGCGGCCTGGGAGAAACAATGTCTGAACTGCTGAAGAGCATCGACGCCCGGACCAAACTGGCCGGCACCAACAAACTGGAAATCCTCCTGTTCACCTTGGGACAGGATGCCCGCAACGGCCGCAAGGAAACGTTCGGCATCAACGTCTTCAAGGTGCGGGAAGTGATGCGCACGCCGCCGATCACCTCGGCACCGGAAATGCCGGCGTCGGTCGAGGGCATGGTCAGCCTGCGCGGCGCCCTGGTGCCGGTGGTGGACCTGGCCAAGTATGCCGGCGTCCAGACCGAGTCGCCCCGGGACATCATGATCGTCACCGAGTACAACGGCCACACCCAGGGCTTCCTGGTCGAAGCCGTCGATACCATCCTGCGCCTGGACTGGAGCCAGATGCGGGTGCCCCCGGAAATGCTGGTGGCCGAGATGGGCGGCCTGGTCACCGCCGTGACCGAGCTGCGCGACAACCGGCTGGTGATGATGATGGACGTGGAGAAGGTGCTTTCCGAGACCTCCCGCTACGACGACGAATTCCAGTTCCGCACGATCCGCCCGATCGACCGGCCCGACTGTACCGTGCTCTTCGCCGACGACTCCATCGTCGCCCGCAAGCAGATTCAGCGCACCCTCGACGCCATGGGCGTGCGCTACGTGGCGGCCATCAACGGCCGCCAAGCTCTCTCCGAACTGGAGAAGCTGGCCACCTACGCCCAGGGCCAGGGCAAGCCGACCAGCGATGTGGTGAGCCTGGTGCTCACCGATATCGAGATGCCTGAACTGGACGGCTACATGCTGACCAAGCAGATCAAGACCGATCCGCGCTTCGCCAACATTCCAGTGATCATGCATTCGTCCCTGTCCGGTATGTCCAACCAGAAGCTCGGCCTGTCGGTCGGCGTTGACGAATACGTGGCCAAGTTCGAACCGCAGCGTCTGGCCGAAACCCTGGCCCGGCGCCTGGGGGCATCTCTGCCCGTCGAGGCGGAATAAGGTTCGCAGGGGACGATGACGATGAATCTTGCTGACAAGAAAAACCTGCTGGAAAGCGTGGATGCCCGCACCAAGCTGGCCGGCTCCAATCAGATGGAAATCCTGCTGTTTTCCCTGGGCACCCGGGAAACCTTCGGGATCAACGTGTTCAAGGTACGCGAAGTGGGGCGAACCCCCCACATCACCAGAACTCCCAACATGCCCCGCGGCGTGGAAGGCCTGATCTCCCTGCGCGGCAATGTCATTCCCGTGCTGTCCCTGTCCTCCTTCCTGCAACTGGACGGCGAGGCGCCGGCCATCGGCAAGTCGATGATGGTGGCCGAATACAGCCGCCGCACCCTGGGCTTCCTGGTGGACGAGGTGGATCGTATCATCCGGGTGGACTGGGAAAAGGTGAAGGCGCCCGAATCGGTGCTGGTCGCCAACCAGGGCCTCATTTCCGCCGTCATCGAGCTCGAAGGCGGCCACCTGGTATCGATCCTCGATGTGGAGCAGATCCTGGCCAACGCCTTCGGCGAGGCCGTGGTGGTGGACATCGCCCCGGCCAGCGTCGAGGAGGACACTACCGTCTTCTTCGCCGACGATTCCATCGTCGCCCGCAAGAAGATCGCTGAGGTGCTCGACAAGCTCGGCGTCAAGCACAAGCATGCCACCAACGGCGCCGAGGCCCTGTCACGGCTCCAGGCCATCGCCGCCCACTGCCAGCAGATCCACAAGTCGGTGCGCGACGAGATTCGCCTGATCCTGGTGGATGCCGAAATGCCGGAAATGGACGGCTACGTCCTGACCAAGAACATCAAGGCCGACCCCCGCTTCGACGGGGTGCCGGTGGTGATGCACTCCTCCCTGTCGTCCGAAGCCAACCGCGCCATGGGCAAGGCGGTGGGTGTCGATGCCTACGTGGGGAAATTCGACGCCGAAATCCTGGCCGATACCCTGCGCCCCCTCGTGGAACGTTGATTCCTTCCCCCTCAGAGACACCCGCTAAGAATTAGAACCGGAGTCACGCCATGCCCGATCCCAAGATGAAATTCCTGGTGGTGGACGACTTTTCGACCATGCGTCGAATCGTCCGCAACCTGCTCAAGGAGCTAGGCTTCACCAACGTCGACGAAGCCGAGGACGGCGCGATCGCCCTGCAAAAACTCCAGGCTGGCGGCATCGATTTCGTCGTCACCGACTGGAACATGCCGAACATGGATGGACTTACCCTGCTGCAGACCATCCGCGCCACACCGACGCTGAAACACCTGCCGGTGCTGATGATCACCGCCGAGGCCAAGCGCGAGAACATCATCGCAGCGGCCCAGGCCGGCGCGAGCGGTTATATTGTCAAACCGTTCACGTCGGCGGTGTTGAGCGAAAAGCTGCAGAAGATTTTTGAAAAGATGGGGGTCTGATTGATGAGCAATCCGGCCAATTTTGGGGAGGCGGGCGACAGCGCAGAGCTGGAGGCCCTGTTCGACAGCATCTCCTCGACCCTCCCGCAGGAAGCGCCCGCCGCACCTGCCCCGGCGCCTGCGCCAGCACCCGCCGCGCCTGCCAGCGCGGGAGCGGCCGGGGATTCCGACGAGCTTCAAGCCCTGTTCGACTCGGTGGCCGGCACCAGCGTGCCGGCTGCCGAGCCGGAAGTCGCCAGCACCGTGGAGGCCCTGCGCGAAGTGCCCCGCGCCCTGATCGTGGCGGCCGGTGCCGGCGAATCCTGGCCTGGCCAGGATCGGGTGTTCAACCGCATCGGCCAGATGGCCCGGCAGTTGCACGACACCCTGCGCGAACTGGGTTACGACAAGCTGCTCGAAAACACCATGTCGGCGCTGCCCGATGCCAAGGACCGGCTGGCCTACGTGGCCAACCTGACCGAGCAGGCCGCCTGCCGCGTGCTTAACGCCACCGACATCGCCAAGCCGATCCAGGACGAGCTCCAGACCAGCGCCGAAACGCTGGGCGGGCGCTGGGACAAGGTCTACGCCAACCAGATGTCGGTCGAGGAGTTCAAGGCCCTGGCGGCGGAAACCCGGGACTTCCTCAAGACCCAGGTGCCCCAGAAGGCCAGCGCCACCAACGACCAGTTGATGGAAATCATGATGGCCCAGGATTTCCAGGATCTCACCGGCCAGGTCATCAAGAAGATCGTCAGCCTCTCCCAGGATCTGGAAGAGGGGCTGATGAAGGTGCTGGTGGAGGCGATGCCCGAGGCGCGGCGCAGCGACGCGGTGGATTCGCTGCTCAACGGCCCGGTGATCAATCCCGAAGGGCGTACCGACGTGGTCGGCAGCCAGCAGCAGGTGGACGACCTGCTGGAAAGCCTTGGTTTCTAGGAGCAAGACGATGAGCGATTTCGCCGGGATGGAGGATCTTCTGCAGGATTTCCTGCAGGAAGCCCACGACCTCCTGTCCGATGTGGACAACAAGCTGGTGGACCTGGAAAAGAACCCGGAAGACCGGGGACTGCTGAACGATATCTTCCGCGGCTTCCACACCATCAAGGGCGGTGCCGGGTTCCTCAACGCCACCGAGCTGGTCACCCTGTGCCATCTCACCGAGAACCTGTTCGACCGGCTGCGCAACTCCGAGATGCACCTCACGCCGGAGTTGATGGACCTGATCATGGCGGCCACCAAGGGCGTGCGCGACATGTTCGGCGAGCTCTCCGGCGGCGTCCAGCCCCGGCCCGCCGACGATGCCCTGATCGCCGCCCTGCGCCACACCCTTGAGGCGGGCGCAGTTCCGGGTGCGGCTGCCGCACCGACGGCCGCGCCCGTGGCCGCCTCTGCTCCCGCCGCCGCTGGCACGATCCCCGCGGCCGCCGATGGCGGGCCCGATTGGGCGGTGCTCCATGCTGCGATCACCGGCGTGCCCGCCGTGATCCCGCCCCAGACGCCGGCCGCTGCGGCCGCAACCGCGCCCGCGGCCCCCGCCGGTGCCACGGTGACTCCGGTGCCGCCGCCCTACGGCCGCCGCGCTGTCGACAAGCCCGGTGCCGCCGTGCCGGCCGGCCGCCGCGTCGAGGAGCGGGTGCGTGAGAACACCATTCGCGTCGATACGGCCCGCCTCGACCAGGTGCTCAACCTGTCCGGCGAGATCGGCCTGACCAAGAACCGCCTGACCAGCCTGCGGGTGGACATCCTGGCCGGCAAGAACGACGCCGACACCCTGCATGCCCTGGACCAGGCCGTCTCCCAGCTCGACCTGCTGGTGTCCGACCTGCAGAACGCGGTGATGAAGACCCGCATGCAGCCCATCGGCCGCCTCTTCCAGAAGTACCCGCGCATTGCCCGGGACCTGGCCCGCCAACTGGGCAAGGACGTGGAGCTGGTGCTGGCCGGCGAGGAAACCGAGGTGGACAAGACCATGATCGAGGATCTGGCCGACCCCCTCATCCACCTCATCCGCAACGCCGTGGACCACGGCGTGGAAGGCCCGGAAGAGCGGGCCGCCGCCGGCAAGCCGGCTAAGAGCCTGGTGCGCCTGGAAGCGCGCCAGGAGGGCGACCACATCCTGCTGATCATCGCCGACGACGGCCGCGGCATGAGCGCCGAGCGCATCCGCGCCAAGGCGGTGGAAAAGGGCCTGATCTCCGAGGAAGAGGCCAACACCCTGGACGAGCGCCAGAGCCTCAACCTGATCTTCCTGCCCGGCTTCTCGACCAAGACCCAGGCCTCCGACGTGTCCGGCCGGGGCGTGGGCATGGACGTGGTCAAGACCAACATCCAGAAGCTCAACGGTTCGGTCGAAATCCGCTCCGAGCCGAGCAAGGGGTCGGTGTTCATCATCTCCCTGCCGCTCACCCTGGCGATCCTGCCGGTGCTGCTGGTGCTGCTCGGCGACCAGCCGTTCGCCCTGCCGCTCTCGCTGGTCCGCGAAATCCTGCCGGTGGATCGCAGCAAGATCCAGGAGGTGGGCGGCAAGGAAACCCTGGTGGTGCGCGGCGAGATCCTGCCCGTGGTATCCCTGGCCAAGCTGCTGGGCTGGCCCCAGGAGCGTCCGGCCGATTACGGCGTGCTGATGCAGACTGCGGAAAAGAGCTTCATCCTCGGCGTGGACAACTTTGCCGGCCGCGACGACGCGGTGATCAAGTCCCTCGAGGATTTCCGCCCCCGCGGCGTGGCCGGGGTCACCACCCTGTCCAACGGCCAGATCGTGCTGATTCTGGACATGAAGGAACTGCTGGCGGACATGGGGCAGCACCTCGATTCCGACAGCCGCAGCCTGCGCGCCCTGGAAGTGCACTGACCGGGCTCACCACTGCCGGATGAAAAAGCGGGGCTCACGCCCCGCTTTTTCATTTCTACGGTATCGCGTCGGGATTGAGTTGCAGGCTTGACAGGCTGGAAAACTTTAAAAACGACATGAAAATGAATTGGTTAGCTATTTAATTTTTCTGGATTTTTCTATAATACGGCCAACGTAAAGCGCACCCGGTATGGCTGAAGACAGCGATCTCGAACGAACAGAGCAGCCAACAGGCAGACGGCTCGAAAAGGCCCGGGAAGAGGGCCAGGTTCCCCAGTCTCGCGAACTGGGCGCTTTTCTCGTCCTTATCGCCGGCGCCGCCGTGATGTGGACCCTGGGCGGCTATTTCGTGGATCGCATGCTCCGGGTGTTCAAGAAGGGTTTCGCCTGGGACCGCCAGCTCGCCACCGATTCCAACGTCCTGGTGATGCGTCTGGCTGATGTGGCCACCGATGCGGTGTTCGCCCTGTGGCCCCTGTTCCTGGTGCTGATCGTTGCCGCCCTTGCCTCCCCGGTTTTCCTCAACGCTTGGCATTTCTCGGCCCAGGCCTTCTCGCCCCGGTTCAATCGCCTCAACCCGATGAACGGAATCGGGCGCATCTTTTCCTGGAACGGCCTGGTGGAACTGCTCAAGGCCGTGGTCAAGGCGGGCCTGGTGGGCGGTGTGGCGATCTGGGTGATCTGGCGCGAGATCGACCAGTTGCTCGGCCTGGCGTCCCAGCCCCTGGAATCCGGCCTGGCCGACGCCGGCCACCTGATGGCCTGGAGCTTCCTGGTGATTGCCTCGGCCATGGTCCTGATCGTGGCGGCGGACGTGCCCTTCCAGCTGTGGCAGTACTATGACAAGCTGAAGATGACCAAGGAAGAGGTCAAGCAGGAAATGAAGGAGATGGAGGGTAGCCCCGAGGTCAAGGGCCGCATCCGCCAGCTGATGCGCGAAGCTGCGCGCAAACGCATGATGTCCGCAATTCCCAAGGCCGACGTGATCGTCACCAACCCCACCCACTTCGCCGTGGCCCTGGCCTACCAGGCCGGCATGAAGGCCCCCAAGGTAGTGGCCAAGGGTCTGGGCGTGCTGGCCCTGAAGATCCGCGAGATCGGCGCCGAGAACGGCGTGCCGTTCCTCGAAGCTCCGCCCCTGGCCCGGGCCCTGTACAAGCATGTGGAGCTGGAGGCGGAAATCCCCGGCGACCTGTATACCGCCGTGGCCGAGGTGCTGGCCTACGTCTACCAGCTGCGCCGCTACCGCAGCGAGGGGGGCGACTATCCGGTGCCGCCCCGGGATCTGCCGGTGCCGCCCGAACTGGTGCCTCCGGCGCCTGAAGAGCCTGCGCTGGCGGGAGCGCTGAATGGCTGAAGCCAGCGCCGTCCTGCGCGGCTTGTTCAGCCGCCTCTCGCCCCAGCAGCTGGCGGGGCCGATCCTCATTCTGATGATCCTGGCGATGATGGTGCTGCCGCTGCCCGCCTTCGCCCTGGACGTGTTGTTCACCTTCAACATCGCCCTGTCGATCATCGTCCTGCTGGCCGCCATCAACACCCAGAAGCCCCTGGACTTCTCGGTCTTCCCGACCCTGCTGCTGGTCACCACCCTGCTGCGCCTGTCGCTCAACGTGGCCTCCACCCGGGTGGTGCTGCTGCACGGCCACGAAGGGCCGGATGCCGCCGGCAAGGTGATCGAGGCCTTCGGCCACTTTCTGGTGGGCGGCAATTACGCCATCGGCCTGATCGTCTTCCTCATCCTGGTGGTGATCAACTTCGTGGTGGTCACCAAGGGCGCCGGCCGGGTGGCCGAAGTGTCGGCCCGCTTCACCCTCGATGCCATGCCCGGCAAGCAGATGGCCATCGACGCCGACCTCAACGCCGGCCTGATCGGCGAGGACGAGGCACGCAAGCGCCGCACAGAGATCGCCACCGAGGCCGACTTCTACGGCTCCATGGACGGTTCGTCCAAGTTCGTGCGCGGCGACGCGGTGGCCGGTATCGTCATCATGCTCATCAACGTGGTCGGTGGCTTGGTCATCGGCGTGCTCCAGCACAACATGGATGCCGCCACCGCCGCCAAGCAGTACGTGCTGCTGACCATCGGCGACGGGCTAGTGGCCCAGATTCCCGCCCTGATGATCTCGATCGCCGCCGGCATGGTGGTGACCCGGGTCGGCGACAACGAGCCGATCGCCCAGCAGTTCCTCAGCCAGCTCCTCTCCAATAGCCGGGTGATGGGCGTGACGGCGGTGATCGTCGGCGGCCTGGGGATCATCCCGGGCATGCCCAACCTGGTCTTCCTGCTCTTTGCCGGCACCCTGGGCTACTACTCGTGGCATCTGTCGAAGAAAACCACCGAGGTGGCCAAGGCCAAACCGGTGCCAGTCCAGGCCAAACCGCCCCAGGAAGCCCAGGAGGCCAGCTGGAGCGACGTGCTGCCGGTGGACGTGCTCGGCCTGGAAGTGGGTTACCGCCTGATCCCGCTGGTGGACAAGAACCAGGACGGCGAGCTGCTCAAGCGCATCCGCGGCATCCGCAAGAAATTCGCCCAGGAAATCGGCTTCCTGGTCCCCTCGGTGCACATCCGCGACAACCTGGAACTCAAGCCCAACGCCTACCGTATCCAGCTCAAGGGGGTGGAGATCGGCGGCGGGGACGCCTATCCGGGCCAGTTCCTGGCCATCAACCCGGGCCGGGTGGCCGCCGAGATCAGCGGCAACAAGACCATCGACCCGGCCTTCGGTCTGCCGGCGGTGTGGGTCGAGGCCGCCCTCAAGGACCAGGCCCAGGCCTTTGGCTACACCGTCGTCGATTCCAGCACCGTGGTGGCGACCCACCTCAACCACCTGATCATGTCCCATGCCGCCGAGTTGCTCGGCCGCCAGGAGACACAGGCCCTGGTGGATTACGTCGGCAAGGAAGCCCCCAAGCTCACCGAAGACCTGGTGCCCAAGCTCATCCCCTTGGGAACCCTGCAAAAGGTGCTGCAGAACCTGCTCGAAGAGGGCATTGCCATCCGCGACATGCGCACCATCCTCGAGACCCTGGCCGAGCATGCGCCGCGCAATGCCGACGCCGAGGCTCTCACCGCCCAGGTGCGCCAATCCATGGGGCGTGCCATCATCCAGCAGCTCTATCCGGGCAACGCCGACATGCAGGTCATGGCCCTGGATCCCCAGCTGGAGCGCATCCTGGTCCAGGCCGTGTCCGGCTCCGGCGACGGCGCCACCATCGAACCGGGCCTGGCTGACACCCTGGTGCGCGAAACCGCTGCAGCGGCGCAGCGCCAGGAAGAGCTCGGCCTGCCGGCGGTGCTGCTGGTTCCCGGCAGCATCCGCGCACTGTTGTCCCGCTTCCTCCGTCGTTCGGTGCCCCAGCTCAAGGTGATTGCCCACGCGGAAGTACCCGAAACGAAGATCATCAAAGTGACCTCGATCATCGGAGGTAGGTCATGAACGTCAAGAAATTCATCGCCGTCAACGCCCGGGAGGCGCTGCGCAAGGTCAAGGAGACCCTGGGCGCCGACGCCATCATCCTGTCCAACCGGGGCGTGGCCGGCGGTGTCGAGATCATGGCGGTCGCCGCCCGGGACATGGCGGCCATCGCCCCCGGCCCGTCCCGCGACGAGCAGGGGCCGGTGCCGGTCGCTCCCCGGCTGCCTGCCGCCCGCAGCGACGACGGCGACGATTATTCCGTCAGTCTGAGCGCGGCGCGCGCTGCCGCTGCCCAGGCGCCGGTCCGTCCGACGCCGATGCCCCTGGCCGACCTGGCCGGCGGCATGGCTCCGCCGCCGGAACAGCGTCCCGCCCCCTTGCCGCGCCCCGCTGCCGAGGCCGGCTATGCCCCGTTTCGCCAGGTGCGGCAGGAGGTGGCCGCGCCCCGCGGCATTGTTCCGCCGCCTGTGCCTCCGATGGCGCCGCCGGCCATGGAGCGGCCTGCGGCCATCGCCGCGGAACCCCGCCGTTCCCTTCGCCCCGAGCCCCTACCACGCGCCGAGGAGCCAGGCGTTTCCCAGGCGGTGATGGACGAACTGCGAGCCCTGCGCAAGGTGGTGGAACAGCACCTGGCTGGCTTCAGCTGGGCCGAGACGGGGCGCCACGAGCCGGGCAAGACCCAGGTCCTGGCCCAGTTGCTCGATGCCGGGTTTTCGCCCGGATTCGCCCGGGAGCTGCTCTCCGGCCTGCCCGAAGGGCTGGATGCGGCCCAGGCCATGATCTGGGTGAAAGGGGCGGCGGACCGTTCCCTGATGACCCTGGCTTCGGACGCCGACATCATCGAGCAGGGCGGCGTCTATGCCCTGGTCGGCCCCACCGGCGTGGGCAAGACCACCACCACCGCCAAGCTGGCGGCCCGCTGCGTGGTGCGCCACGGCGCCGCCAAGGTGGCCCTGGTGACCACCGACGGCTACCGGATCGGCGCCCACGAGCAACTGCGCATCTACGGCCGTATCCTGGGGGTGTCGGTGCACCTGGTGCGCGACGCTTCCGACCTGCGCCAGACCCTGGCCGAGCTGTCCCACAAGCACATGGTGCTGATCGACACCATGGGCATGAGCCAGAAGGACAAGCACGTCCAGGAGCAGATCGCCATGCTGGTTTCCGGCGGTAGCGTGCGCCGCCTGCTGTTGCTGTCCGCCACCAGCAAGGGCGACACCCTGGACGACGTGATCCGCGCCTACCGGGGCGACCAGCCCGGCGACGGTCTGGCCGGGTGCATCCTGACCAAGGTGGACGAGGCGGCCAGCCTGGCCTCGGCCCTGGACACGGTGATCCGCCATGGCCTGTCGCTGCACTACGTTTCCAACGGCCAGCGGGTGCCGGAAGACCTGCACCTGCCCAACCGCACCTACCTGCTGCACCGCGCCTTCCGCGACGTGCCCGGCGATTCGCCCCACCGTTACGCAGGGCTCGAACCGACCCTGGTAATGGCCAATGCCGGCCTGCCCAGTTCCGGAGGCAGCCATGGCTGAGTTCTATGCCGACCAGGCGGCGGGGCTGCGCCGCATCTTCGGCCAGGAAACGGTGCGGGTGGTCAATTGCATCGCCGGCCGCACCGGCGTTGGCCGCAGCGTCGTCCTGGCCCAGTTGGCCGCCACCCTGGGGCGCCAGGGCCAGGAGGTGCTGATCCTCGACGAGAACGGCGAAAAATCGGTAGCCGCCTTGTTCGGCGCCATGCCCCGGGCCGATCTGCTCGATGTGCTGCGCGGCCGCTGTACCCTGGCCGAGGCGTTGCTGCCGGTGGCGCCGGGGGTGACCCTGCTGCCGGTGGCCCAGGCGATGCGCGCCATGGCCGCCGCCACGCCGGCCCAACAGCGGGCCCTGGCCGACACCTTGGCGGGTATCGATCGGCCGGTGGACGTGATCCTGGTGGACGGCGCCCCAACCCCGTCCGGCGTTTCCCCCCTGGGGCTGGCGGCGGGCGAGACCCTGGTGGTGGTGTCGGGCGACACCGCGGCCATCACCGAGGCCTATGCCCTGATCAAGCGCCTCAGCCAGTCCTACGGCCGGCGCCACTTCCGGGTGCTACTCAACAACATCCGCCTGCCCGAGGAAGCTGCCGCCATTTTCGATAACATGGCCCAGGTGGCGGCCAGCCGGCTCGGTGTGCGGGTGGACCTGGCCGCGACCCTGCCCCACGACGAGGCCCTGCGCCGGGCGGTGCGGTTGGCCCAGCCGGTGATCGCCGCCTATCCGGATAGCCCGGTGTCCTATGCTCTCAGGATGCTGGCGGCCGACCTGATGTCCTGGCCAGTGGCCGATTCTCAGGGGCCGGGGGGACTCGGACAGTTCACCCAACAGCTGTTACACTTGAGCCAACAAATAACGCCAACCGCTGTCCTTGCCGGATAGCCAGTACCAGAGCCGATGTATACCCCTGCCGGACAGCTTGATAGGGAGCAGCTGATCCAGCATTACGCCCCGCTCGTCAAACGCATCGCCCATCACCTGATGGCGCGCTTGCCGGCCAGCGTGTTGGTGGATGACCTGGTCCAGAATGGCATGATCGGTCTGCTGGACGCCATGACCCGCTTCGAAAGCGGCATGGGCGCCCAGTTCGAGACCTACGCCACCCAGCGCATCCGCGGTGCAATGCTGGACGGCTTGCGCGAAAACGACTGGTTGCCCCGGGGGCTGCGGCGCGAGCTGCGGCGCGTGGAGCAGGCGGTGCATCGGCTCGAGCATGCCAATGGCCGCCCGCCTACCGAGCAGGAACTGGCCGATTCCCTGGAAATGCCTCTGGCGGACTACCAGCGTCTGCTGCTCGACGCCCGGGGTCACCAGATTCTCTATTTCGAGGATTTCTCCGACGAAGAGGGCGAATCGTTTCTCGACCGCCATGCCGGCAGCGAAGACGATGATCCCTTGCGCCGGCTGGAGGATCAGGGGCTGCGCCAGACGCTGGTGGCAGGGATCGATGCTCTGCCCGAGCGCGAAAAACTGGTGATGGCCCTGTACTACGAAGAAGAGCTCAACCTGCGCGAGATCGGCGAAGTCCTCGGCGTGACCGAATCCCGGGTCTGCCAGCTGCACAGCCAGGCCATCGCCCGGCTGCGCGCCCGGGTGTTGGGCGAGGAGGGAAAAGTGAAGAAGACCAAGAAGGGGCGTCATGGATAAGATCAGCCTGATCGGCCTGGTGGTGGGCCTCACTGCCATCGTCGGAGGACAGATTTTCGAGGGGGGGCACATCGGCTCCCTGTTGCAGCCCACCGCCTTTGTCATCGTGATCGGCGGCACGCTCGGGGCCATCCTGCTGCAAAGCCCGTCGGCCACCTTCACCCGCGCCCTGCGCATGCTCAAGTGGGTGGTCCTGCCGCCCCAGGTGGAAACCAAGCGACTGATCGACCAGGTGGCCAATTGGAGCCAGATTTCCCGCCGCGAGGGCCTGCTGGCGCTGGAAGGTTTCATTGCCGCCCAGACCGATCCCTTTTACCGCAAGGGTCTGCAATTGCTGGTGGATGGCGCGGAGCCGGAACGCCTGCGGGAAGTGCTCGAGGTGGAGATCGGCGCCTACGAGAGCGATCTCAAGCAGGCCGCCAAGGTGTGGGAATCCGCCGGCGGTTATTCGCCCACCATCGGCATCCTTGGCGCGGTTATGGGCCTCATCCACGTCATGGAAAACCTGACCGATCCCTCCAAGCTGGGGGCGGGCATCGCCGTGGCCTTCGTCGCCACCATCTACGGCGTGGGGCTGGCCAACCTGGTGCTGATCCCCATGTCCAAGAAGCTGCTGGCCTACGCGGGCCGCCTGGTCACCGCCCGGGAAATGTTCGTGGACGGCCTGGTGGGCATCGCCAACGGCGACAACCCGCGCATCATCGAAGGCCGCATGCGCGGCTACCTGGGCTGATTTCATGGCGAAGCGTCGGCGCGGCCACGAGGACGAGCACGAGAACCTGGAGCGCTGGCTCGTCTCCTACGCCGACTTCATCACCCTGCTGTTCGCCTTCTTCGTGGTGATGTACGCCATTTCCTCGGTGAACGAAGGCAAGTACCGGGTGTTGTCCGATTCCCTGGTGTCGGCCTTCCGCAACGTGCAGATCGTCGGGGCCGGGCAGATGCAGGTGGTTACCACGCCTAATGCGGCGGTCAAGCAGATCGTGGTGCAGCAGGACCCCAAGAGCGAGGCGCGTCGCCAGGCCCAGCGCGAGAAGATGCGCAATGTGGCCCAGGACATCTTTCGCGTGTTGGCCCCCCTGGTGCGCCAGGGCAAGGTGCGCCTGGTGGAAACCGACAAGGGCGTGACCATCGAGATCGCCGACAGCGTCCTCTTCTCGCCCGGCCAGGCCCAGCTGGAAACGACCTCGGTCCAGGCCCTGCGCATGGTCGGCGAGGTGCTGGCGCCCACCGAATTCCCCATCGTGATCGAGGGGCATACCGACAACGTGCCCATCCGCACCTCCCAGTACCCCTCCAACTGGGAACTGTCGGCGGTGCGGGCCACCACGGTGCTGCGCCTGTTCGTCGATGCCGGAGTGTCGCCGCAGCGCCTCACCGCCATCGGCTACGGCGAGCACCGGCCGGTGGAAAGCAATGACAGCCTAGAAGGCCGGGCGCGCAACCGACGCGTCTCGATCCTGATCGAGTCGGCCATCCCGCTCGAACCGGAGGCGCCTCCCCTGGCACCGCCACCGGAGCAGCCCCAGGCCGCTGCCGCGGCAGGCCGTGGCGGTGTGGCCACTTCGCCTGCCGCCGCTTCGGCGGTGGGGGCCGCCCTGGGCGGAGGAGGGGGACAACCGGGGCGCTGAAATCGAGAGAATCCGGGGCGGTCGTAGGCCCCGGGGAGCAGCGCAAATGACAACGCCCTCGCAAGAGGGCGTTTCCGTTGGGGCATCTAGTATCGCCGCCGGTCGCTTGCGCTGCCGCCGTTCAGATCGAATTCAGACCGAGTCGATCAGGCGGCTGCCGGTGCCGGCCTGCTTCTGGCCGTCGGGACCATAGACACCGCTACCGGCCTGGTGCCGCTGGAGGAGCACCTGGAGGGCGCCGCTGGCCCCCTGCAGACGTTGGGAGATCAACTGGCCGTTGAGCCCATTCAATTCCTGGGCCTGGTGGGCGAGGGATTGCAGGCGTTCCCAGGCGGCGCGCATCTCCGCGGTACCGTGAGCTTCCAGGTAACCGTGGAAACCGGCGCGGTCATTGGTGAAGCCGGCGACCTGGAGCAGGTAGCGGCGTTCATCGGCGATGCGGTTGAGTTGCTGGACCAGGGGGGTCTTGGCGGCCACCAGGGCGTCCAGACTGTCGACCTGGCCGGCGGTGAGGGCGGCCTGCTCCTGTTGCAGCAAGGTGACGAACTGGCCGATGGCCGACTCCTCCTGACTCAGCAGGGTAGCGAATTCACCTGGTGTGGCGGCTGCGGGAGGCGTGGCAGTAGCCATTCGGACTGATCAGGCCTGACGGCCGGCCCGTTCCGGGCTGCCCTGGACCAGTTCCCGCGCGGTGGCGAGCAGGCGATCAGCAATGGCGCCGGAATTGATGGAGAAGCGGCCTTCGCTGATGGCCTGGCGGATGGCGGCCACCCGGCCGGCGTCGAAGGGGCTGTCGCTGCTGGCGGCCTCTTCACTGCGGGACAGGCTGACGCGCACATCCTCGCCGGACGGCGCTTCCTCGGTACGGGTTTGCTGCCGGACGCGCGCGTCGCCGGCAGCGTAGCTGCCGGTGGTACTGGCCGGTGGGGTGGCAGAGGGTGAGATTTTCACGATGGGCCTCTGAAATAGTTTCCTAGCAAATCCTTCTATCGGCACAACGGCGAGAAACTTGAGGCCCTTTGTTATGCCGTTTTGCAAATCGCATTGCCGGGCCCGGGCATCAAGCAGATGCATCCGCTTGAATTGTAGCCGATTTCACCCACAGCGGGCGGGAACGGGGCGTTAAAAGCTGACTTCGACGATCCCGCCGGCACGGGCGGTGCCGCTGACGGTCTGGCCATTGGCTGTGCGCACCTGGGCGGGTTGGCCTTCTGCTGCGTTCGACAGGGCGGTGCCCTCGGCGCTCACCGAGAAGCCGGCCCCCTGGGACACCAGCTTGACTGGTTGGCCCTGGCGCACCACCAGCGGTGCGATCAACTGGTCGGCCCGGATCGGCTGGCCGGCGGCGATGGCGTTGCGCAGGCTTTTGCCCACTAGTTGCCCGGTATCGGTGACTACCCCGGCCGGCAGGGTGGCCAGGTCGCCGCTGGCCAGGGCCACGTCGGCGGCCTGGAGGGGCTGGTTGGGGGCCAGGGGGCGGGCCGATACCAGGTAATTGCCCATCACGCTGACGGTGACCGGCACGAACACGGTCCAGCCGGCCGGCGCGTTGCAGCGCACGCCCACGGTGGAGCGCCCCCACAGCCGGGCGCCGTTGGGCAGGAAAGCCTCGACGGCAGGGCAGGGGGTGAGCTGGGTACGCGGGTCCAGGGTGCCGATGCTGCTGCTGACCCGGCCGGGCAACCCCTGGGTCTGGGTTGCCAGGAAGCGGTCCACCGCGTTGTACACCACGGCCTCCACCCCGTTGCCCTGGGCATGTCCCGGCAGGGATGCCAGGGTTAACAGGAAGACGAGCAGCGGGGCGAGCAGACGAGGCATGGGATCGGCATCGGAGTGGCGGGGCAGGGCTATTGTGCCCCAGGGGCGGGCCCCCGGCAAAACTTGCCGGATGGCATGGATAGGAGCGGCGCCGGCGGCATCGCCCGGGCCGTGACCCCGGCCCTGCACGGCGTTTCCCGGGGCTGGCGGAGCAAGAAGGGAGTTGGCATGAAATCCGCTAAGGAAAAGCCAGTCTTCTCCAGCGAGGTTTCCCGTGGTGGCCAGCAAACTCGATCAGCTCATCAACGTCCAGCGCCAGGCGCTCGGCGTGCGCTCCCAGCGCCAGCAGATCCTGGCGGCCAACATCGCCAACGCGGACACCCCCAACTACAAGGCCCGTGACATCGATTTCCAGTCGGTGTTCGCCGATGCGGTGGCCGGCAAGAGCCAGGATAGCGGCGTCGATCTGGCCCGCACCAACACTCGCCACCTGTCCGGCACCGGCAGCCCGTCGCCCTTCCCGGTGCTCTACCGCCGCGACGTGCAGTCGAGCGTGGACGGCAACACGGTGGACATGGACACCGAACGGGCCTCCTTCACCGACAACGCCCTGCACTACGAAGCTGCCGTGACCTTCATCTCCGGCCAGTTCCGCACCATGCAGTCGGCGATCCAGAGCAACAACGGCTGACCTTCGGCGCCCGCCAACGAACAGGAATAATCACCATGAGCATGTTGAGCGTCTTCAATATCGCCGGCAGCGCCTTGACCGCCCAGTCCATGCGCCTGAACACCGTGGCCAGCAACCTGGCCAACGCCGACTCCATGGTCTCGGCCAACGGCCAGCCCTACCGGGCCAAGCAGGTGGTGTTCGAAGCGGTGCCGATGGGCTCCACCCAGGCCTCCATGGGGGTCAAGGTGCAGCAGGTGGTGGAAAGCGCCGCCCCGGGCCGCCTGATCTACGACCCCCGCAGCCCGGCGGCCAACGCCGACGGCTACGTGACCATGCCCAACGTGGACGTGGTCGAGGAAATGACCAACATGATTTCCGCCTCCCGGTCCTACCAGACCAACGCGGAAGTCATGAATACCGCCAAGACTCTGCTGATGCGCACTCTCAATCTCGGCCAGTAAGCCGCGCATCCATACCCTGTTACGTAGGAGACCACCATGTCCACCGTCCAGTCCTCCACTGATCCCCTGGCTGCGTACAAAAGCGGCTCGTCGAGTTCGTCCGGGTCCAAGTCGTCCGGTTCCAGCACGACCGCTTCCGACATGCAGACCACGTTCCTCAAGCTGCTCACCACCCAGCTGCAGAACCAGGATCCGCTCAACCCCATGGACAACGCCCAGATGACGTCCCAGTTGGCTCAGATCAACACCGTCAGCGGCATCGAGAAGCTCAACACCACCATGGCGCAGATGATGTCGGCCTTCACGGATGCCCAGGGGGTGCAGAGCGCCGCCCTGCTCGGCAAGAACGTGCTGACCAGCGGCAACACCCTGGCGCTCGGCGAGAACGGTGGCCTGGCGGGGATCGAGCTGGGCAGCGCCGCCGACAAGGTGGTGGTCAACATCAAGGATTCCACCGGCCAGGTCGTGGCGACCGAGGAGCTGGGTGCCAACAGCGCCGGCAGCTTCGCCTTCATCTGGGACGGCAAGGGCGCCGACGGCACGGCGCTGCCCCAGGGCAGCTACACCTTCGACGTGACGGCCTCCAAGAGCGGCAGTGCCGTCAAGGCCACTGCGCTGCAACTTGGCACGGTAACTGCATTGGTTCGTACCAGTACCGGATTCAACCTGGATCTGGGCTCCCAGCAGGTGTCGTTCTCCGACGTCCGCCAGATTCTCTAAGCCCGCCGTCCATCCAGACCGGCAAAAAGCGCCGGCAGCCCGGTAAAAACGATCAGTCAGGAGTTAGAACATGGCATTCCAACAAGGCTTGAGTGGACTCGCCGCCTCGTCCAAGGCGCTGGATGTGATCGGCAACAACGTTGCCAACGCGAGCACGGTCGGCTTCAAGGCGGCAAACGCCCACTTCGCCGACGTCTATGCCAACGCCCTCAACGGGGGCGGCGCGATGCAGGTGGGCATCGGCACCTCGCTGGCGGCGGTGGTCCAGCAGTTCACCCAGGGCAACATCACCACCACCAACAACCCCCTGGACATCTCGATCAACGGCAACGGCTTCTTCCGCATGAGCCAGAACGGGGCCATCACCTACACCCGCAACGGCCAGTTCCACCTCGACAACAGCAACTACATCGTCAACGACCAGGGCTACAAACTGACCGGCTACCTGGCCGATGCCACCGGCAACATCGCCGCCACCACGCCCCAGGAAATCCAGATCAGCGCCACCGACCTGGCGCCGGTGGCCACCGGCGCCAGTACCGGCACCGGCTTCAAGGGCGTTCAGGCGGTGGTGAACCTGGATTCCCGCTCCCTCGTGCCGAGCACCGCCTGGGCTCCCACCGTGTCCCCGGGGCCGACCAACGGCCTGGCGACCGTCAGCGCCACGTCGTACACCTACTCGACTCCAGCCCAAATTTACGATTCCCTGGGTAATTCCCACACCATGACCTACTACTTCCGGCAGACGGCGACCCCCGGGCAGTGGCAGGTCTATGCCAACGTGGATGGTACCCAGTTCTCCAACGTGGACCTGGGGGCCGGTGCCGGCAACCCCATCACCCTCAATTTCGACACCAACGGCAAGCTCACTACCGCCATGCCGATTACGGGGGTGAGCGTGAACTTGGCCGGTATCACGGCTGACCTGACCGCCGCCGGAGTGAACAAGCCCAACGGTGCGACCACTCCCCTGGTGTTCGGCCTCGACTTTACCGGCACGACCCAGTACGGCAGCACCAGCGGTACCAATACCGTTACCTCTGATGGCTACAGCTCGGGCCGCCTGGTGGGCCTGTCGGTGGGTGCCGACGGCATCGTCCAGGGGCGCTACAGCAACGGCCAGGCCCGCAACCTGGCCCAGGTGGTGATGGCCAACTTCCAGAACCCCAACGGCCTCACCAGCCTGGGTAACAACCAGTGGGCCCAGACGTCCGCCTCCGGCCAGCCGGCCATTGGTACCCCCAACACCGGCAGCATGGGGGTGCTCCAGTCCAACTCGATCGAAGAATCGAACGTGGACCTGACCGGCGAACTGGTGGCCATGATCACTCAGCAGCGCAACTACCAGGCCAACGCCCAGACCATCAAGACCCAGGATTCGATCATGAACACCCTGGTCAACCTGCGCTGATCGCCGTTCTGACCTGTAACCCGTAGCCAACCTCACTGACCTGACCGGATTCCATGGATCGCCTCATCTACACGGCCATGAGCGGCGCCAAGCATGCCTTCCTGCGGCAGGCCGGCGTGGCCAACAACCTGGCGAACGCATCCACCGTGGGCTACCGCAGCCAGGATCACCAGTTCCGTGCCGTACAGGTGCAGGGCGAAGGGATGCCGACCCGGGCCTTCGTGGTGGATGCCTCGGTCAAGGACGTGTTCGATCAGGGCACCCTCAGCTACACCGGCCGCGCCCTTGACGTGGCCGTGCAGGGCCAGGGTTGGATCGCTGTCCAGGCGCCCAACGGCCAGGAGGTCTATACCCGGGCCGGCAACCTGCAGGTCAGCGCCAACGGCCAGTTGCAGACGCCGGACGGCTATCCGGTGCTCTCCCCCAGCGGCCCGATCGCGGTACCGCCGGACAACCGGGTGACCGTTGCCCCGGACGGCACGGTATCGGTGGTGCCCCAGTTCGGCACGCCCAACGTGACCGACTCGGTCAGCCAGATCAAGCTGGTGAATCCGGACCCCTCGACCCTGGAGCGGGGCGCCGACGGTTTCTTCCGCCTGAAGAACGGCCAGCCGGCCGATGCCGACCCGAACGTGCGTCTGGCGCCGGAAACCCTGGAAGGGAGCAACGTGAACGTGGTGGACAGCATGGTCACCCTGATCTCCCTGTCCCGGCAGTTCGAGATGCAGGTACAGATGTTGCAGAAAGCCGATACCAATGCCCGCAGCGCTGACCAGCTGCTCAGCCTCTCCAGCTGACCGGCGCGATGAATAACTAGGAAGAATGCACCGATGATCCGCTCACTCTGGATTGCACGGACCGGCCTGGATGCCCAGCAGACCCAGCTGGACGTGATTTCCAACAACCTGGCCAACGTCAGCACCAACGGCTTCAAGCGCTCCCGTGCGGTGTTCGAGGATCTGCTCTACCAGACCGTCCGCCAGCCCGGCGCCCAGTCGTCCCAGCAGACCCAGATTCCCTCCGGCCTGCAGATCGGTACTGGCGTGCGCCCCGTCTCCACCGCCCGCGTCTTCACCCAGGGCAACCTGCAGCAGACCGGCAACGCGATGGACGTGGCCATCAACGGCAACGGCTTCTTCCAGATCCTGATGCCGGACGGCACCATCGCCTATACCCGGGACGGTTCGTTTCAGCAGGACAACCAGGGCCAACTGGTCACCTCCAGCGGCTATCCCCTGCAGCCCAACATCACCATTCCCTCCAACGCCCTGACCCTGACCATCGGCAAGGACGGGGTAGTCAGCGTGACCTTGCCGGGCCAGACCAACGCCCAGCAGCTGGGCCAGATCCAATTGGCGGGCTTCATCAACCCGGGCGGCCTGCAGAGCGTCGGCGAGAACCTGTTCCAGGAAACCGCCGCCAGCGGCGCTCCCCAGCCCAACATTCCCGGCACCAACGGCCTGGGCAGCCTCAACCAGAATTACGTCGAGACCTCCAACGTGAACGTGGCCGAGGAGCTGGTGACGATGATCCAGACCCAGCGTGCCTACGAGATGAACACCAAGGTCATTTCCACCTCCGACGCGATGCTGGGCCGCCTGACCCAGTTGTAAGCCTGGATTGCAACGACAAGGACGAATGCCATGAACCTGCCCACCCTGCGCCGCGGCCTGCTGCTTGCCGCCGCCGGCGTCGCAGCCCTCCTGGCCGGCTGCGCCTCGGTGCCGCCCACCAACATCCACCAGCCGATGACGGCCCGGCCCCAGCCCAAGGCGGAAATTGTTGCCGCCAACGGCAGCATTTACCAGAACGCCAATTTCCGCCCCCTGTTCGAGGACCGGCGCGCCCGCTTCGTCGGCGACACCATCACCATCACCATCACCGAGAACACCAACGCCTCCACCAATCAGGCCACCAAGGCCACCCGCGACAGCAGCATCCAGGCGGCGGTGCCGACCCTGAACGGCCTGCCGGGCAAGAGTCTGATGGGCATGGGGCTCAATGCCACGTCCAATTCCGCGCTCAACGGCCAGGGGCAATCCAACAACACCAACGTGTTCTCCGGTACCATCACCGCCACGGTGATCGAGGTGTTGCCCAACGGCAACCTCCTGGTCTCCGGGGAGAAGCAGATTGCTATCGGCTCCCAGCAAGAATTCGTGCGGCTTTCCGGTGTCATCAACCCGCTCTTCGTCGGCACCAACAACACCGCTGCCTCGTCCCAGGTGGCCGATGCGCGGATTGAGTACAAGTCCACCGGCAGCATCAGCGAATCCCAGGTCATGGGCTGGCTGGCACGATTCTTCCTTAACGTATTGCCGTTCTAAGTCGACTCGTTGGGAGGGGCCATGCCCGGTCCTCGCAGGTTTTCCCGCCGCTTTGCGGCCCTTTCACGCCTTTCGTGCCTGGCCCTGGCCATTTTTGCCGCCGCCATGCCGGCCCACGCCGAACGCATCAAGGATCTGGCCACGGTCCAGGGTGTGCGTAACAACCAGCTGCTGGGCTACGGCCTGGTAGTCGGCCTGGACGGCAGCGGCGACCAGACCACCCAGACCCCGTTCACCGTGCAGAGCTTGACCAATCTGCTGTCCCAGCTGGGGGTCAATCTGCCGACCAACGGTCAGCCGCCCCAGTTGCGCAACGTGGCGGCGGTGATGGTCACCGCCAACTTGCCGCCCTACGCCAAGGCGGGCCAGCAGATCGACGTCACCGTTTCGTCCATGGGCAATGCCAAGAGCTTGCGCGGCGGCACTTTGCTGATGACACCGCTCAAGGGCGCCGACGGCCAAGTTTATGCCATGGCCCAGGGCAGCTTGGCTGTGGGCGGGGTGGGAGCCTCGGCCTCCGGGTCCAGCGCCCAGATCAACCACCTGTCTGCCGGGCGGATTCCCGCTGGCGCCACCGTGGAGCGGGAAGTACCGTCCGCCGTGGGGCAGGGCGGCTACGTCCACTACGAACTCAACACCGCCGATTTCGATACCGCACGGCGCATCGTCGATGCCATCAACCGGGAAGTCGGCCCCGTGGCCCAGGCCGTGGATGGCCGCCAGATTCGGGTGGCCGCCCCGGACGACCCCAACGCCCGCATCGCCTTCCTCGGCCGCATCGAGAACCTGGACGTGAAGCCGGCCATGCTGCCGGCCAAGGTCATCGTCAATTCCCGCACCGGCTCGGTGGTAATGAACCAGACCGTGCGCATCGACCCCTGCGCCGTGGCCCACGGCAACCTGTCGGTGGTGATCGGCACCCAGAACTCGGTGAGCCAGCCCAACGCCTTCTCCCAGGGGCAGACTGCCGGGGTGAGCAATTCGGATGTGCAGATCAAGCAGGACGGCACGGCCCTGATCAACCTCAAGGGCGGCGCCAATCTGGCCGACGTGGTGAAGGCGCTCAACACCCTGGGGGCCAAGCCCCAGGACATGCTGGCCATCCTCCAGGCCATGAAGGTGGCGGGAGCCCTGCGCGCTGAGCTGGAAATCATCTAAGGCCAGCGACGCCATGAAGGCATACGATCCGTCCACCCAGCAGCTCATCGGCGACCCGCGCACACTGCAGCAGCTGAAGAGCCAGGCCGCCAAGGACCCCAAGGCGGCCCTCAAGTCCACGGCCCAGCAGTTCGAAGCCCTGTTCCTGCAGCAGGTGCTGAAGAGCATGCGCGATACCCTGCCCAAGGACGGTCTGTTCGACAACGACACCACCCGGCTCTACACCAGCATGCTCGACCAGCAGCTGGCCCTGCGCCTGGCTAGCTCCGGCCAGGTCGGGCTGGCCAAGGTGATCGAGCAGCAACTCGGCCGCAACATGGGCGTTCCCCCGTCCGCCCTGGAGAACGGCGAGGCGGCCGATTCCGCTGCCACCGGCAAGGTGCCGACGCCGGCGCAATTGCTCGAATCCTTGCAATCCGGCGTGGACGGCGTCCAGGCCAATCCGGGATTGCAGACCAAGCTGGCGGCGGCCTTGCAGTCCCTGACCAACGAGCAGCAGCGCAGTCGGCTGCTGGCGGCAGACCGCACGGCAAATATTGCCACGACGGCACCGTCCACTTTGCCGGCCACGGCCCAGTCCGCGGCTGACGGCCGGGGCGATGCCAGCGCCCGGGATTTCGTCGCCCGCATCTGGCCCCATGCCGCCGAGGCGTCCCGGGCCACCGGGGTGCCCACCCATTTCCTGGTGGCCCATGCGGCCCTGGAGTCGGGCTGGGGCAAGGGCGAGATTCGCCGCGCCGACGGCTCGCCGTCCTTCAACCTGTTCGGCGTCAAGGCCGGCAAGGGCTGGCAGGGCGGCGCGGTGGAGGTCAATACCACCGAATATGTGGGCGGCCAGCCCCAGCAGGCCCGCGAAAAATTCCGTGCCTATTCTTCCTATGCGGAGGCATTTCGCGACTATGCGGCGCTGTTGCAGCGCCCCCGTTTTTCCGGGGCATTGAACGCTACCGATGGCACAAGTTTTGCTGCATCTCTGCAGCAAGCCGGATATGCCACCGATCCCATGTACGCGGACAAGCTCAACCGCATCATCAACGGTGCCACGCTGCGCCAGGCCCTCGCGGGCTAGCCTGCCACCGTTCTCGGTATCCGTCCGGCTCAACTTTTTCTGAATCTGGCCGTTACTCTAGGTCAGTCGGGAGTTTGCCATGACAGGTATCTTCAGCATCGGGCTGACCGGCATCAATGCCGCCCAGTACGGTCTTCTCACCACCTCGCACAACATCACCAACGCCAACACTGACGGCTACAACCGTCAGGCGATCTCGCAGGCGACCAATATCGCCCTGCCGACCGGCGCCGGCTTCGTCGGCCAGGGGACGCACGTGCAGACGGTGCAGCGGATGTACAACCAGTTCCTGTCCCAGCAGGTGATGCAGGCCCAGACTTCCGCCAACGAGTACAACACCTACTACAAGCAGGTTTCCCAGGTGGACAACCTGCTTGGCGACAGCAGCGCCGGCCTGTCCTCGGCGCTCCAGGGGTTCTCCTCCGGCGTCCAGCAGTTGGCTTCCAAGCCGGGCAACTCCACGGTGCTGTCCACCATGGTGGCCTCGGCCCAGACCCTGGCGAGCCGTTTCCAGACCATGGAAAACCAGCTCAATCAGCTCTACCAGGGGACCAACCAGCAGATCACGGACACGGTCAACAAGATCAACTCCTACGCCACCCAGATCGCCAAGCTCAACGAGAGCATCACCATGGCGCAGGCGTCCACCAACCAGCCGCCCAACGATCTGCTCGACCAGCGCGACCAGCTGATCTCCCAGTTGAACCAGGAAGTCCGGGTCACCACCGTGACCCAGAGCGATGGTTCCCTGTCGGTGCTGATCGGCTCCGGCCAGCAACTGGTGGTGGGTCAGCAGGTGAACCAGCTGACCACCCAGCCGTCCCAGGACGATCCGACCCGCATGGCCGTGGCCCTGCAGACCGGCAACGTGAGCCAGGAATTGCCCGAGTCTCTGCTGTCCGGCGGCAACCTGGGCGGCTTCCTCTCTTTCCGTTCCGGCGCCCTGGACGATGCGCGCAACACCCTGGGCCAACTGGCGGCCAGCGTGGCGCTCACCTTCAACGCCCAGCAGGCCCTGGGCCAGGATCTCCACGGCAACGTGGCCGGCGACACCGGCTTTGCCTCCCAGCTGTTCCAGATTTCCGACCCCAAGGTCATCCGCAATTCCACCTCGTCCAACACGGCGGTGCTGTCGGCGAGCTTCCAGGCGCCCCAGTACTCGAACGGTAACTTCAGCACCCAGCTGACGTCCAGCGACTACGAGCTGCAGTTCGGCGCCGGCGGCGCCTATACGGTGGTGCGCCTGTCCGACAACTCCCAGGTAGCCTCCGGCACCGTGTCCGGGACGCCGCCGACCAACGTGACCTTCGATGGGGTGCAACTGAGCATCACCACCGCCGGCCTGAACGGCGACCGCTTCACCATCCAGCCCACCAAGGAAGTGTCGCGCAACTTCGCCGTCAATTCGGCGGTGATCGGCGATCCCAGCCTGGTGGCGGCGGCCGCGCCGATCCGGGCCTCGGCGGCCCTGACCAACACCGGCGACGCCACCATCACCCAGGGCAGCGTGGGCACCGGCTACACCCTGCCGGCCACGCCCCTGACCCTGTCGTACACCAACACGCCGACTTCGGGGCTGACCGGTTTCCCGGTGGGGTCCACCATTTCGGTGACCGATGCCAGCGGCAACACCACCACCAGCACCATCGCCGCCACCACCGACGTGGTGGCCTTCGGTTCCGGCAACACCATCACTATCAACGGCCCCACGGTCAATGCGGTGAGCTTCAGCGTCAGCGGCACGCCCAAGGCCGGCGACCAGTTCACCCTGCAGAAGAATACCGCCGGGGTGTCCGACGGCCGCAACGCCAATCTGATGGGCATGTTGCAGACCCAGCAGACCATGACCGGCTCGGGCAACGGCGGCGGCCTGACCACTTTCCAGGATGCCTACGGCGCCCTGGTGGCCCGGGTGGGCACCACGACCAATCAGGTCAAGGTCATGGGCGATGCCCAGAGCGCCCAGCTGGCGGCGGCCCAGGCCTCCCAGCAATCCGTGTCGGGGGTGAACCTGGACGAAGAGGCAGCCAATCTGATCAAGTACCAGTACATGTACCAGGCATCGGCCAAGATGCTGCAGGTGGGTAGCACCATCTTCGATACCATCCTGTCGATCGGAAGATAAGGAACAGGGTAGGGGGAGGCGACGATGCCTTCCCCGGCCCCCAAGGAGAACACCATGCGCGTTAGTACCGCCCAACTCTACGATGTCGGCATCTCCGGCCTGCAGCGCAACCAGTCGTCCCTGCTGAACACCCAGAACCAGCTGTCCACCGGCAAGCGGGTGATCAATCCTTCCGACGATCCGGTGGCCTCCGCCCGGGCGCTGGTGCTGAGCCAGTCCCAGAACGTCAATAGCCAGTACCTGACCAACCAGAAGGCGGCCAACAGCCAGTTGCAGCTTGTCGAGGGCACGGTGGGCTCGCTCAACGACCTGCTCCAGTACATCCGCAGCCAGGCCGTGGCGGCCGGCAATCCGGCCCTGACCAACTCCGAACGCCAGTCCATGGCGTCCGACCTGGAGTCGTGCTTCCAGGATCTGCTGGGCATCGCCAACACCCAGGACGGCACCGGTCAGTACCTGTTTTCGGGTTTCCAGGGCCAGACCAAGCCCTTTGCGGTGACCTCCACCGGCGCCGTGCAGTACCAGGGCGACGATGGGCAGGTTTCGGTGCAGGTATCTTCTTCGCGCCAGATCGCCATCACCGATGCGGGCAGCGACCTGTTCATGCGCATCCGCCAGGGCAACGGCAGTTTTGCCACCGCCACCAGCGGTAACGCCTTCAACGCCCCCACCAACCAGAACCTGGGCACCGGGGTGATCGACCAGGGCAGCGTGCTCGATCCGACCAAGTGGAACGCGACGACCAACTCGGGCAGCTTTTCCATCACGTTCGCCCGGGACTACACCGCTTCGCCGCCCACCACCACCTACGACATCGTCGACACCACCAGCAACACCTCGATCTTCACCGGAGCGGCGCCGTCGGCCACCGGCCCCCTGCCGGGCGGCACCTTCGTCCCGGGGCAGACGATCAAGCTGGCCGGCCCCAACGGCGGCACTCCGGTGGATTACGGCGCATCGATCACCATTACTGGCCAGCCCGAGGACGGCGACACCTTCGCGATTTCGCCGAGCAAGAGCAACCAGGACATCTTCCAGACGGTCCAGAGCTTCATCAACCTGCTCAAGAACCCGCCCACCCAGGGCACCTCTCAGAGCGTCACCCACAGCAACCTGGGGGCCACCGCCACCGGCTACAACATCAACGGCAGCGGCACCACCGAGTTCGCCAACCAGCTGGGCGGGATCATCTCCAACCTGGACCAGGCCCTCGACAAGGTGAACACGGTGCGGGCCTCCCAGGGCTCGCGCATGAACGAGCTGGATTCCCTGACTTCGGCTGGCCAGGCCATGGACACCCAGTACCAGTCCTCGATCTCGGACCTGGTGGACGTGGATTACTACAGCGCCATCTCCCAGCTCTTCAAGCAGTTGGTGCAGCTGGAGGCCGCCCAGAAAGCCTTCGTGCAGATCACCGGCCTGGGCCTGTTCAAGCTGCTCTGATGGTGCCTGCCTCCTTTTCCGTCCGCTGCCTGCGGTGGCTCGCCGCGGGTGCGGGCAGCCTGCTGGCCGGGTGCAGTGCGATCTCGGGGACCTACCCGCGCTCGTCCCCCATCGTGCCCAATGCCAGCATCCAGGTGACGGCCAGCCAGGCCTACTCGTTCGAGCAGATCGCCACGGCGGCGGGCGTGGCCGCCATCCTCTACGTGGTCTACGATCCCCTGGCGCCCAACTGGACCATCCAGGAAACCCGCCTCGACGACCGCACCTACCGGATGGCCTTCAAGCTCAAGCGCTTCCACATCGGCGGCTCCGGCGAGGCTTCCCAAATCTTCCGCCGCCGGGCCGAGCAGTTGCGGCGCGAGACCGGCGCTTTGTCCTACCGGGTTCTGGATTACACCGAGGGCATCGAGTCGGGCACGCCCCAGGCCCAGCGTGTCGCCGAAGGTACCGTGGAGCTGGTGGCGGGCGCCTTCCCCCTGGCCGAGCCGGTGTCGGCGCCGTCCACGCCGCGCTCCAACTTCTACCGCGACTGAGGGCGGCCGGGCGGGCGGCGTCCGCTCAGGGCTTGAACAGCAGCAGCGAGGCGCTGATCGACTGGTCGATCAACTGCATCAGCGGCGCCACCATCGAGGGCAGGGACAGGCCCAGCAGCACCATGCCCATGGCCAGGGTGATGGGAAAGCCCACGGCGATCAGGTTGAGCTGGGGGGCCGCCCGGGACAGCACCGCCAGGGCGATGTTGGTGATTGACAGGGCCACCACCACCGGCAGGGCCAGCAGCAGCCCCCCGGAGAACATCAGCCCGGCGAAGCGGACCAGGCTCAGCCAGGAATCCGGATGGGGAAAGGGCGAGAACACCGGAATGCGGATGAAGCTCTCGGCCAGGGTGGCGATCATCGTCAGGTGGCCGTTGAGGGACAGGAACACCAGCAGGGCGAACAGGTTGATGAACTCGGTCACCACCGCCGTGTTGGCGGACGAGTGGGGGTCGTAGAAGGTCGCGAACGACAGGCCCATCTGGAAGCCGATGAATTCGCCGGCCACGGCGATGGCGGCAAAGGCGATGCGCATGGCGAAGCCCAGGGCGACGCCGATCAGGATCTGCTGGCCGACCAGCATCAGCACCACCAGCGAATTGGGCTCCAGGGGCGCAGGCGGGGGCGGCAGCAGGGGATGCAGCCCCAGGGCGACGGCCATGCCGAAGATCAGCCGGATACGGCGCGGCAAGGCCGCGCTGGAGAACACCGGCGCCACGAAGACCAGCGCCAGCACCCGGACCAGGGGCAGGAAGAACGACAGGATGAAGGCGTTCAGCTCGGCGCTGGAGATGGTGAACATGGGGCGCGGGCGGTAGCGGTAGCGCGGAGGCGCTTCCTCAACCGATCAGCTGGGGAATGGCGCTGAACAGGCGGGTGATGAAGTCCACCGCCGTTTGCAGCATCCAGGGGCCGGCGATGATCAGGGTGGCGAACATGGCCAGCACCTTGGGCACGAAGGACAGGGTGGTCTCGTTGAGCGAGGTGGCAGCCTGGAAGATGCTGATCAGCAGGCCCACCACCAGGGCCACCAGCAGCAGGGGGCCGGACAAGAGGATGGTGGCCTCGACTGCCTGGCGGCCGATTTCGACGACGGTGCCCGTATTCATGGCGCGAAGCTCTTCACCAGGGAACCCAGGACCAGGTGCCAGCCGTCGGCCAGCACGAACAGCATCATCTTGAAGGGCAATGCCACCATCACCGGCGACATCATCATCATGCCCATGGACATCAGGGTGGCGCCCACCACCATGTCGATGACCAGGAAGGGGATGAAGATGATGAAGCCGATCTGGAAGGCGGTCTTCAGCTCGCTGGTCACGTAGGCCGGCACCAGGATGCGCATCGGCACCGCCTCGGGGGATTCGATGCGCTCGACCTTGGCGAAGCCGGCGAACAGGGCGATGTCCGCCTCCCGGGTCTGGCGCAGCATGAACTGCTTCATCGGCACCGAAGCCCGTTCCATCGCCTGGGGAAAGGTGATCTTGTTCTCGGACAGGGGCTGGTAGGCGTCCTGGTACACCTTCTCGAAGGTGGGGGCCATGACGAAGAAAGTCAGGAACAGGGACAGGCCGATCACCACCTGGTTGGGCGGCGCCATCTGCAACCCCATGGCCTGGCGCAGCATCGACAGCACGATGACGATGCGGGTGAACGCCGTCATCATCAGCAGCGCCGCCGGGATGAAGGTCAGGGAGGTGAGGAAGAGAAGGGTCTGGATCGACAGCGAATAGTTGGTGCTGCCGCCCGGTCCCGGGCTGCTGGTCAGGGCCGGCACGCTCTGGGCCAGCACAGGGGCGGCCGCCAGGACCAGCAGGCCGAAAACGGCCGCCAGTAGCGCCTTTCCAGGGAGGGGGCGTGAAGATGCCCTATTGGCGCGGGGTTTGGCGGGGAGGGGGTCAGGAACGGGGTTGGCCATGACGGCGGTCGATGAATTCTTTGAGTTTGGCGGCGAACGGCGGAAGCAGTTCGGGAGCGGGCGGGGCTTCGCCCTTGGGCAGGGTGTGCAGGGCGACGATGCCTTGGGGGGTGATTCCCAGTACCAGCCAGGTATCGGCCACCTCGACGATCACCAGCCGTTCCCGGGTGCCCAGGGGCAGGGCCGCCACCACCCGCATCAGCCCGCCCCCCAGGCCGCGCTGGCCCTGGACCTTGCGCAGCCAGTAGGCCGCGGCCATCACCAGAGCCAGCACCAGGATCAGCCCGAGCAGGGCCTGGAGCAGGCTACCGGCCCCCAGGGGGGAGGCGGAACCCAGGACCATGGTGGGGGCGGATGGCGCTGTAGTCACCGGAACCGGGTTTGCCGCCGGCGCCGCCTGGAGCGTGGGAGCCGCCGCCGGAGGTGGGGCGCCATCCTCGGCCAGGGCCCGGGTCAGGGGCATGGCCAGCAGCAGGGTCAGGCAGAAGCGGGGGAAGAGGCCGAGGCGCAGGCGGGACACGGTGGCGGTCGGAAAGTGTGCGGAAAAGGTGCGGAAAAGGTGCGGAAAAGGTGCGGAAAAGGTGCGGAAAAGGTGCGGAAAAG
>NZ_DAISLS010000012.1:48829-184024 GCF_036820405.1 Oryzomicrobium sp.
GTGGGGCGGTAAAAATTGCCGCCCGGCGATCTCCGGATCCCGTGTCGGCGGCATGCCGAAGCGCCCTATGGTAATCGAAGCGGGGGCAATAAAAAACCGCCCGGGTGGGCGGTTGCCGGGAGCGGGCGCCGGTCAGCGGCCCAGCTTCCGCATGCGTTCGGAGGGGGTGATGATGTCGGTGAGGCGGATACCGAACTTGTCGTTGACCACCACCACCTCGCCTTGGGCGATCAGGGTGCCGTTGACCAGCACATCCATGGGCTCGCCGGCCAGGGCATCGAGTTCGACAACGGAGCCGTGGGCGAGCTGGAGCAGGTTCTTGATGGTGATCTTGGTGCGGCCGAGTTCGACGGTGAGCTGGACGGGAATGTCCAGGATCATGTCGAGTTCCTTCATCATCCCGTTCTTGGCCGGCTCTTCGCCGAAGGACGGGAAGATGGCCGCCGGCTGGGCGGGGGGGGCGCTCGGTGCCGCCGCCTCGTCGACGACGGCTTGTTCGGCCATGGCGGCCGCCCAGTCGTCCTCGCTGATCTGGTCGCCGCCGGCGTCCGGATTTTCCTGATTGCTATCCACGTTGTCTTCCAAATCAGCCATGTTGGTCTCCCGTGTCGTTGGAGGAGGAGGCCTGTAAAGGGGCGAGCAGGTCGGCGTTGACGAAGCCGTCGACCTTCAGGGCGTACTGGCCACCCTGCTGTCCGTAGCGGCAGGTCATGACCGGCACGCCGTCCACGGAGGCGGTGATCTTTTCCGGGATGTTCACGCCGATCACGTCACCGGCCTTCATCTGCAGCACTTCGCGCAGGGTCACCCGGGCGTTGGCCAGGGTGGCCACCAGCTCCAGTTCCGCCCCCTGCAACTGGCGGCGCAGGGTGGCGACCCAGCGCTTGTCGGTGGACAGGTGGTCGCTCTGCATGGTGCTGTAGAGCAGATCTCGGATCGGCTCCAGCATCGAGTAGGGGAAGCAGATGTGCATGTCCGCCGCCGCGCCGCCGAATTCCAGGGTGAAGGTGGTGGACACCACGATCTCCGAGGGGGTGGCGATGTTGGCGAACTGGGAGTTCATCTCCGAGCGCACGTACTCGAACTTGAGTTCCTGCACCGGCTTCCACGAGCGCTCGTATTCGCCGAACACCACGCCGAGCATGCCCTGGATGATGCGCTGCTCGGTGGGGGTGAAGTCGCGGCCCTCGACCCGGGTGTGGAAGCGGCCGTCGCCGCCGAACATGTTGTCCACCACCAGGAACACCAGGTTGGGGTCGAACACCACCAGTGCCGTGCCGCGCAGAGGCTTGGCCAGCACCAGGTTGAGGTTGGTGGGCACCACCAGGTTGCGGATGAATTCGCTGTACTTCTGCACCCGGATCGGCCCCACCGACACCTCGGCGTTGCGGTGCATGTAGTTGAACAGGCCGATGCGCAGGTAGCGGGCGAAACGCTCGTTGACCAGTTCCAGGGTCGGCATCCGCCCGCGGACGATGCGCTCCTGGGTGCCCAGGTTGTAGGCGCTGATGCCGCCCGTCGGAGCCTCGACGACCTCCGGCTCGTCGGATTCCCCGGTGACGCCCTTGAGCAGGGCGTCGACCTCTTCCTGGGAAAGGAAATCCTGGGCCATGGTGAGCGTGTCCGGTGAGTGGGCGGCGTGGGGGCGTTGAAAGCCGGGTTACTGGATGATGAACGAGGTGAACAGCACTTCCTTCACCGGGGTCTCGGCTTTCTTGCCCTTGACCGGCGGATCCAGAATCTCATTGATCGTGTAGCGCAATTCTTCAGCGAGCTGTTCCTTGCCTTCCTTGCTGGTCAGCTCGGAGGCCTTCTTCGACGACAGCAGCAGGGTGATCTGGTTGCGCAGCTTGGGCATGAAGACCTTCATCTTCTCGCCATCGGCCACGTCTTCCAGTTCCACCGAGATGCCGACCTGCAAGTACTGGTCCCCCTGCTCGGGCACCAGGTTGACGGTAAAAGTTTCCAGGGCCTGGAAGACAGGAGCATGGGCCTCCTTTTTCTTCTTCTTCGGCTTTTCCTGCTGCACCACGTCCTCGTCGTCGTCGCTGTGGTCCGACTGCTTGAGCAGGAGGAAGGCGCCGCCGGCAAGGACGACCACCAGGATGGCGGACAACAGGATGATCAGCAGTTTCGCGTTGCTCTTCTTCGGCGCGGCTTCGGCGGCCTTGGCTTCGGTCTTGGCCATGCACTCTCCCTAGATGGCGGTCGTTATGCGGTGGGGGGGCGGGAATCGCGGCGCCGGCGCCAGGTCGCATCGCCTTTCAGGTCATAACGGCCCGATCGGGGCGGACCTGAATGGCATGGCGGAAAAAAGCGCGCGTGTTGTCCGGATCGGTTAGCCTCCTCAGGCAAACGTATCCACCAGGCCGACGCCTTGCTGGATTGCGCCGGAGCGCCCGGAAATTCCCTCGGCGCCTAGTATAGCAGCGCCCTCGCCGCCCTCGCCGCCGCCCCCGAAGCGCCCCGAGCCGGCGCCGCCGAAGTTGCGGGCATTTTGTTGTTGCTGCTGCTGTTGCTGCGCCATCTGCTGCTGGGCCATCGACGATTCGCTGCCCACGTTGGTCTGGCCCAGGGAGACGCCGGCGGCGGTCATCATGTCGCGCAGGCGGGGCAGAGCGGCCTCGATGGCCTCGCGCACCTCGGCATGGGGCGAAATGAAGGTGGCCGTGGCCTTGGAATCGGGGCCCATGTGGATGCTGACTTCCACGGGGCCGAGCTGGGGCGGATTGAGGGTCAGCTGGGCGCTCTGCTGGTCCTGCTTGACCATCCACACCACCTTCTGGCTGAAGTCTTCGCCCCAGCGGGCATCGCGCACCGGGGTCTGCACGGCGGCGGTGTTGGCGGGGGCCTGCTGATGGGTCTGCTGCGTCGTGTGGGGCGCCACCAGCGGAGCCGTTGCGCCGTCCTGGCTGGCGAGTTTGGTATCCGCATCCTGCAAGGCGGCAGAGAAGGCGGCATTTTTTGCCGCCTTGCCGTCCGCACCCAGGTTGAGCACGGAGTTGCCTTCGGCCGGAGCCGCCTGGCCATCGCCCGGGGTGCCGGTCACGACGGTGAGGCCGGCGTCGGATTTGCCCTTGCCTTCCACCGGGGGCGGCGTGTTCGGCGTCTGCGGCACCAGGCTGGCGGCCGCCTGCAGGCCGGCCATGAAGGCGGCCGGGTCGGTGGCGCTATCGTCTTCGCTGCTGTCGGCCTTGGCCGGCTTGAGCGTGCCGGCAGGGACTTCGATGGCCTGGGCCGAGTTGCCGCGCAACTGGGCGATCAGGGCGGACATGAAGTCGCCCTTGGGCCCGCTGGTGGTGGCGGCCGCATCCTCGTTGGCGCTGGCAGCCGGCGTGGCATTGGCCGCGGCCTGGGCAGGCGGCGGAACGACCTTGGCGATGGCGGTTGCGGTGGCGACGGAAATTCCCATGAAAGCCTCGTGCCCGGACAGGCGCAGTTTTTGTCATGGGTTTTTAGCAAGGGCCATGCCAATGGTTGGCCTTGCGGTAGGCGCGTTTGCGGATGGGCTATTCGGGCTTGCTGCGGCGGGCGGCGAATTCGTCCTGGAATTTCTGTTCCCGCTTGTTTTCGCGCAGCTGCTCGCCGGCCTGACGCTGCTGGTAGAGGGTGTCGATGGCCTTGAGCTTGTTGCGCTGTTGCAGCCAGGCATCCTGGCCTTCGGCGGTGCGCTGCTCCGAGGTGGTCACCGTGGCGCGCTGCTGGGCGATGGCCTGGTCGATGCGGTCGATGAAGCTCTGGTAGTTGCGCAGGCTGGTCAGGGACAGCCCGTTGCTGCTGGCATTGCGGAAGCGGGTGACATATTCCTCTCGATACTGCATCAGCAGCTGCAATTTGGACTTGGCGTCCTGCTCGGCCGATACCAGGGTGCCCAGGATGCGGGTGGCGTCGTCGACCCGCTCTTGCATCAGGTCGATCAGAGGTTGGAGGGAGGCGGCGTTGGCCATGGCGTCAGAAGGCGGTTGCGAACGTAATAAGGTGCCAGGACATTAGCTTAGTCCTCCGACGGCCGAGGTCAAATTCAGTTGTCGGGGAAGAGCTGGGCCAGCCGGGCGATGCTGTCCGCGTAGCTGGCCTGTTCGGAAAGGCTTTGTACCAGGAAGGCTTCCAGCTGGGGGAAGGCGCTCACCGCTTGGTCGAGCAGCGGGTCCGAGCCCGGGGCGTAGGCACCCACAGCGATCAGATCCCGGGAGCGCTGGTAGCGCGAGAACAACTGCTTGAAGCGCCGCACGTAGTCGAACTGGCTTTGCGGGATCAGGTTCACCATGGCCCGGGAGATGGATTGTTCGATGTCGATGGCAGGGTAGTGGCCCGCATCCGCCAGGTTGCGGTTGAGCACGATGTGGCCGTCCAGGATGGCCCGTGCCGAGTCGGCGATGGGGTCCTGCTGGTCGTCGCCCTCGGCCAGCACGGTGTAGAAGGCGGTGATCGAACCGCCGCCCTCGGGGCCGTTACCGGCCCGTTCCACCAGCTGGGGCAGCCGGGCGAACACCGAGGGCGGATAGCCCCGGGTCACCGGCGGCTCGCCGATGGCCAGGGCGATTTCGCGCTGGGCCATGGCGTAGCGGGTCAGGGAATCCATGATGAGCAGGACCTGGTGGCCTTGATCGCGGAAATATTCGGCCAGGGTGGTGGCGTAGGCGGCACCCTGGAGGCGCATCAGGGGGCTGGTGTCGGCGGGAGCGGCCACCACCACCGAGCGGGCCCGGCCTTCGTCGCCGAGGATGTGCTCGATGAATTCTTTCACTTCCCGGCCCCGTTCGCCGATCAGCCCGACGACGATGATCTCGGCCTCGGTATAGCGGGCCATCATGCCGAGCAGCACCGATTTGCCCACGCCGGAGCCGGCGAACAGGCCCATCCGTTGGCCTCGGCCGACGGTGAGCATGCCGTTGATGGCTCGCACCCCCACGTCCAGGGTCTGGGTGATGGGGGCCCGGGACATGGGGTTCACCGGGCGGGAGTGCAGCGGGCGCATGGTTTCGGCCTGGAGCGCCCCCTGGTTGTCGAGGGGGCGGCCGGCGCCGTCCACCACCCGGCCGAGCATGGATTCGCCCACAGGCACCAGCTTGGTCTTGTCGGCGGCGCGGCGGCGCATCAGGCGCGGCTGGTCGAGCCGGGGGGGCGGGATGGTGCTTTCATACGGCGCCACCCGGGCGCCGGGGGATAGGCCGTAGATGTCGTCGGAGGGCATCAGGAACAGCTTTTCGCCGTGAAAGCCCACCACTTCGGCCTCCACCGGGGTGCTGCCGACGGGCATGATCTTGGCCGAACTGCCCAGGGGGAGCTTCAAGCCCGCGGCTTCCATCACCAGGCCGTTGATACGGGTCAGCTTGCCGGACACCAGCAGGGGCATGGCCGTATCCAGATTCTCCCGGCATTGGGAGAGGAACTGCCTTAGATCGGCGTGGCGCTCTTCCGGCGGCCGGGGCTGGGCTTGGATCGGCTCCGTGGCCGGGGTCACCTCGGCCTGGGGAAGGTCGTCGGGATGCTCCACCGCCGGCCTCAGTCGAGCCAGTCCCGCTGTAGGCCGATGGCCTCCAGGGTGCGCTTCCAGCGCGATTCCAGACTGCCTTCCACCTCGCTGTTGCCGGCCTCGACCTTGCAGCTGCCGGCCTGGACGGTCATGTCTTCGATGATGCGCCAGCCGGCGTGTTGCAGTTGCTCGCCCAACTGGTCGCGCACCAGAGCGGCGTCGTCCGGATGCAGGTGGAGCACCGGGCGCTCGGCGTGAGGCAGGGCTACCAGGGCTTCCCGCACCACGGGCAGGAGCAGTTCGGGCTTGACGCGCAGGGATTGGCGAATCACCTGGCGGGCCACTTCCAGGGCTAGGGCTAGCACGTCGTCGGCCACGGCCTGGTCCAGTCCCCGGGCGGCGCTGTCGAGGTGCTCGGCCAGGGCGGCGAAGCGTTCCGCCTGGGTGCGCACTTCCGCCAGTCCTTCAGCCTGGCCGGCGGCGTGGCCTTCGCCGTAGCCCTGGGCGTAGCCTTCGCTGTGGCCTTGTTCCCGGCCCTCGGCATAGCCGGCGGCATGGCCCGCCTGGCGGGCTTCTTCATGGATGCGTTCGAGTTCTTCGGCGGTAGGCAGCGGCGTGACCGGCAGATGGGAGTCGGGCAGCTCGTGGGATTCCACCGTCGCCGGCGCGGTCGGCGGGGCGTCGAAGGCGGCCAGCTCGTACTTTTCGTAGGCGGTGAGCTTTTCTTTGGGGATGTAGTGGTCGGCCATGGATCAGGAGCGGGACTACGGCTACGGCTGCGGCGGGTGGCGGGTCAGACGAACTGGTCGTCGCCCTTGCCGCCCATGACGATCTGGCCTTCGTCGGCGAGGCGCCGGACGATCTTGAGGATTTCCTTCTGTTCCGCCTCCACTTCGGAGAGGCGCACCGGCCCCTTGGCTTCCAGGTCCTCGCGCAGCATTTCGGCGGCGCGCTGGGACATGTTCTTGAAAATCTTCTCGCGCAGGGTTTCCGAGGCGCCCTTGAGGGCGAGGATGAGGGAGTCGGACTGGATTTCGCGCAGCAGCAGTTGGACCGAGCGGTCGTCCAGGTCGTTGAGGTTCTCGAAGACGAACATCTCGTCGAGGATCTTCTGGGCCAAGTCCGGATCGTACTCGCGGATCGAGTCGATGACCGAGGTCTCGTTGGCGGTTCCCATGAAGTTGAGGATTTCGGCCACGGTGCGCACCCCGCCCATGGCTGCCTTCTTGACGTTGGCCGAGCCGGAGATGAGGCTGAGCATGACGTCGTTGAGCTCCTTCAGGGCGATCGGCTGCACCCCTTCCAGGGTGGCGATGCGCAGCACCACGTCGTTGCGCAGGCGGTCGGTGAAGTAGGAGAGGATCTCGCTGGAGTGGTCGTGCTCCAGGTGGACCAGGATGGTGGCGATGATCTGGGGATGCTCGTTCTTGATCAGGTCCGCCACCGTCGGGGCGTCCATCCACTTCAGCCCTTCGATACCGTTGGTCTCGCCGCCCTGGAGGATGCGCGAGATCAGGTTGGTGGCCTTGTCGTCGCCCAGGGCCTTGGTCAGCACGCTGCGGATGTAGGCGTCGGTATCGACGTGCAGCGATGCTTGCTCCGAGACGATGGCGTGGAATTCCTCAAGCACCTGCTCGATGCGTGCCCGGGGTACCGACTTGAGGCCGGCCATGGCGTGGCCGAGTTTCTGCACCTCCCGGGGGCCCAGGTGCTTGAGCACCTCGGCGGCACTTTCCTCGCCAAGGGCGATGAGCAGGATGGCGCTCTTTTCAACGGCTTCGTCAGTGGCTGCCATGGGGCGTTATCGGGAAGGGGAGGGCGTCGCTCAGACGCCGCCACCCATCCAGTCCTTGATGATGTTGGCCACGGCCTTGGGATTCGCCTTGGCCAGTTCGCGGGCTTCGGCCAGTTTCTGCTCGAAGGGGTTGATCTGGACGATGGTGCCGTCCTCGTCCTCGATGGTTTCCATGCCGGGTTCCTCGTCTTCCTCCTCCTCGGCGGGGGGCGGGAACATGGTCTTCAGCGCTGGGCGGATGACCATCAGGATGATGATCAGGACGATGCCGGCCACCGCCAGCCACTTCAGCAGTTCCTTGCCGAACTCGATGGCCTCGGGCTGTTTCCACAGCGGGATTTCCAGGGTGGTCTTGTCGCCCAGGTTGAACGGCGCGTTGGCCACCGACAGGGTGTCGCCCCGGTCCTTGCTGTAGCCCATGGCCTCGCGGACCAGGTCGTTGATCTGCTTGAGTTCCTGCTCGTTGAGGGCGCGTTCGATGGCCTTGCCGCCCTTGTCCTTGTCTGGCCGGTTGTTCACCACCACCGCCACTGACAGGCGGCGGATGTTGCCGATGGAGCCCTTGGTGTGGCGGATGGTGCGGTCCACCTCGTAGTTGATGGTGGAATCCTTGCGGGTATTAACCGGCTGGCCGGCCGAATAGATCGGCGCGGTGACGCCGGCGGCATCCAGCTTGCCCGGCGGGGGCGGCTGCTGGCCCGGTGCCAGGCCCTGGCCGGCACCGGTGCCGCCCACGTTGGGCTGGGTGAGGGGCGCGGTGGCGGGCACCGGGGGCTGGTTGCTGAGGGCGCCGGGCACGCCCTGGGCGGGCGGATTGACGCTGGCGGTCTCGGAGGTCTGCTGGCTGCGGATCGAGATGTCCGGTGGGGAGCCGTTGGGGCGGTAGCTCTCGGCGGTCTGCTCGTTCTGGGAGAAGTCCACGTCGGCCGCTACCTGGACCCGGGCGTTGCCCGGGCCGACCACCGGCGAGAGGATGTCGTCGATGCGCTTGATCACCGCCGCCTCCACCTCGCTCACGTACTTGAGTTGGGTGGGGTCGAGGCCGGCTTCGATCAGCTTGCTCTTGAGCTGGGACAGGAGATTGCCCTGCTGGTCGATCACCGTCACGTTGGCGGTGGGCAGCTGGGGCACGCTGGAGGCCACCAGGTGCTGGATGCCGGCCACCTGGGCGGGTTCCAGGGTGCGTCCCGGGTAGAGAGACACCATCACGCTGGCGGTGGGCTTTTGCTCCTCGCGCACGAACACCGAGGGCTTGGGGATGGCCAGGTGCACGCGGGCGCCTTCGACCGTGGCCACCGACTGGATGGTGCGGGACAGTTCCCCTTCCAGGGCGCGCTGGTAATTGACCTGCTCAGCGAACTGGCTGATGCCGAACTTCTGGTTCTCCATCAGCTCGAAGCCCACCAGCCCACCCTTGGGCAGCCCCTGGGAGGCCAAGCGCAGCCGTACCTCATGGACCCGGTTGCTCGGCACCAGGATCGCGCCGCTGCTGTCGGCGAAACGGTAGGGAACGTTCAGCTGTTCCAGGCTGGCGATGATCGCGCCGCCGTCCTTCTCCGACAGGTTGGAGAAGAGCACCTTGTAATCGGGCTGGCGGCTGGCCAGCACCGCACCGACGATCAGCGCCACCACGGCGGCAATCGCCACCATGAGGATGATTTTCTGCTGATTGGTGAGCCGGTTCAGCCCCTCCCGGAGACGGTCCAGGGGCTTGGTGGCAGGCGGCGGAGCCTGCACGGCATCGGCTGGAGTGTCGGTGGCGGCCGCCATGTCAGATGATTAGGTCTCGGTGAGGGGTCGCGCTAGCGGGTGGAGGTGGTGAAAGGTCCGGATCGGGCGCAAAGGCGCGGATGCCAGGAAAATACGCTTTCGCCGCCGGGCTTGGGGATTTCCCGTCCGGCATCCGAAATGCGAAAAAATTTCGTGAAATATTCTACTATGGCGGCCGTAAACAAGGGCCAGTTCTTGCTGGCCGCGTTTTTGTCCGTCGAGGTTCTGTTGTGACCGATGCCGATCGCATGATGGAGGTGAAGGCCGAAGAATTGCAACGGGCCTTCTCCGTCTTCAACCAGGTTTCCCAGGAGCTGACCCAGGCCTACGAGGCTCTCCAGGGCCAGGTGGTGCGCCTGACCGCCGAGCTGGAGGTGGCCAACGGCAAGTTGCGTCGCCAGTTTCAGGAGAAGGAAGCCTTGTCCGAGCGCCTCTCACTGCTGCTCAACGCCCTGCCGGCCGGGGTGGTGGCGGTGGACGGGAGCGGGGGGGTGACCAGCACCAACCCGGCCGCCCGGGAAATGCTCGGCCGCGATGCGGCGGGCCTGGCCTGGCGCGAGGTGGCGGCGCAAGAGCTGCGCCCCTCGGTCACTCCCGGCGAGTGGTGCTGTGGCGAGCGCCGCCTGTCCATGGCCGAAAGCCCCCTGGATTCGGCCGGCGGGCGCATCGTCCTGCTTCACGACATCACCGCCGCCCATGCCATGAAGGCCAGCCTGGAGCGCAGCCAGCGGCTGGCCGCCATGGGCGAGATGGCCGCGTCCCTTGCCCATCAGTTGCGCACCCCCCTGGCCACGGCGCTGCTCTACAGCAGCAACCTGGGCAAGCCCGATCTGGCCGCCGACGCACGAGTGCGCTTTGCCGACAAGGCCACCACCCAGCTCAAACGCCTGGAACGCCTGATCCAGGATGTGCTGCTGTTCGCCCGGGGCGAGAGCATCGGACGGGACGTGGTGCCCCTCGATGCCCTGGTGCAGGAGGCTTCGCTGGCCGTGGAAGCGCTGATGCGCCGCCAGGGGGTGGCGTTCGCGGTGGAGGGCGAGGCGCCCGGCATGGTAGCGATGGGCGACCACAAGGCCCTTTCCGGCGCCCTCATCAATCTGCTGGAAAATGCCCTGCAAGCCTGCGAGCGGGGAGGGGAGGCAGCCCGGGTAAGCCTGACCCTGGCCGTGGCGGGCGGGCGGGCGCGCATTGCCGTGCGCGATACAGGCCCGGGTCTTGCTCCGGAAATGATCTCCCGAATCTTCGAACCGTTCTTCACCACCCGGGGGCAGGGGACTGGCCTGGGCCTGGCCATCGCCTTGGGCGTGGCCCGAGCCCACGGTGGCACCATCGACGTCAGCTCCACCCCGGGGCAAGGCGCCGAGTTCGTCCTCGAACTGCCCGCCGGCCCGGCGCCGGCCGGCGTTGCCGGTGAAGAAAACTGACCGCAGAAAACATCAATTAGTCATGACCACCCTGCCAATCCTGGTCGTCGAAGACGATCCCAACCTGCGCGAAGCCATCTGCGACACCCTGGAGCTGGCTGGCGAGCCCCTGGTGGCGGTGGATTCCGGCCCGGCGGCGATGGCCGTGCTCGATTCCCGGCCGGTGGGCATCGTCGTTTCCGACGTGCGCATGGAGCCCATGGACGGCATCACCTTGCTCAAGTCGATCCGCAGTCGCTGGCCTCACCTGCCGGTGGTGCTGATGACCGCCTTCGCCGACGTGGACCGGGCCGTGGAGGCCATGCGTGCCGGGGCCTGCGACTTTCTCATGAAGCCCTTCGAGCCCCAGGCCCTGCTTGCCCATATCGCCCGCTATCGGCTGCCCGACATGGCCGGCGATGCTGGCGTGGTAGCCGCCGATGCCGCCTCGCGCAATCTCTTCTCCTTGGCTGCCCGGGTGGCTCAGACCGACGCCACGGTGCTGCTCACCGGCGAATCCGGTGTGGGCAAGGAAGTGGTGGCCCGCTACATCCATCGCAACTCGGCACGGCGCGACGGGCCCTTCGTTGCCATCAACTGTGCAGCGATTCCCGACAGCCTGCTCGAAGCTACCCTGTTCGGCTATGAGAAGGGGGCCTTCACCGGCGCCACCCAGGCCCAGGCTGGCAAGTTCGAGCAGGCCCAGCACGGCACCTTGCTGCTCGACGAAGTGACCGAAATGCCCATGTCGCTCCAGGCCAAGCTGCTGCGGGTGTTGCAGGAGCGCGAGGTGGAGCGGGTCGGCGGCAAGAAGCCGGTATCCCTGGATATCCGGGTGGTGGCCACTTCCAACCGGGACATGGCAGAGGCCGTGGCCAAGGGCATCTTCCGCGAGGACTTGTACTACCGGCTCAACGTCTTTCCCCTGCCGATCCCGTCCCTGCGGCAACGCCGGGCCGACATCGTGCCGCTGTCACGGCACTTTCTTGCCGATCGGGGCGGCAAAATCGGCCGGCCCGGCCTGACCTTGTCGCCGGCCGCCGAGCAGACCCTGACCGCCTACGACTGGCCGGGCAACATCCGGGAACTTGAGAACGTCATCCAGCGGGCCATGATCCTGGCACCGGCGGACCGGGTTGACGCCGAGCATCTGCATTTGCCCGTGGCGGCCCTCCAGTTCGGCGCCGTGCCTGCCCCAACGCCGACGGCGCCCGTGGAAGCGGCGTCCCTGGCGCCAATGGGCGGCTTTGCCGCCCCGGCCCCAGCATATTCTCCCGCGGCGGTTGCGCTGCCGGCGGGGGCACCTTTTCACGAATCGTTGCCGGCCGGTAGCCATACTGCGGACGGTGTACGGCGCACCGAGAACATGCGCGACCTGGAGCGGGAGCACATCCTCGATACCCTTCGCTCGGTGGGCGGCTCCCGCAAGCTGGCGGTGGAGCGCCTGGGGATTTCGGAGCGCACGCTGCGCCACAAGCTGAAACAATATCGGGAGGCGGGCTTTCTCAAGGAATGAGCCGGCCGGAATGAACCCCTCCAGTGTTGCGCCGGTCTGACGTTAAGGAAGTAGTGGCGATGTGCTGGAGCGGCCTTGGGGGTGGTGAATCGGCGCCTCTGGAGTCGGCCTTAAGGCGGGGCTAAAGGTTGGCCCATTTCCTGCTAAAGTACGGGAAGCGTTTAGGAACACCTATGGACAGCAACGGTATCAACGACCTTCTCGGCCAGATGCGCGCCACAGCGGCGCTGGCCGCCGGCAAACCGGCCCAGGCCGGGGCGGATTCCAGCGCCCCGGGTGGGGTGGATTTTGCCCAGGTCCTGCAAAATTCGATCAACCAGGTCAATCAGACCCAGCAGCAGGCCCAGTCCATGGCCGAGAATTTCTCTGCCGGGGACCCCAATGCCAACCTGCACGAGGTGATGATCGCCCTGCAAAAGGCCAATGTGTCGTTCCAGGAGATGGTCCAGGTGCGCAACCGCTTGGTGGCGGCCTACCAGGACGTGATGAACATGCAGGTGTGATCTGCGCTGCTCCTAATCAACAAAAAAGCCGGTATCCGACGATACCGGCTTTTTTGTTGGGGTTTGCCGCTCAGAGCATGCCGCTTTCCCGGGCCTTGCGCTCCCGCTCGATGCGGGTGATGTAGCGCTGGATGGCGGCGAGCTTGGCACCCGACAGGTTGTCGAATTCGCAGCCAGCGCGCAGGTAGCTGTTGCCGGTCTTGTTGCTCTGGAAGAAGGCGTTGCGCACGATCATGTTGAAGACGATGGTGCCTTCTTCGGGCAATTCCAGCTTGCAGTTGGCAAAGGCGCTGTCCGCGGCGAAATCCTTGCGGTCTGCGGGCAGCATCAGGCCGATACCACCGCCACTGATGTCGAGCACCGTGGTTTCCAGAATGCCGTCGGCCAATGGGACGAAGCACTTGAGCGGATTGGCCACCGGAGTGGAAAGGCGGTAGTACTCGCGCCGTTGCAGGCGCAGGATCGATTCGGGCAGGTTGCCAGAGAAGGCCGGGCGCTGCTCATGGGTGATGGGAGTGATGCCGGGCAGGGTGAACTGGACCTTCACCTTGTCCAGGGAGGAGGTGAAGATGACCTTGTCCGCCCCGGCCACCTTGCGGTTCATCTCTTCGTTGCTGCCGTAGTCGAAGATCAACTGGTCCTCGTCGCCGTCCACGTCGACCAGAGAGGTGAGGAAGAACGACTTGCCATGATCGAAGTGGGCCGTGATCATGCAGCCCTTCTGTTGCAGGGCGCGCAGGACGAACAGCATTTCGCCCCGCGAAAACAGCAGATATTTGCTGTAGAGGTCAGAGTCTTCGAGATCGAAGGGCGACGTCGGTTTTTCCGTATCCGGCGCCTGTTCGTTTTCGGGCATGGGTGTCTCGTGGAGCAAGCGGGCAGGTCTCTGGGCGGGCGCTGCGGTCCCGCTGGCGGCAATGGAATGGCAGATCGGTGGAGCGCCCTGAATTGCGGCAGAAGTTTAATCCATCCGTCGCCATATCGGCGCGAAAAAAGTCTGGGAATCGCCAGAAAACGCCAGACTGCCAGGAAAGCGTCAGATTTCCTTATTCGCCGGGCAGGGGCGCCGGTCCCTTGAAAAGAGGTGGCGGGGCCTGGGCGCCCGGCGCGCCGCCCCGTTCGATGCCGTACAGCCAGGCGAGCAGTTCGGCGACGGCAACGTAGAGCTGGGGCGGAATGCGGTCGTCCAGATCCACCTGCATGAGCAGGGCTACCAGTTCGGGGGACTCATGCACATAGACGCCGTGTTCCCGGGCCCGGGAAATGATCTCTTCGGCGATCACGCCGCGCCCTTTGGCCACTACCCGGGGCGCTACGTCGGCCTCCATGTAGGCCAGAGCGACGGCGCTCTTGATGTTGTCAGCCTTGCTCATGGCGCTGGATATCGAGGGCGGTGAGGGTCAGCCCGGTGTCGCTCAGGGCCTGTTGCAGCGCCGGTGCGGCGCCTTGCAGGCGCTGGCTCGACTCGGGCGGGGCAGAGAGTTGCAAGGTGAGGCTGCTGCCCTGGAGCCGGAGTTCCGCATCGATGCCGCCCAGGGAGGGCAATTGCAGATGGAGGTGGGTCTGCCAGCGGGGGGCTTCGTCGCCGCCGCTTTGGCGGCGCTGGTCCTCTTCGCTGATTTCCCAGCGCATGTCCTGGCCGGGCCAGACCTGGCCCTGCCAAGCGAAGACCTGGTTGGCCAGGGCAGCTAGTTGCTGCTGCACCAGTTGGGCGGTTTCCGGGGCCACGGCAGTTATTGCCGTTGGGGTGGGGGCGGCGGTATTTGCCGGCGCCGGCTGGGCGGCCGTGCTTTCGTTCGCGGCCGGCAGCGGAGTGGCAACGCCGCGCGGGGTATCGGCAGGCACCGTTGTGGTTGCCTGGGCCTGGGTGGGCAGTGGGCGCAGCTGGGACAATTGTCCCTGGGGTTCGGCCAGGAGGGCATCCCGGGGAAGTTGGCCGGTGACCCACTTGGCCTGGTGCGACTCATAGAACAGGCCGCTGTTGCCCACCGCCTGTTGCAGGGCTCGGGCAAGCTGTGGGGCGGCGCTGCCGTCTTCCGACGGCAGTGTGGCCAGGATGGGGTTGCCGCCGTTGAGCACGGCGCCCTTGCCCGGCGTCTGGGCGGTTTCGTCGCCCATCAGGCTGCTGATCAGTTTGCCGGCCTGGCTCAGGGTGGCGGTCACGCCGGCACCGACTTCCTTTTCGCCGCCCTTGGCCAGGAGCGCCAGGGCCACCTTGCCGTCGTTCTCGACGACCTGGAGTTCGAGGGAATCGCCGGATTTGGCTGAGAAGGGCAGGGATAGGACCAGTTCCCGCTGGGCCACCAGGGCCCGGTAGGCCCCGTTGGGCAACTGGGCCTGGATTTCGGCCATGACGCGCTGACCCGGCACCAGGTCGGACAGGCTGTCCGAGATATCCTTGGTCGGTGAAAGGGGCTGGACCGAGGTTTCGCTGGCCAGGCGCAGGCGCGATGCCAGATCCGCAGGAATCATGCTCATGGCGGAAACCTCGTCAGGGACAGGGAGGAAACGCTATCCGGTCAGGAGGAAAGGGCGCCCCAGCGCGAGAGGAGCTTGCCGGCGTGCTTGAGCCAGGGTTCGACCCGGTCCCGGACTTCCTGATCCAGCTCCAGCACGCGGCGGAAGATCTCCGCTTCCCGATCGTTCAAGGGGCGCCGCTCGATGGCGCGCTGGCGCTTGATGGCGGCTTCGATCTCGTCGCGCTGGCTGGCGTTTGCCTGGAGGGCGGCCCAGTCCTGGTTGATGGCGGCGGCCATCATGGCTTCGGAGCAGGCCAGGAATTCGGCGAACAGGTCGGGGGCGCTCACGGCATCGCCTTCGGCACGAAGCCGGTGACTTCGGGACGGTCGGCGATCTCTTCCCAGGCGCTGTGAATCTGGCCCAGCAGGCCGAGTACTTCGTCCAGGGGGGCGGTCTCGTTCTTCAGGTTGGCGAACAGCAGGCGGTCCACCATGTACTCGTAGAGGGCCGACAGCTGTTCCGCCAGGTTGCCGCCGGCCTCAACGTCCAGGCTGGCCTTGAGGCCGTTGTTGATGATGTCGATGGCCTTGGAAATGGCCGCGCCCTTCTCGGCAATATTGCCTTCGACCATGTTCAGGCGGGCGGTGAAAAGCGCCGCCCGGGCACCTTCGAAAAGTAGCAGGATCAGTTTGTGCGGGCTTGCCGATGCCACGGAGGTTTCTACACCAACCTCGGAGTAGGCGGCGATGGGGTTGCGGCGGACAAACATTGAAAGCCTCTTAAGAACTTGCCTTGATGCTCGCCAGTTGCTGGGTCAAGTAGGAGCTGGTTTGGGTCATCTGGGACATCAAGGTATCGAGCGCAGTGTACCGGGCCATGTACTGGGCCTGCAATGCGGTCAGGCGAGTGCTGAGGGTGGTGCGCTGGTCGTCGATGCTCTTGATCGTGCTGTTGATGCCGTCGGTACGGGCCTGGAGCGTTCCACTAGTGCCGATGACGCTATCGAGCAACTGGTTCAGCTGGAAGGCAAAGCCCCGGTCGTAGGTGATGGTGCCCCGGTCGCCGGTCTGGCCGCCGGTGACGTTGATCTTGAGGCCTTCGGCCGGGCCGGGGCCGCCCGTGAGGGCCTGGCCGCTGCCGGAGGCCGGGTAGCCGCCGATGGTGCCCTGTACGTCGGTGCCGGCCGTATTGGTGCGGGAGGCGCCGAACAGGGCCGAAGCGCCGTCGCCGGAAATGGTGACGTTGGAAGCCGAACCGTACTTGTTAGAGGTCACCAACAGGCCGCCGGTGCCGGTGCCATTGGTACTGACGGCGGTACCGAACAAGGTGCTGGCATTGGCGCTGGTGTTGCCGTTGCCATCGGTGCTGTTTACGCTGACCTGGGACGTGGTGCCGACGCTGGTGGACGTGAGGGAAATGGCGCCGTTGCTAACGCTGACCAATACTTTGTTGTTGCCGAAGGCTGTGTTGAGCTTGGTCTGCAGACTGTTAGCCAAGTCGCCGACGTTGGCAAAAGTTGCCGGGTTGGTGCCGTCGGTGAGATCGATGCTCTGTGTGTTGCCGTCGACCGAAATTTGGAGGGGATCGCCCGGGTTGTAAGTCAGCCCTGCGGCGGCAGAACCGGCAACCTTGCCTTGGGTACCGTCAACGCTCACCGTGACGCTGCTGCCTGCCTTACTCAGGGTGGTGGAACCGTTGATCTTCGACTGCAACTCGGATGCCAGCTGTTGCAGGGTGTACTTACCAGCAGTCAGCGCAATCGAAGCGGAGGTTCCATCTACCGCGACGGTGAGGTTCTGGTTAGTGTTGTCGATCGTCAGGGTCGACGGGGCAGCGCTCGGGGTGAGCTTGCCCTGGCTCGCGATCTGGGTGATGTTGATGTTGTAGGTGCCCGGCGTCGCCTTGTTGTTCGACGACGCAAAACTGATCAGGCTATCGCTGGTCTTGCCCAGGCTGGCAAACAGGCCGGTGATGTCGTTGTTCGGGTCGTTGAAAGCAGCGGTCAGCTTGGTATTGTCGATTTGCAGCGTGCCGTCCCGCTGTACGCTGATGCCGACATCCGACAGGCGTTGAAAACCACCCGCCGACGTGGAAAGCGGAGAGCTGACGGCGTTTTGCAACTGTGTGGTGATCGTGCGCACGGTGGCATCGCCCTGCAGGATCGCCGCCGTCTTGGTGTCGGCGTTGTAGGCTGATGCCTGCTTCAGGGCATTGATGGCATCGTTATAGGCCTTGACGAAGCCCTGGATGGCGGTCTGGGCGGCCGTGGTGTCCTGGCTGACCGTCAAGGTATTGGTGGTGCCGGGAACCGCCTTGGCCAAGTTCAGCGTGACGCCCTGGATGGCGTCGGTGATGGTGTTGCTGGCCTTGGTGATGAACATGCCGTCGATGGTGGCGGTGGCGTTCTGCGCCGCCATGGTCTGAGTCATGTTCTTGCCGGCCCCCGCCGCCGTGGTCGGATCGTAAGCGAGCTGGGAAAGACCGTTGGCGTCGCCGTTGGCGCCGTCGGTGTCGCTTACCGTGATCTTCATACTGTTGGCCTGGCCGGTGTCGTTCGACGAAATGACCAGGCGGTTGCCGGTGCCGTCGTTCACGATCGAGGCCGTCACCCCCGCCTTGGCGGAGTTGATGGCGTCACGGATACCGGTCAGGCTGCTGCTGTTGGGGTTGATGGTGATGCTGGTGGAGCTCTTGTCCGGGTTCACGGTGAACGTGTTGTTCACGCTGTCGTAGGTGCCGAACTGAATCGTGAGCGAACCCGTGCCGACCGGGGCGCTGGTATTGGCGAAGGTGGTCGATGACAGCTTCTGCGCTTGGGCCAGGGTCTTCACCTCCACCGAGTAGCTGCCAGCGGTAGCGTTGGTGCCTGCAGATGCGGTGAAGACGGTGTTGTCCGAAGTGGACGTCTTCATCGTGTTGAACGCAGAAGCGCTTCCCAATGAGCTCAGAGAGCTCTGCAACGCAGACAGGGTGCCTTTTAGGGAGCCGAAAGCCGACAGCTGCGCCTGGTAGCTGGCTTCTTTCTTGTCCAGCGCCTGGAGGGGCTGGCTCTCGATCGACATCAGCTTCGAGACGATGCCGGTGACGTCCAGGCCCGAGCCTATGCCGGGGGAAGAAATACTGGCCATGACGATGCTCCTGAAAGGTGGGTGGGGAAGCGTCCCCGGTGTTGCTTATGACTCAGGCCTTCTGCGACACCAGCAGCCCCTTGAGCTTGTCGAGGGCCTTGGCGAGCGCCAGCATGTCCTCGGAGGGAATCTGCTTGATGACTTCCTTGGTCGAGGTGTCGACCACTTTTACCACCAGCTTGTCAGTGTCCTTGTCCACGTGAAAGTCGAGGCTGGTGTCGGTGTCTTTGATGAAGTTCTGAATTTCCTTGACGGCTTTGTCCAGTTCAGAACGATCGACCTGGGTCGACGAACCGGATGCACTCCGGTTTTCTTGAGCATTTACCGTGCCAGATTGCGCCTGTTGTGCGGCCCCAGCGGCTGAAGACGCGATATTCTGAGACGCGGTGCCAAGCGTGGGCGAGGTGGATGGCTGAATTGCCGGGACAGTGCCTTGAGAACCGAGGGGCTGGATATTCATGATGAACCTCCTATCGCTCCATGGAGAGAGGGCGCGGAAGCGTTTCCGCTGCCGCGCCCTTGAAGCTCAACCCTTACGCGCTGTTACCGGAGCAGGGAGAGCACGCTGTTGGGCAGCGAGTTGGCCTGGGCCAGCATCGCGGTACCGGCTTGCTGCAGGACCTGGGCTCGGCTCAGGTTGGCGGTTTCGGCAGCGAAGTCGGTATCCTGGATGCGCGACCGGGAGGCCGACAGGTTTTCGGACGTGGATTGCAGGTTGGAGATGGCGTTGGTGAAGCGGGACTGCATGGCGCCGTAGTTGGCGCGCTGGCCGTTGATCGACGACAGGGCCGCGTCCACCATGGCCAGGGTACGGTTGGCCGAATCCACCGAGCTCACGTCCAGGTTACTGACGCTTTGCAACTGACCTGCCGCACTGTTGGCTGTGAAGAAGTCAGTGGTGTTGGCTGCGTTGATGCTGAAGGACTTGTTGGAGTCGAGCATCAGCTGGCCGGTGCCGACGGCTTTGGCGCTGGCGGTCAGGGCGGCGCCACCAAACGATGCATCGGCGGCGGAGCCGGAGGCAGCGTTGGTGATGGTGATGTTCTCGCCAGCAGAGTTGAGCAGGGTGATGCCGTTGCCCGCATCGTTCACCCGAGCGGTGACGCCGGTCTTGGCGGAAGCGTCATTGAACGCATTGACTGCGGCGCTCAGATCGTCACCCTTGCCGCCATTGGCGTTACCCACGGTGAAGGAAACCGTTACGGCAGTGGTGTTGTTGGACGCTACGCTGAAGACGTAGGAGCTATTGGCGGTTACGCCAGTAATGTCCATCTCGGTCTTGGCAGTAGCCGTGACGCCAGTCTTGTTCGTGACGGAGTTGATCTGCTGGGCGGCGGCCTTGGCAGAGGAACCTGCGGCAACGTTGACGCTGGCCGAGCCGATTGAACCGTTAATGGTAACAGCACCGCCCACTACGCGGCTGTTTGTCAATGCTGCGTTGGAGGCGATGGCGTTACTAGTGCTGCCCGTGGTCAGGTCGCCCTTGGCGCCTGCGTCGGTGGCGGTGGAGGCACCGATACGGTAGTTGCCGTAGGAGGAAGTGCGGAAGTTGGAGGACGTCATGGTGATGGTCTGACCGGCGTTGGCGCCCACCTGGAAGGTGGAGGAGGTCATGGAACCATCAAGCAGGTTCTGTCCGTTGAACTGGGTGGTCTGGGCGATGCGATCCAGTTCGGAGGTGAGCTGGCCGACTTCGGCGTTGAGGGCCTGGCGGTCGGAAGCGGAGTTGGAGGCGTTGGCGGATTGGACGGCCAGGGCGCGGATACGCTGGAGGATGTCGCCGGAGGATTGGAGGGCGCCTTCAGCGGTCTGGGAGAGGGAGATGCCGTCGTTGGCGTTGCGCTGGGCCTGGTCCAGACCGTTGATCTGGGCGGTCATCCGCTGGGAGATGGCCAGACCGGCGGCGTCGTCCTTGGCGCTGTTGATGCGCAGGCCGGAGGACAGGCGCTGCAGAGAGGTGGACAGCGAGTTCTGCGAGGTGGTCAGGTTACGCTGCGCGTTCAGGGAGGCAACGTTGGTATTGATGATGGCGGGCATGACTTTCTCTCCTAGAGAAAATATCCAAAAAAACAGGGTTCGGCAGGAGCGTTCCGTCTAGTGACTGGCGCTGATTCCGATCCTCTCAGGAACTTTAACGACGCGCCGTAGGGAAACTTTAGGGCTTTTTTTGCTTGGCGCATCTAGACGCGCAGCCATGTACCCAAGTGCTGCTCGATCATCCCCTTCTGGTTTTGTACACGGCACAACAGAGCGCCGAGGGGGCTGTGTCAAGCGAAGCCCCCACCTCTGCGATGGCGTCAGCGTGTCCAGGCGGCGAGCCATTCGTCCAAATGGTCTTCCAACATCCAATGCTGACGGATGTGGGCTTGCAGGGTTTCACCTTCCTTGCGTGTGGCGTCGAGGTCGTGGATGCGTTCGCGAATTGCGGCGATCCAGGCTTTAGCAGTGTTGGAGACGCGCTTGACCGGGAAGTCTCCGCGATAGGCCCCGCTGCTCGAGCAGACGATGGGGTAGCCGAGGATGCCGTATTCAAGAAGCTTGAGCGAACTCTTGCATTCGTTGAATGCGTTGTTTTCCAACGGTGCTACGGCCAGATCAAGGCCCATGTTGGCCAGCATTCCTGGATACTGATCGAACGAAACGCCGGCAATGGTTTCTTTGACGTAAGGAAGCATGTTCTGTGGACAGGCGCCGAAAAAGACCCAGTCGACCTCTTTGGCCAGCGTCTTGACGATTTCGTCAAGGAGCGCTAAATCTCCTCGGTGAGAACTGCTGCCGGCCCAGCCGACACGGGGTTTTCCGGTGCGCTTCCGGTTGGGGGTCAGGTGGTTCCAGAGATGCCCGGGTAGATAGTTTTTAGCGACGCGGACTTCTTGGCATAGATCGGCATAGGCGGCAGCGAGAGGCTCGGTGGTGACGACCAGACGATCGGCTATGCGCAGGGATCGGCGAAAATAATCCTGCGCTTCCTTGCCTATGACATGGTAAAGAGGGCTTGCGCGAGGGATTTCGGTAATTAGATCGTCCGCCTCGGCAATACACAAAGCTTCGGAATGTTGGCGATAGATTTCAAGCGCTTTGAGATGGCGGGCCGAGGTTGGAATCTGCACGACGATGGAGGCCATGTCCGCCTTGGCGATTTCTACCGGGCTGAAAAACCGCTGGCTGGCGTGGCCCCGCAAGAGGTTTGCATCGTGCAGCGCGCGCACGGGACCCAGGATGCGATATTGGCCACTGCCGGTCTGGTCCACCGGGTGCACCAGCAGGCGGGGGTGCGGATGCCAGGGCGTGGGGTTCCATGACAGGGCTGCTTCGGGTTCGGGGTCCAGTTCCGCATCCTGCAGGCTGAGGTTGGAATTGTAGGCGGGGTCCCTGGTAAGGTGGGGCATCCAGCGGTTGTAGAGCGTGGGGGCAGCCGGGGCTTGTGCATTGCAGGGGCCCGCGTAAAGCAGAGTGGCAAAAGGTGTCCAGAGAATCCGCCGCCCTTTTGCACGCACTTTCAAGCAGAGATCCACATCATGGAAATCCATAGGAAATTGCTGCGCATCCATTCCTCCAAGGGCGAGGTAAAGGTCGCGATGAATCAATAAGGCATCGCTGCTTGCTGCGGATACTTGGTGAAGCACCTGCGTTCGGAGCAAGGGGTCGGTGTGTTCTGCCGGCTGACCGGCCAAGGGGCTGGCGACTGTGGCATTGAGACCCAGAACATAACCCGCATGCTGCAAGGTGCCGTCCGGCCTCAGTAGTCGGGCACCGACAGCGCCCACCTCGGGTTGCTGGGTCAAAGCGACCATTTCGCTTAGCCAATCACTGTGCAGGGCAGCAATTTCCTGATTGAGGAGCAGTAACAAGGCCCCAGTGGATGCCTCCGCTGCCAGGTTGAACAGCGCAGCGCGGGGGGCGGGGGGCGCGTCGCGGATGATGTGGATCCTGGTGTCGTCCAGTTGTTCTAGCGCATGCAGAAAAGTGCGTGTGGCGGGGGCAAGGGCTGTGTTGTCGACGATGAGCAATTCGAAGTCAGGGTAATCCGTTTGCTCGAACAGGGTTTCCAGGCAACGTTGTAAATGGCCAAGCTCATCTGTGGCCGGGATGAGGATCGAGACGCGTGGCAGTGTTTGCAATGGGTAGATTACGCGGGAGGTTCCCACTATTGGCCCGGGCGTGACGACCGCTTCAGGATTGCAGCGTGCCAAATGCTGCTGTAGGTGAATCAATTGTGCGTTGTGCTCGGCATAGCCCGCTGCCAGCGTGGGATGGTCAGCGCTGCGGTGATACAGCACATCAGCCACATGGCCAAAAGATGTGGGGGGAAGCTGCTCTGCAAGTCGCAGGGCCAAATCGAATTCGTCTTGGTGGTCCGAAAAGTGTAGCCAGCCTCCTGCAGACTTCCAGACATCGCTTTTTACCAATAGGACGCCGCCAACGTAGCCACTGGATCGCAGCCATTCCAGATCAAAATCGGGCTTGAATTTTGGCGTGTGGCGATAGCCCGTTGCATCTTTGATGTCTTCATCCGTGTAAACGGCATCTACCGCCGGATGGGTGTGCAGATATTCGGCAGTAACCAGCAAGGCGTGGAGCGCCAGCGTGTCTCCTGCGCGCAACAGCCCAACCCAGCTTCCTGGAGCACTGGCTTGCAGGGCATTATTAGCATCCAGCCACGGCGAGGTGCTTTCGATCCATTGCACACGATCCGGCGGTAAGTTAGCGGGTGACGGGAGGGGGGCGCTAACGGTAACCCGCAGATGAGGATAGTACTGGCTGGCCAGCGACTGTAGGGAGTTGCCAAGTGCAGCCGCCGGTTCCATATCGAGTACCACTGCAATATGGAAGTGTGGTTGGGTACCCCATTCCTGCATTCGATTTTCAAAATCTACTCCATCTGTCTGCTGGAATGTATGGGTTTTTATCCAGTTCTGATAGGGGGACGCTTGATCCATGGAGGTCGGCGTGAGACGGGGGGGGGATTTATGCACAGGATTCGCTGCTCTTTTGAAATGCCGCTGGTGGCTATCCAGCGCAAGTTACAGGCTGTTCCAGTCGAAGGCATCCTGGCTCGCGGGGGGCTGCCGATGACTCTCCTACAAGCGGACGTTTAGTTCCTAGACCGTGATGGATTATTGTCGCTCGTGGGAGCGTGAGCCGTTACCCAAGCTTGTCAACGGATGATGCTCGGCAAGTACGGACTGTGCCTTGGCTTGCAGATTGTCGAGCAGATTACGGGCTGCCTGGGCCTGGTTCTTATATGTGGACAGCGCATCCATGGTTTTAGCCCACTCCGGGGCGAGCCAAGAAATGTTATCAAAGCGTGGCGAGGTTGATACCAATACATCGCGGACAAACAAATGCAATTCTTGATCGTCCGGTTCACGTTTCAGTATTTGTGCACAAGCGGCTAATGTGCGCCACAGTTCCCCCTGCATGGCAAAAACAGCGGCTAGCTTGCGCAAGCAATGGGTGGATGAAAATTCCAGCGAGGCACCCTTCAGCAGGACAAGGGCTGCTTCGTCGAGGTTGTTTTGCTCCGCATAGATTTGTCCTAGAGAGTCGTAGACCTCCCAGCACAGAGTGTCGTGCGCGACGAGTCGAGTGAGCAGGAGGATTGCTTGATCGTTCTGACCGGCCTGTAGCAAGGTGTTCACTTGCTCTAGTAAGCGATGCTCCTCCTTGGCTACTAGCGGTTTTCGGATATTGGAAGACGCTACAGATGGAGGAGAGGGGGCGTCGGGAGGGAAAATGGGGCGGGTGGCCACTATGGTTTCATCCAGCCAGCCGGCCAGCTTCATGATCGGGTTATTACGCTTCCATTCGGAAAAAACTGGAGTCTCCGAGCAGGCATGCAAGAAGTTATTTAAATATTTTTGGCGTCTTTCTTTTGGGATTGTCCAAAATTTTTGAATTTCTGATGCCGGGCCTTCTTGGGTCTGGCTCTCTCCCTTGGAGAGCGTAAAGCGGTGGTGGGTATGGATGATGAATTGATGAACGGTGTTCCAGCAGTATTGATGACTCTTTTCATACAAGTTCCGGAACTGACCGACTTCCTGTGTGAGCCGTTCTAGAACCCCAGATTCATGAGCCCAGCCGCAACCTGGGGGGATGCCGTCCGGTTTCCAATTTTCTGGTCGCATGTATTCTGATTGAACCAGGAGCACAGGGCACCCGCATAGCAGGGCTTCAGTGATCAGTGCTGTCTCCTCGAAACAGTACAACACGGTAGAGCGTTGCAGGATAGCGGCGATTTCTTCCGGGCTCCGCGGGATATCGAGGCATAGGCTGGTTGCCTGATTGGCGATATCGGCAGGAATTTGATGGCCTTTATGCAGATACTTATTTGCGTAGTAGCACGCGCCTGAGCGCCGGGTGTCGAATGGGTTGTTGTTGTTATTGAATAGATGCAGATCGGCCGTTGGTACGGTGAGATGGCGCGCTTCAATGCCTGGATCAAGTACCCATTTTGCAAAGTAAAACAGCGCTTCGCTGGAGTGAAAGGTAGTGGGGCCGCCGAGGTGGCCGGCACGGTTCAACAACCAGCGGGCAACATGAGGTGTCTGGAATGGATTTCCCGAGATTGTTTCAGGATAAAGGGCAATGGGCGTGCGCCCCGAAATGTAGTGATTTTGCAGAATTTCAGGTGTTAGGCAGGGGGTGCGAAGCGCAGGATTGAGTGGCGAAACGGGGGCCAGATAGGCTTCGCAGCCGAATTCGTTGAGTGCGTGGCAGAGGTAATGCAGGCTGCGCACACCAGCCGAAGAATGGAGGTAGTGTGGCGCGAGGATGTAGTACGGATTGAAATCTGCTTTAAAGAAACCGGAGATGGAGCGATCTGCAGGAATGGGCATGGTAACTTGGGTTTCGTTTAGCAGAATGGCGATTCAATGTGGATAGCCGTACTGTACGGGGCAAGGGTTACGCTCACACTTTGAAGCGGCGAAAGATGATCGAGGAGGCTTTGGGCTGGATCAAGACCGTCAGCGGTGTGATCAGGCTTTCCGGTCAGGCGCCTCTGTGCTTTGCCGCCTATAACCTGTCTCACCTGTAGTCGTTGCTGGTGCCGAGGATGAAATTACTGCGGTGCGTCCGCCGTCGGCTGGGGGGCGGGAAAAGCGGCTGATAGGCCGCTTCCAAAGGACGAAATGCTTGCCCCAACCCGGCCACCAGGGCTGCTGGTCCGGGAAAATTTCGCCAGACAAAGAAAATCAGGAATCACGATGAGTTTCCTACCCCCCTGTTAGGGCTGGCGGAGTGCTTCAGCCTCAAAGTTGGCCAGCTGTTCCGTTGTAAGGGTCTTCAGCGCGGCCAGTTCGTATGCGGTATCGAGCTTGCCATCGTGAATGAGGGCCAGTAGCAATTCTCCCCGCCGGGTGAGCTTGCCAGTGCCGAAAAGTGTGGCGCGACCTTCCGGCAGTGCGGTGAGGCGTGTGTGCAGTGCATCAAGATACGCTAGGCTCTGTGAGCGGGTTGAGGTGTTTACGATTGAGTAAACTCGGCTCGGCAGGGCGGTTAGCCCATAGTAGTGGGCCGGAAGCGAGTTGGGCCATTCGAGCTTTTCGAGCATTTTGTCGTAAATGCCGTATTGGTAAAGCGGCAGTAGTTCCCGTGTCCAGCGATCGTGATGTTCGTTCGGGATCAGATAGACGTCGGCCGTATCTTTGAGAATTGATGTTTCCCAGATCTCGATGGGGTCCAGACAGATTCCGTAAATGTTGTAGACCGTATAACCGATTTCGTGGGCGTAATGGCGAAGTGTGTCGGGTTTGATTGCTTGACCCCTGAATTCGAAACTCAGTGCGTTGTGGCAATACTCCATGATGATGAAGGGGCGGTTGCGTGCGATGAGTGCTGCTGCGCCTGCCAAGGCAGGTAATTCCGCGCCTTCGATGTCGAGCTTGATGAGACCGACATTGTTTAGGTCAGGCAGGGCGGCGTCTAGCGTTGTCGCTTCCACCTCGACCTCGGTGTAAGCGTCTCCTACATTGCAATACTCCATTCCCTGGGTCCACTTCAGGCTACCGGCGCCCCAGTGGGCGGTGTTGATGAAGCGAACTGTACCGCAGATATCGGATACTGCACGATGGAACAGACGAATCCTCGCATCGCCCTTGAAGCGCTCGTATGCGTACTGGAAAATCTGTGGGGAGGCTTCGAAGCCGTAGATGATGCCGGTGGTCAGGGGGGACAGCAGCTCGGTCTGCATACCGATGTTGAAACCAACATCGATGACGTTTTGATCGGGGTTGAGAACAAGTCGGTAAAATTCGCTGAAAAACGCTTCATCATTGAAGAAGTGTGGCGTGCCATTAGCGTGAATAGCACTTGCATACGCGATGTTCTGAAAAGTGGTGAGTTTGTGCATGGCTAGTTGGGGGGAGGCCGCTTCAAGCCATGGCCTGAGCGACCAGGCGCTTCCATGAGTAGATGGCCGGTTGCAGGCGCGTAATTGATGAGTGCGAGGCACGCAGGTGTTGATTCACCAAGCGCTCAAGATACGGTTCCTGATCTTTCTCTGAGCTAAACAGAACCAGGTCGACCTCGGAGCCGTGGCTGGCAAGCCAAGTGGGCGGCACGATAGGAACACCAAGCAGGCTACTGCCATGTCGGTAGGCGTTGGAGTCCAGACAGCATATGGGCTGAATGCCTTGTTCATGGGCTTCGAGGATGAGTAAGGCTGCTACGAAGGCGCTGCCCAGAATCGTGATTCGTGTATCCGGGGCATGATCTACAAACAGGTTCCGACGGCGGGTGCGCAATATTTGCCATTGGTAAAAATGCTGTGTTGCCGTCGTGTATTTCGCAGAGGGCGCAGGCAAGGCGCCGAAACTATCGAGGATAGAGGTCTCGGGTTCCAGTTGCGAAACAAGGATGGAGAGTGGCAGGGCCGGATAGCACACTGCCGGCTGGTCTAGGTGGGTGTTACAGGTACGTTGCAGCAACGAGGCGAGGCGTTTGCGTGTAGACGCGGTGGGTGTGCTTCTCTGGGTATTGGAGATGGTGTGTTGTGCCTGATAGCGGGCCACATAGCTGTCGAATTGCGGGGCATGGCTGGAGCCGAAAGACGTACGGCGAAGCAGGCGCCCCAATGCACGATACAGATGGATGGAAGGGGTAGAGAGTTCGACCGAGTTGGTACCTTGGCTTGCATGCAGGCGGTACTTGAGCAATGGTTTGCCAATGTAGGCCACCGTTCCGCGCGTATTAAGGCATGCAGGCAGGAAGACGTCGGCAGTGCCTGCAACATTACGGTTACGTTTGTTCTTGGTGTGCCGGTGCTTACCGTAGTAGTGCTCATCGATCCAACGTCGCGGGGCACGGTTACGGATCAACATCATGGTGCTGGGAACCGGCCATAGCCGTTCTGATAGAAAGCTGGCTATGTACTCGCCTGGCCCGTAGAGGCGATTTTCGGAGGGAGGGCCAAAATAAGGGGCAACCTCGTCACCATGCCCGTCCATGAGGCTTACGTTGGTCCAGACGGCTACCACTTCCGGATGGGTATCCATGAGCTGCATCTGCTGTGCAATCATATCAGGATGCATGATGTCATCATCGTGAGTGATGATGAGGCGATCACCGCGGGCGATATGAAAAGCCGACACACCATTGAATTCGATCAGGGAATTGGGCGGATTGCGCACGTAGCGGATACGCGGATCGTTCAGGCTGAGTACATATTGGGGGGTGCGGTCGGTGCTGCAATTATCGAGAATTAGTAGCTCAAAATTGCGGTAAGTCTGCGCCAGAATGCTAGTAACGGCCTGCTCCAGATAGTCGGCGCGATTGTAGGTCAGCAGCGCGATGGTGAGTGGAATGGACATGGCTTTTTCACTGATAGCTGGCGGAAATCCAACGCCCGAGGGGAGAGGATGGCATGAGTTTTTCCGTATAGCCTTGCAGGGGTACCTCGAGTGGCGTTCCGACTAGGTAGGGTTTGTGGATTGTCTCGGGGTGGTGCTTAGATTGTTCATGCAGGATCTCCCTTAACTGTTCAGCGGCTTCCGCTAAGGCTGCACCATGGCTGCATCGCAATCGATTGAAGTGGTCAAGTGCCACATGGTAAAGCTGAATGTCGTAGTCGAGGAAAGTATTGCAAAGGGATATTGCTTCTGGGCTAAGAGAAGGGAGAGGGGCCGGTGCTACATTACATTTTTGAGGGACAAAATGGGTCCAGCCAAGCAGGCGTCCCATGATCAGAATGGATTCTTCGCAGTGCTCGGTCAGTCCAACGAAAGCGCTTTTCCACAAGTTATCGACTGCAAGGTTGAATTCAGTCAAGCCAATTTCGCGAGTGTAGAATGTTCCACTGAGAAAGTGGGTCATGTTATTGCGGTAATAAGTGAGGTCTTTCACCAGCGAAAGCCGCTCGAATGGGTCTGGTCCTACTTGTGCCAGAATGTGATGGAACCCGTGAACAGTATGGCGGTGGCCATCGTCGATATCGGAAAGGGTTCGTGCAATTGGGTCGCGCAGAAAACTAAAATAGGCGGGTTTTTCTTCACCGATCCAGTGATGAGTTCCATAGGGGGTATGTCCTTGAATAAGCTGTATATCTTTCAGTTTTCCGATATTTTTTCTACATTCGGTAAAGATATCGGCGCGGGAGCCATAAAGACTGAGTACTGCTTTGGACTCGTAATTGGCGGTGATCAGTGTTCTGATCAAGCTTCCTGCAGTTTTTGGTACGTGAACGAAAAACGGGGTTGGCATTTTTATTCAAGAGTATGAAATTAACGAATGGAGCTGGGCCGAAATTTTTTATGGGAGGTATAAACTTGAGGCGTAATCGTTAAAGTTGTTTTGAAGTTATTTTGACGATCTGGCCAGACCAGTGTAGTTCATCTCTCAATGTTTTCTCGATTTCATCCGTATAGGTTGTACTCGCAATCAGCACGGTATGTGCCGGAAGTGAGGAAAGAGCGGAGGGCGTAGTTATTGGCACTCCGATAATTTTCTTTCCCTGGAGTTGCGGATTACGGTCGATGAATGCCAGTAAATTCGTTTCCATCAATGCGGTAGTCGCGCATAGCCGCATGGTCAGCGAGCCCGCCCCCCAGACTACGAGGGGGTCTTGCCGGACGACTAGTTCGGCAATTTGAATTTCCGTTTGCGCCAGCACTGCCTTTGAGTGCTCGATGTAGCTCAATACGCTGGTTCTCCCTATGGCGTCGTAGGTAAGCACCGCTGCCGTATCGGAAGTCCGGCGAAACAAAGCGAGCAGATAGTGGTTGTTGTAGAAGTCGTTGTGCTGGGTTTCGCATGCCACCATCTGGAAACCGTGCTGTGCGAACAGCGCTGCCAGGGTATTGCGCGTAAAGAAGTCGATGTGCTCGGCCGCAAACTCGAGAAAGGGCTCGGCAGGTGGCTCTAAGCCGAAACAGCCTGCGTCAGGAACGGCGATGAAGACGTACCCGCCGGTTTCGAGTAATGCATCTATACGTTCAACGGCGATGTGCAGATCGTGAAGGTGTTCGAGGACGCCGCACAGCGTGATTAGGCGGAACGGATGCTCATGTCTGAAATGATCGATAGTGCCGGTGTGCACATTGATTCCATACTGCTGTAGTGCCTGGAACCTGGCCATGGGGTTGGGGTCGAGGCCTGTGACCCGTTGAATGCCCGCGCGCTTGAAATGTGCGAGAAAATGCCCCATAGCACTACCTATGTCGAGGATCGATACACCTTCGTCATGGATCGATGGCAAGTGCATGGCGACAAACTCGAAGAATCGAGCATGAATAGCAGATAAACCGTAGGGCAGCACGGTGTGCAGATGATGCGTGGCCTCGCTGTAATAGTCGTTTTGCAGTAGCGGGGGTGGATTTTCTGCGTAGATGAATCCACAGGCGCGGCAGTGGACCACATCGTAATGCGTTGGGTCTGTCAGCCCTGGTAATACGAAAGGTTGGCGATGAATAGGCTCCTTGTCGCCGGACCGGCAGATCGGACAATTTCTCACGGGTATTCTCTGTTAGTGGTGCCGGTAATAACTCAGCATGCGGGCAAACCCTTGCTTGGCCGGCACGCGCGGGTGCCAGCCGAGTGCGGCGGCCTTGCCTATGTCAAAGTGCCCCGAACTGCGATGTGCGCTAGCGAGAGGTGAACCGGAGCCGAGCCGCAAGCTGAAGCGGTCATCACCGTTCAGTTCTAGAAGCAGCGTGGCAAGTTCGCGAATGCTCAGTTCGCTCGTGGCGCCGAGGTTATACGCTTGGCCGGGGTGACCGCGCAGCAGTACAGTGAACAAGCCGGCAATCATGTCGGTGATGTAGCAGAACGGGCGCTGCTCCAAGCCGTCGCCATGCAACACGATGTCTTGGCCTTGCAGAATCTGGGCGACAAGGTCGATGAATACCCGCCCGTCGTCCAGTTCGAGGCCTGGTCCGTACGTATGGGAGATGCGAGCGATGGTAGTGTGTACTCCGTGCTGAGACGCGTAGGCACCACACAGGGTTTCAGCGATTCGCTTGCTTTCGCCATAACACGCACGTGGGTCGAGCGGGTCGAGCGGGCCAAAGCTGGTTTCCGAGAGCGCTTCGCCCGTACCGAAGTGCCCACCATAGACCGCACCGGAACTGAGAAAGAGAAGCCGGCTGCCGTGCGAACGGGCGAAATCGAGTAGATGAAGTGTGCCCAGGGCATTGGCACGTATGGTGTCCACGGGTTGCGCCAGATAGTGCCGCGGACTGGCTTCGCTAGCGGCATGAATGATGAAGTTGGGCGCTGTTGGTGTGGTTAGCGGTTCGGTGACATCCTGAATAAGCGCTCGCACATCCGTGCGGTTCACCAGATGAGGCAGGCGATCGTGCAAACGGTTCTGGTTGCGGGCGAGGGCAAGAAGGGTGATGGTAGGGCCGGTGCCACGTTCGTTTAGACGGGCTAGAGTGTCTAAGAGATAAGCTCCGAGAAAGCCGCTTGCGCCGGTTACCAGCACGGTCTTGCCATATAGTTCGAACCACGGCAAAGGATGCAGCAGAATGGCGTCCAGATCTTCTTCGATTACCGGGTTACGCTGGGTCATAGATGTCATCCAGAGTACGGATGCGTGCTGGCGCAATGCCTTTGCTCTGCAGATGCTGTTCGATTTCTTGCCTGAAGCGGATCGAGCAGATTAGCAAGGGAGCGTTTCCGTGGTGGCTAGAATCGTATGGCCCCACGCTGTGGCCTGCGATCTGCATTCCCCACTTCTTGGGCGATGAATCGAGCAAGCTTATAACCGGTAGGTGGTCGATCAAGGGCAGGATGTAGTTGGTGAAATCTCCACCGATGCCATAGGCCAGGAAGGGGGTGGGTAGAACGGCGTGGAAGCGTTCCAGCAGGCGTTCGATTCGGTTGGAGGGAGAGAGTGTTTTACGTGCATGTACACGGATGCTGTCGCTATAAACTGCCGATTCATAGTGACCCGTGGTGACCGACAGCGGCTCAAAACCGTGGCGTGACAGCAAAACTACCAGTGAACTCGTACTGAATTGATGCAAATGCTCTGTATTGTGATCATGACTCAGCAAAGGATGCCCGGCGCCATTTGGCACTTCGACGATCAGTTGCCCATTTTCGGCCAGACAGCGGTGCCAGGCTTGAACCTCGGTATTGACATTGGCAATGTGCTCGAGAACGTGGAAAGACAGGATGAGCTCATACCCGTTGGCAGAAAGTGCGGTGGCGGGAGTACGGAATACCTGGTCGAGCCGCATGGCAGCGGCCTCCGCATCATGGGAAATCTCGATGCCGTCATAGGACAGATCGCATAGTGCTTTGATACGCTCGCCCAGCGTGCCTTCGGCGCAGCCGATTTCTAGCACGCGCAGTCCCGGGCGCAACAATGGAGCGATGCTATGCAGCCGGTCGCCGATTTTGCGTTCGAATTTCGGTGTTGCCGTGTTGTTGCGCTGCTGGAGCTGGCTGTAGCGAGCAATACCACTATCTTCGGCTGGATGGGTCCAGTGGTGTCTGCACAGTTCACAGCGTTGCCAGCCGGGTGCCATGCCGTCTGTGCAACCGTGCTGGCTGCAGCACGGGCAGGCGGAGGAGAAAGGTGCAGTGGTTGGCATGAGTGTAGGTGTTCTTGACGCTTACCGTCGGGCGACTTGTGACACTGGCAGGAGCGGCACCCGCATTTCCGCCTCCAGTTGCTTAAGCGGCAGCAGTGGCGACATGTCTTCCAGCGGCATCGACAGCATCGATCCGTCCGCTTGGGGCAAGGCTGCAACTTTGGGTCTGAGCGTTTCGTCTGGTGTCAGCATCACTTCGATCAAGCGGGGGCCGAGATTACGCATGGCGTCTGCCAGTTCGGGCAGGTCACCGGCACTAATGATGCGGAGGAACGGTAGGCCGTAGGTTGCCGCTACTCTTTCCAGGTCCGGCAACATCAGCCCGGCTTCCGGGCCGGTGCCGACGAAGCGGCTGGCGAAATAGTTGCGCTGAGTGTTACGGATGGATGCATAGCCTCCGTTGTTCATGACCACCAGTGTGATCGGTAGTTGTTGAGCAACGAGCGTGGCGAGTTCCTGCAAGTTGAGTTGCAGGCTGCCATCGCTTTCCACTGCAACCATCGGCTTTTTGTCGTTGGCCAGGCAGGCGCCAACTGCAGCGGGCAGACCATAGCCCATGGAGCCCAGGCCGGAGGTGAGAAACACGCGTTGGCCCGGTTTATTGCGGAAAACGGTGTAGAACACTTCGATAGCAAGGCCTGAACTGCCGGTGGTTATGAGGGTGTCAGCCGGGATGGCGTCGGATAATGCCGAGACAAAATGGTAATGGCTAATGGAGCCGGATGCTGGGAATGCTATTCCTTCATTTTCTGGGTAGCGTTGTTTCCAATCGTTGCATTGGGCAATCCAGCCGGTACATTCTATAGTCTGTGCCCTGAGGCTCAACGCTTGGATGAAGGTTTTGGCGTCAGCGGCTAACTTGACCTCGATGTCCATGTCGATGCGGTCGAGTTCGTTCTGGTCTACGTCAATGACTATCTTTTGTGCGCCGCGAGCAAAGCCTCTGGGGTTGTAGGCTGTGATAATGTTGTCGAGTCGGCTACCGATGGCGATGAGCAGGTCACAGTTTTGTACGGCAAAATTGGGTGCGCGAAGTGCGACGACACCGGGACGGCCGATATTGAGCGGATGTTCGTAGGGCAGCAGATCAAGAGCGTTCCATGTTGTGACGACAGGAATATTTAGGCGCTCGACGAGCTGCCGGAAGTCTTCTGCGGCACTGGAAATACGTACCCCGTGCCCGGCAAGAATTAATGGGCGCTCCGCTTTTTCGAGCAGTTCGAGTATTTGCACGTTGGCCGCTTCCAGTCGAGACGCGGGGGAGTTTCTGGCTGGCGGGTGATACGCGGCCAGTGTGTCCGGGTCGATCTGTGCCGCCTGAACATCAAGAGGAATGTCGAGCCAGACTGGCCCGGGGCGACCGTTCAGCATTTCATGGAGGGCGCGTTCCAGGTGGTGGCGGATCATGGCCGGATCGTCGATGGTAACGGCGTATTTTGTGATCGTCTTAACCATTGGGACGATGTCAACTTCCTGCACGCCGCCCTGGCGAAGCGGGCGGCTGTTAAGTCGGTCGATGCGTTTGACCTGGCCAGAAATGACGAACAGCGGTAGTGATTCGATCCAGGCGCCAGCGACGGGGGTGATCGCATTGGTTGCACCCGGGCCGGTAGTGACCATGCAGGTGCCGAATGTTCCATGGATCCGACCCCAGGCTTCGGCTGCAATGCCACATGCTTGTTCGTGGTGACAGTGGATGGGGGTTAGGCGCTTCTCGCAGACCAGGGCATCGTTAAGGTGCATGGCGCCACCGCCAGGCAGAAGAAAAACATGTTTGGCGCCAACGTCGGCCAGTCGAGACATCAAATAATCGGCAACACGCATTATCAGAGCCAGTGGGTTAGTAGTGTTTTGCGATGGGAATTGGCGGTAATGGCCGGATCGCTGTAAAACGAATCGTCGGTGAAGTGGGTCGATGATATTTCTTCAAATACCACTCCTTTATTTGTGTAAAACTTGTGCTTGACCCCACGCTGCACGGTGATGACATCACCCCGTTGAGCGTCATATTGTTTTCCATCGAGCCATATATTCATACTGCCGTGCAGGATGACAAAGGTTTCCTCTTTTTTCTTGTGCTGCTGTTCGGGATGGGTTTGGCCCGGTAGCATCACAATCAATTTTTTGCAGTATTCACGGTTGACAACGGTAATCATGGTCAGGCCGAATTCGGAAAAGCGCTCCATGCCGTAGTGGTGCGAAATTTCGAGATCGGATTTACCGGGAACGACGATATTTCCCTCCTGCAGGAGCTGGCGAACTGCCATGACGGCGGTCAAGACGTTTTCACGTTCGTTATTGATTTCGACCTGCTTGGCTATGAGGGGGGTGCCTGCCTGAATAGCTTGACGGGCAATGTAGTTACTGTATTTTGACCAATCATTGGCGGTGATCTGCTGGGGGCTCGGGGGGAAAGCAAAGCAAATCGAGTCGGTATCAATACGTTCCCCCGCCGCGATATCGCGCGTTAGAAAAACGCCACGGCGCAGGCTGCGCAAGCTTTCCAGCTCAGTCGCCGTGGCAGTTGGCCAGGCTTCACTACCGCACATGGCTTGGGCGCATTGTGCGGCGGTGAGCCACTGTCGGATTTGCTCGGGAGTAGCTGAGTAGGTATTCAGCGGGTAGCGCTCGGACGGCAAGCCGACGTGTTTCTCAAAAACGAGCGCCCCCTTGGCTAGGGCGAGCATCACCGGTTCTGTTCGTGCCGGGGCTTCGTGGGTTGAAAAGCCGATCCGCACTTCCGGATAACGGCGGCGCAGCGCGTCTATCCGGGCGATGTGGAGATTGTTGTCAGGGGTTGGGTATTCCGCCACACAGTGCATCAAAGTGAGCTGCTTGCACCGGTGCAGGAAAAAACTGACGACGTTGTCGATTTCCTCAGGCGTGGCGCCTGCAGTCGAGGCAATGACCGGCTTGTCGGCACGGGCGATGCGTTCAAGTAAGGGCCAGTCGGTGAGCGAGCAACTGGCGATCTTGATGGTTTCTATACCTTGTGCCTCGATGAGGTCCACCGAATTTTCATCGAAGGGAGTGCACACAGTCTTGAAGCCACAGTCGCGCATAGTGGCGAGCAGGATTTCAAACTGCTCGTGGGATAAGCGGGTTTCTTCGAAACGCTTGACGTATTTGATGTCATCACGTCCCTTGACGCTGGGGTGAATAAAGGTATCTAAGTCCCGGTATTGCAGTTTGAAAGCGAATTCAAAGGGAAAGCCTTGGCAGGCCTCGCGTATCGCACGAATGATGGCAACCCCGTGGGCAATATCACCCATGTGGTTATTAGCCATTTCAAAAATGAAGAGCGGTCTGCTCATGTGCTTTTGCCTTAAAAGTTCGTTCCACAAAAATCACCCAGCGATTGGGCAATGTAGCTCAAGTGCTCCTTGTCGAGTCCTGGCCAGATGCCGACCCAAAAGGTGCGCTGCATGATTTCGTCGGCATTTTCCAGAGTTCCGCTGATGCGGTAGGTGCGTTCGAGAAAGTAGGGCTGGCGAGTGATATTTCCGGCAAACAAGAGCCTGGAGCCGATCTTTCTTTGTTCCAGAAAGCGCAGTAGATCGACCCTGGAAAAAGGGGAGGTTTCGCGAAGGGTCAGCGGAAAACCAAACCAGGCAGGGTTACTATTCGTGGTGGCCTCAGGGAGAATGAAAAATTCTTCAAGTGGTTTCAGAAAAGTGCTCAGTGCGGCGAAATTTTCCCGTCGGGCCGCAACAAAGGCGTCAAGGCGCTCCAGTTGTGCCAGACCAATTGCAGCCTGCAAGTCGGTGATTTTCAGGTTGTACCCGACGTGCGAGTACACGTATTTGTGATCGTAACCCGCCGGGAGTTGGCCGAGTTGCCAATCAAAGCGCTTGCCGCACGTGTTATCGCACCCGGGGTTGCACCAGCAGTCACGGCCCCAGTCACGCAGGGATTCGATGATGCGTTTGAGTTGAGGGTTCGAGGTGAACACAGCTCCGCCTTCGCCCATCGTGATGTGGTGTGCCGGATAGAAGGACAGTGTGCCGATGTCGCCCCAAGTGCCCACCTTGCGATCGTCATAAGTAGAGCCCAGCGCGTCGCAGCAGTCTTCAATGAGCCAGAGTTGGTGGCGGTCTGCAATGGCTTTAAGCTCGGCGATTGCCAAAGGGTTGCCCAAGGTGTGCGCCAGCATGATGACCCGGGTACGGGGGGTAATAGCCGCTTCAATGGTGGCGGGTAGTGCGTTGTAGCTGGGAATATGCGAATCAACAAATACCGGGATGAGGCCGTTTTGCAGGATCGGATTGACCGTGGTTGGAAATCCAGCAGCAGCGGTAATGACTTCGTCACCAGGTTTCAGGGCTCGTGGGCCGAGTTGCGGTGAGGTTAGCGTGGATAGAGCGAGCAAGTTGGCGCTTGAACCCGAATTACAGGTGAGCACGTGAGTAACGCCGAGATAGGCCGCCAGTTTCTTCTCGAACGTATCGTTGAAGCGTCCGGTAGTTAGCCAGCCATCTAGTGCAGCATCGACTACATTGACGAATTCTTCTGGACCAAGGACTTTACCCGATGCCGGTATGGAATTTCGACCAGGAATAAAATTGGTAGATTGGCGGCTTCTTTGGGCATATGCGCGTACTTGCTCAAGAATTGCCTGGCGTTCATCATCAAGGCTCATTGGAAACAGATTTTGTGTATTGGTTGATCTGATTGCGGCTGAAGGCTTGCATATCATGACCGCTCAGCCAGGCCCGATGCCAGCTGACCGTGTTTTTGATGGCGTCATTCAGCGACCAGGCAGGTCGCCATTTTAAACTTTGTTTTGCAGCGCTTGAATTGAGGCGGAGCAGGGTGGCTTCATGAGGGAAGTTCGCCGCTTCTGTTTCCCAGTGCGCATGAGGAGACCAATAGCTACAGGTAAGCTCTGCAACTGTAGCCGAACTGACGCAATCCTCAAGTTTTGGGCCAAAATTCCAGGCCCTGGCCATGGGGGGGCTTTTTGCAAGTTTCTCTGCCACTAACAGGTAACCCTTAAGTGGTTCGAGCACATGTTGCCAAGGGCGAATTGCATTGGGATTGCGTAATTTTGCGATCGAGTTGTTAGTGAGGGCGCGCAGCAGATCGGGCATCAGGCGATTTTCTGCCCAGTCACCACCACCAATGACATTGCCGGCACGGACTGTTGCCAATTGAGTCTGCTCGGAACCGATGAAAAATGATTGTCGGTAAGCGGCTGTGATGATCTCTGCGCAGGCCTTGCTGCTGCTATAGGGGTCCCGGCCACCCAAGGGGTCTGATTCGCAATAGTCGTGTAGCGTTTCCCTATTTTCGTAGCATTTGTCTGTTGTAACGATGACGAGGGATTCCACGCCCGGGCAGTGGCGAACAGCCTCGAGGAGGTTGACTGTCCCCATGATATTCGTACTGTAAGTACTAACAGGGTCGCGGTAGCCCTCTCCAACTAGGGGTTGGGCAGCAAGATGGAAGATGGTCTGCGGGCGGGCTTTGAATATTTCCGCCGCAAGATGGTCTGCGTCTCTGATATCGCCGATAACTGAGGATAGCGTGGTTTCAATACGGGCTTCATGGAAAATATTAGGTGTGCTCGAGGGAGGGAGCGCGTAGCCGGTGACCTTTGCTCCCAGCTCATTCAGCCAAAGCGCGAGCCAGCTTCCTTTAAAGCCGGTGTGCCCAGTGATGAATACCCTTCTTCCTTGCCAAAAATCCTTTTTTACCAGATCTTCCAAGGCGCTCTCCCCGATTGCCAGAGTTCTTCAAGCAGGGTTTTGTCACGCAATGTATCCATAGGCTGCCAAAAACCATCGTGTTGCCAGGCAGATAGTTCTTTTCTGCAGGCTAATTCATGAAGTGGCTTGCCTTCCCATGCTTGATCGTCGCTGTCGATTAGATCAATAACGCTTGGGTTGAGTACAAAAAACCCGCCGTTGATCATGCCACCTTCGCCGTGAGGCTTTTCCTGGAAGCAGGTCACTCGTCCTTCTGAGATATCCAGTGCTCCAAACCGCCCAGGCGGTGTTACGGCACAAACAGTTGCGGCCAACCCATGCTGACGATGAAACTCAAGTTGTTTGGTGATGTCAATGTTGGCAACGCCATCGCCGTAAGTAAAAAAAAAGGGCTGGTTTTCATCAAGAAAGTGCCTTACTCTTTTTAACCTTCCGCCTGTCATAGTGTTTTCCCCTGTGTCAACCAGGGTTATTCGCCATGGCTCTGTGTGCTGATGGTGCACTTCCATTCGATTTTTGACCATGTCAAAAGTGACGTCGGATGTGTGCAGGAAATAGTTGGCAAAATATTCTTTGATGATGTAGCCTTTGTGGCCAAGGCATATGATGAAGTCATTGATGCCGTGTGCTGAATAAATTTTCAGGATGTGCCAGATAATCGGCTTTCCTCCAATCTCGATCATTGGCTTTGGTTTGAGATGGGACTCTTCGCTGATACGAGTCCCAAGGCCGCCGGCAAGAATAACGGCTTTCATTTAATTTATTCCTCGATTTTTAGTTTTTGATTTTCAATATGGTCGAGTAATGCTGCTGCTGAAGTGGCAGTGCGCAATTTATTTTTCTGTGTGGCCACAAAGTCTCCATATCCCCAGGTGACACCGATAAAGTTCAGCGAATTGGTGGTGGCAGCCTGACAATCTTCAGGCTTGTCGCCAATGTAGATCGCTTCATGTGGAGAGATTTTTTTTTGCTGAAGCAACTTTTTCAGTAGGTCTGTTTTATTAGGTAGGCGAGGTGAATACATGTCCAGCGTATGAATCGATTGAAAATATTTAACCCAGTCAAGGTGCTCCATTATTCTCTGAGTTGGAGTAAGGCGTTTGTTGGTGGCGATATGGATAATGTAGCCTTGTTGCCAGAGTTTGTTTAGGAGGTCATTGATTCCTGGGTAGGCTTTTGTTTTTTTGTATCCGTTGTCGTCGTAGTTCTTTTGGAAGGATGTGAGGTGGCTGCTGATGATTTTTCTTTCTGAGGTGCCACATAGGAGTTCAAAAGTTTCCTGGAGCGGTGGTCCGATTATAGATTCGCTCAAAGGAATTGCAGGCAGGGTGCCTGTTTCTTTAAAAACCCTATTTAATGATTCTAATATGCTGTTAGCAGAGTCGATCAGGGTTCCGTCCAGATCGAAAATCAATACGGGTAAGTGGCTCATTGTCTAATGCACTCGATTCTGAATAACCGCGTTTTATGCGGTAAATAACGTAAGTTATTCTTTAGCTCGCTCTCTGCTCTGCGTATGGTTCGCCTGTAGATTGGTCAGGATAAACGCGAAAAGGGCAGCCGGACTCTGAGCATCATACGCAAGTTGTGTTCGCGCTGCCGCAGAGCGCAGCATGCAGGGCCAGCTCAGGCCGCTCTTGAGTCCGGTCAGCCATAAGCAGTCATCGTTTTCATGTGGCCGATGGCTGGTTCGACGGGGTTGAGGCCATCAGTGAACTCCTTGATGGCAGAGCAGGCTGATCGTTACGACAAGTGGCGATGCCCGAGACATCGGCACCGATGGTCGTTCTTACCGGAAAAGGCTGATTTCGGTTTTGCCATCATAAGGGCACCTCGAATAACCTGAAGTTTTAAGTAAATCCTGCCGCGTAAGGACGATCGAAACCGAATCCGGTTTAATTTCTTCAGTAGATCACTGCCCTCCCCGGCGGTGCCACCCCGTTTTTGTCTCGAATCGCCTCGAATAACGGCGATTCGGCTCATTTCGACCGCCAAAAAGCCATGACTCCGGCCTTCTGGAAGTAAACCAACCGCTTCAGGTTGTAGCAGACCGCCATCACGTCATCGCAAAGTTTGCCCGCGCCTGGCCGATGGTACGCAGTAACTTGCCGCCCATCTGGTCGATGATCCCGAACACATGCTCGACCCGTGTCCGCGTCTTGGCGATGCGCTGGTTGCGCCGTTGCTGGCAGTCAGACAGCGGCTTGTTGCGATGGCTCTGCCGCTGGATCTGATTCCGGAAGCCGTTTTCCTTCAGCCAGGCTTCCCGCTCTGCCGACGGATAGCCCCGGTCGGGATAGACATCCCGGCTCGTGTTGGCCCGGTCGAAGACGTTATCGAAGTGCTGGCTGTCGTGCGTGCTGGTCGTGTCGGTCTCGATCTTGCGGATGATCTTGTGCTTGTTGTCGACGCTGATGAAGAGCTTGTAGCCGAAGTGGCTCTTGCCGTGTTTCTTGGCCCAGGTCGCATCAATGTCCTTCCGGCGCCGCTTGGCGGGCTTCCAGCCGGCAGGCATCGCGCCTTGCTCGATCAAGGCGTTCTCGCCCCGGCTGTTGTGCTGCTTGGGTGCAGGCACCAGGGTCGCATCGCTGATCTGCCCGCCGTGAGCGATGAAGCCTTTCTGGAGCAACTGCGCCGAGACACCGTCGAACAGCGCCTTCACACCGGCTTCGCCGATGCGGTTCTCGAAGGTCCAGACGGTGGTGCGATCGGGGATGTTCGTCGCACTGGCCAGCCCGCAGAAGTGCTTGTAGCTCATGCGATCGAGCAGTTGATACTCCATCTGCTCGTCCGACAGTTTGTACAACCGCTTCAAGACCAAGATCTGCACCATCGTCTCGGTCGGGTACGGCGGGCGGCCACCCTGGGGGCTGATCGGCCTGAGCGAAATCCGATCAACCTCGGCCGACAGCGCTGCGAAGTCGAGGCACGACTCGATCTCGGCCAGCGGATCACCCAAGGCGTCGATCTTCTTGCGGTGATGTTCGTCGGCAAACAGGTCGGTCTTGATGGCACTACGGGGGGGCATCACGGCAGATGGCTACGGGGTCGAGTACGACAGGATTTTACCAAGCAGCGGATGGGACGAGGTTTTTCGAAATGCCCATGAATAATTGTAGGCACTGTTGGCGCGCGGTCCGTTCCTATCGCGCCCTAGGTTTTCCTGCACCCGCTCTACAGAACTTTTGGCTGGGTATTTCCAGGCTATCTTTGTCTACGATCTGGCCCCGGCACTACGCAGAGCAACACGACCAATAATTCTGCAGCTACTTCGGACGTCTTATTGTTTATCGCGACGAAAGAATGTCGCGGTGGTTCAGATGCGAACAGCCCGCCCGGCATCATAACAATAGCGGGCGGGCTGTGTTTTTCATTGCGTTCAGCCTCCCAGCAGCTTGAGAACGTTCTGCGGCAGTTGGTTTGCTTGCGCCAACATCGCGGTGCCGGCCTGTTGGAGTACCTGGGCACGGCTCAGGTTGGCCGTTTCGGCGGCAAAGTCGGTGTCCTGGATGCGGGACCGGGAGGCCGTCAGGTTTTCCGAAGACGTCTGCAAGTTGGAAATCGCGTTGGTGAAGCGGGACTGCATGGCGCCATAGCTTGCACGCTGGCCGTTGATGGTGGCCAATGCGGCATCAACCATGGCCAGGGTGCGGTTGGCGGCATCCGCCGAGCTTACATCCAAGTTACCCACGTTTTGCAACTGGCCGGCGGCCGAGGGGGTGTTGAAGAAGTCCGTGTTGTTGGCAGCATTGATGCCGAAGGACTTGTTCGAATCCAGCACCAATTGTCCCGTACCGATGGCGCTGGCACCTGCCGCGGTTGGAGTGCCGCCGATGGTGGCCGTGTTGGAACCAGAAGCCGAATTGGCGATGGTGATGTTTTCGCCGGCAGAGTTGAGCAGGGTGATGCCGGTGCCAGCGCTATTGACCTTTGCAATGACCCCAGTCTTGGAAGACGAGTCATTGAAGGCGTTGACGGCTGCAGACAGGCTGTCAGGGGTGACGGTCGCGCCATTGCCGACGGTGAACGAAACCGTTACGGGAGCGGCGTTGTTCGAGGTGACATTGAAAACGTAGGAGTTGCCATTGGTCAGTTGGGTAATGTCGAATTCGGTCTTGGCGCTAGCGGTGACGCCAGTTTTGTCCGTGACGGAATTGATCTGCTGGGCGGCTGCTTTTGCGGATGAGCCGAGTGCAATAGTGACGGTAGCAGCGCCATAGGCCCCATTGATGGTGAGGGGGCCGCCGGCAACCCGGTTTGCCGCGGATGCATTTGAGGCGATGGCGTTTTGCGCCACGCTGTCCGGTGTGAGATCCCCCGGAGCTCCGGCGTCGGTGGCGATTTGGGCCCCGATCCGATAGTTGCCGTAGGAGGAGGTGCGGAAGTTGGACGACGTCATGGTGATCGTCTGTCCCGCATTAGCGCCCACCTGGAAGGTGGCGGAGGTGAAAGAGCCGTCGAGGAGGTTCTGTCCGTTGAACTGGGTGGTCTGGGCGATGCGATCCAGTTCGGAGGTGAGCTGGCCGACTTCGGCGTTGAGAGCCTGGCGGTCGGAAGCGGAGTTGGAGGCGTTGGCGGACTGAACGGCCAGGGCGCGGATACGCTGGAGGATGTCGCCGGAGGATTGCAGGGCGCCTTCAGCGGTCTGGGAGAGAGAGATGCCGTCGTTGGCGTTGCGCTGGGCCTGATCCTGGCCGTTGATCTGGGCGGTCATCCGCTGGGCGATGGCCAGGCCGGCGGCGTCGTCCTTGGCGCTGTTGATGCGTAGGCCGGAAGACAGGCGCTGCAAGGACGTGGACAGGGAGTTCTGGGTGCTGTTCAGGTTCCGCTGCGCGTTCAGCGACGGAATATTGGTGTTGATCATTTGCGGCATCGTAATCTCCTCGTCGGGGTAACACCCCAATGCAAGCTGGACATGAGTGCTGTGCGGGCCGGAACCAAGCCGGCGCGGACGTCCGACTTTGACGAGCGGAATTAAGCATCAGCCGTGCCAGGTTTTGTCAGGCCCCGACCGGCGTGGGGTTTGCCAGGCATGGCAGGCTGGTGTCAGGTGGGGCGGCAATATTTGCCGCCGGCATTGCCGGGGGGCGGCGAGGCCGGCCATCCCCTGCATTCAGGCTGACTGCGACAAGCGGTTTGGACAGGTGACGGACGCCTCGATCTATGCCGAGCCGGCCATTGCCTCCGCCGGGCGCTGCCGGTACAGTCGCCCCCATGCCTGAAATCCTGCCTTTTTTCGCCCGACTTCATGCCCGCGGCCGACTGCTGTTGGGGCGCTGTTTTTCCCGCTCCGCCCTGGCGGCACTGCCGGCGGCCCTGGTCGTCACCGGGCCCGGTCCGGCGGCCCAGGAGTTCCCCCGCATGGAACTGGCCGCCGGCATGTACCGCATCGAGGCGGAAGTGGCGGCGACCCCCGACACCCGGGAAAAGGGGTTGATGTACCGCACCGCGCTGCCCCTCAACCAGGGCATGCTGTTCGTCTTCCCCCAGGCGGCGCGCCATTGCATGTGGATGCGCAACACCCTGCTGCCCCTGTCCGTGGCCTTTCTCGACAGCCAGGGGCGCATCATCAACGTGGCCGAGATGCAGCCCCGCACCGACACCAACCATTGCGCGTCCGAGCCGGCCAGCTACGCCCTGGAAATGAACGGCGGCTGGTTCAGCGCCCGGGGGCTGAAGGCCGGCGTCCGCCTGCAGGGGATCGAACGCGCCCCGGCGGCGCGCTGAGGTCCGGTGGCCGGTCGTCCCTTGCTTCCTTGATTCCGCAGTGAGCTCCGCTGTACCCCGTTCGCCCTGGCGCGGCCATGTGGCGGTGCCGAACCGGTTGCGTCCGTTGCGCGCCTGGCTGACCGGCCGGCATTCCCTGACCCGCCGCCTGGTGGCGGCCAGTTCGTCCTTTGCCGTCGTGCCGCTTTTCGAGGGCCGGACCGTGCCCCGTCCGGACGAAGCGCGCCTGCTCGGCCTGCGCCCCGGCGTTCTGGCCCGGGTGCGCCAGGTGGCCCTGGTGTGCGACGGTCAGCCGGCGGTGTATGGGCACACCCTTCTGCCCCTGGCCCCACGCCATCCCTTCGACCGGATCTTTCGCGGCCTGGGGCGGCGTCCCCTTGGCGGCGCCCTGTTCGCCGACCCCCGCATCCAGCGCGGCCCCCTGCGCTTTCGCTGGCTGGACGGCCGCCACGGCCTGGGCCGCGAGGCGGCTCGTCATGCGATGGTGGAAGACCAGGCGCTGCTGCCCCGCTCGTCCGGCCGCTTCCTGGCGCGGCGTTCCCTGTTTTCCGGCGCCGGCAAGTCAGTGCTGGTGACCGAAGTCTTTCTGCCGGGCCTGCCGCCGCCGCCCGCCGGGTAGGGCGGCGGGAGCGGGTCAGAAGCGTGTCAGAGGCTCCGGATATAACCGGGGCATGAAATTTCCTACTCCTTTTGCAGCCTTGCGTCCGGGCCGGATCGGCCTGGCCGCCTTCGCCTGGGCCCTGGCCGCGTGCCTGCCGGCGGGGTTCGCCGCCGCCGAGGACGGGCCCGCCACCATGGTCGGCGTGATGCCGGCCCAGGTGCTGGTCAAGCGCCTGCCCGGCGCCTCTCGCCTCCCCAGCGACGATGCGGTGGCCGGCAACGACGGGGACACGGGCGGATTCACGGTGGACGTGGACGTGCGCGCCCCGGTGCCGCGCCGGGTGGCTTACACGGTGTTGAGCGACTTCGCCCACATGGCCGCCTTCGTGCCCAACGTGGAAAAGAGCGAGGTGCTGTCCCGGGACGGCAGCCACCTGCGGGTGCAGCAGCAGGGGCGGATGCGCTACGGCCTGTTCTCGGTGGGCTTTTCGTCGGTGCGGGACGTGGAGCTGCTGCCCGACCGCATCCTGGCCAAGGGCGTCGCCGGCACCACCAAGCACATGGAATCGGAGCTGCGCTTCGAGGCGGTGCGGGCCGAGGGGGCGCCGGAGCCCCCGGAGACCCGCTTCCACTACCACGCCTGGATCGTTCCCGAACTCGGCCTGCCGCCCCTGATCGGCCCGGCGGCGGTGCGCCACGAGGTGGCCGAGCAGTTCACCGCCATGGTCCAGGAAATGATCCGCCGCCACGCCCAGGCTGCGCACTGACGGGGGCACGGTTGCCCCAGGTTTTCTTCAGTGCAGAGGGGGCGCGGGGAGAACAAAGCAAAAAGGGCGGGTAGGGCGGGGGGGCTTTAGCCCGATACTTGAATTTTTTTAATGCTTCGTACGGAGCATGGCTACAAGATCCAATAGGGGCGCGGACCTTTGTTTTCATGCTGGCGAAATATATTAATTTTTTTCAAGTATCCGGCGTTCGATACACGCCCCGACCCCTCACCATCGCGGCACCCGGCTGGGCTGGAGGGGCTTGGTCCCCGTCTTGGCGAATGCGTGGTGCCCCGCAGGCCTGGCGGTTCGCCATGGCGGCGCTTCCTGGCCTGGCGGCAAACCATCCCGGCAGTCGGGTCGCCTCGGCCGGCAACCCGTCCGGCAGCGGCAAATTTCGGTCTGGGGGGATCAGGCCGTATCATTCGCACCGACATCGCTTTGCCCCCTTCATTTCCGATCCCCGTTCATGAGCTACAACGCCAGCGACATTGCCGTACTGAAGGGCCTGGAGCCCGTCAAGCTGCGGCCCGGGATGTACACCCGCACCGAGAACCCCCTGCACATCATCCAGGAGGTGATCGACAACGCCGCCGACGAGGCCATCGCCGGCCACGCCAAGCGCCTTTCGGTGATCCTCCACGACGACGGCTCCGTCTCGGTGGCCGACGACGGCCGCGGCATCCCGGTGGAAATCCACCCGGTGGAAGGGGTGCCGACGGTGGAAGTGGTCTATACCCGCCTCCACGCCGGCGGCAAGTTCAACAAGGGCGCCGGCGGCGCCTACACCTTCTCCGGCGGCCTGCACGGCGTCGGCGTGTCGGTCACCAACGCCCTGTCCACCCGTCTCGAGGTCGAGGTGGTGCGCGACGGCGCCATGCACCGCCTGGTGTTTTCCGGCGGCGACGTGATCGAGCCCCTGGTGCGGGTCGGCGACGCGCCCAAGCGCGCCAGCGGCACCCGGGTGCGGGTCTGGCCCGACGTCAAATACTTCGATTCCCCGACCATCCCGCGCCACGAGCTGGAGCGCACCCTGCGCTCCAAGGCCGTGTTGCTGCCGCGCTTCCAGGTCAGCTTCACGGTGGAAAAGACCGGCGAGGAAAAGGTCTGGATGTACGAATCGGGCATGCGCGACTACCTGGCCGAGCAGCTTTCCGGCAGCGACCTGCTGGTGCCGATGATCGTTGGCGAGAAGTACATCACCAGCCGCGACGACGACACCTTCGCCGAGGGCGAGGGCGCCGCCTGGTCGGTGGCCTGGAGCGAAGAGGGCGGCGGCGCGGTGCGCGAGTCCTACGTGAACCTGATCCCCACCCCCGGCGGCGGCACCCACGAAGCCGGCCTGCGCGAAGGGGTGTTCGGCGCCCTGAAGACCTTCATGGAGCACCACAGCCTGGTGCCCAAGGGCGTCAAGCTCTTGCCCGACGACCTGTTCGGCCGGGCCAGCTTCGTCCTCTCGGCCCGGGTGCTCGACCCCTCCTTCCAGGGCCAGACCAAGGACCGGCTGAACAGCCGCGACGCGGTGCGCCTGGTTGGCAGCATGATCCGCGACCCCTTCGAGCTGTGGCTCAACGAGCACGTGGACGACGCCAAGAAGCTCGCCGAGCTGGCCATCAAGCAGGCCCAGAGCCGTCTGCGCGCCGCCCAGAAGGTGGAAAAGAAGAAGAGCAGCGGCGTGGCCGTGCTGCCCGGCAAGCTCACCGACTGCGAAACCGACGAGGCTGCCCGGGCCGAACTGTTCCTGGTGGAAGGCGATTCCGCCGGCGGCTCGGCCAAGCAGGGCCGCAGCAAGGAATTCCAGGCCGTGCTGCCCCTGCGCGGCAAGGTGCTCAACACCTGGGAAGTGGAGCGCGACAGCCTCTACGGCAACGCCGAGGTCCACGACATCGCCGTGGCCCTGGGCATCGAGCCCCACGACTTCAACGACAACGCCGACCTGTCCGGCCTGCGCTACCACAAGCTGATCGTGCTGTCGGACGCGGACGTCGATGGTTCCCACATCCAGACCCTGCTGCTCACCCTGTTCTGCCGCCACTTTCCGATGCTGGTGGCCCGGGGCCACGTCTATGTGGCCCAGCCGCCCCTGTTCCGCCTCGACGTGCCGGGCCAGGGCAAGAACCGGCCGCCGAAGAAGCTTTACGCCCTGGACGAGGAAGAACGGGAAGCCCTGCTCGACAAGCTCGGCCGCGACGGCATCAAGGCCGACCGGGTGTCGATCAGCCGCTTCAAGGGCCTGGGCGAGATGAGCGCCGAACAGCTCTGGGAAACCACCCTCAATCCGGACACCCGTCGCCTGGTACAGATCAGCATCGACCGGGCCGGCTGGGACGAGATGGTGGCCATGATGCGCATGCTCATGGGCAAGGGCGAATCCGGTTCCCGCCGGGAATGGATGGAACGGCGCGGCAACGAAGTCGAAGCCGACGTTTGACGCAGATTAGAGTAGGCAGACCATGACCCACCCCACCGACGACCTGACGCCGGACCTGTTCGCCCCGGGCGCCGCCACGGCGACGGAGACGGAAACCGGCACGGCCGTGCAGGACGAGGCCGACCTGGCCCTGTCCGCCGCCGGCGACGACGCTCCGGCCGACGCCGCCGATCTGGACCTCCCGGCCCCGGGCCCCGCCGCCCCGCCGGCGCCTCCCCAGGCCCCCACTCCCTTCGTCTGGGACGGCGAATCCCCGTTCCCCCTGCACCGCTACGCCGAGGACGCCTACCTGCGCTACGCCATGAGCGTGGTGCGCTCCCGGGCCATTCCCGACACCGCCGACGGCATGAAGCCGGTGCAGCGGCGCATCATCTTCGCCATGCACGAGCTGGGGCTCAACGCCACCACCAAGCCGGTCAAGTCGGCCCGGGTGGTGGGGGACGTGATCGGTAAGTACCACCCCCACGGCGACACCGCGGTGTACGACGCCATGGTGCGGGTGGCCCAGGACTTTTCCCTGCGCTATCCCCTGGTGGACGGCCACGGCAACTTCGGTTCCCGGGACGGCGACGGGGCGGCGGCGATGCGCTACACCGAATGCCGCCTCACCCCCATCGCCCAGCTGCTGCTGGCCGAGATCGACAAGGGCACCGTCGACTTCCAGCCCAACTACGACGGCGCCTTCAAGGAACCCCAGTACCTGCCGGCCCGGCTGCCGATGCTGCTGCTCAACGGCGCCTCGGGCATCGCCGTGGGCATGGCCACCGAGATTCCCTCCCACAACCTGCGCGAAGTGGCCAAGGCCGCCGTGGCCTTGCTCAAGAAGCCCGAGCTGACCACCGCCGAGCTGCTCGAACACGTCCAGGGCCCGGACTACCCGGGGGGCGGCCAGATCATCTCCACCGCCGCCGAGATCCGCGACGCCTACGAGAGCGGCCGCGGCTCCCTCAAGGTGCGCGCCCGCTACACGGTCGAGGAACTGGCCCGGGGCCAGTGGCAGCTAGTGGTGACCGAGCTGCCGCCGGGCACCTCGTCCCAGAAGGTGCTCGAAGAGATCGAGGAACTGACCAACCCCAAGGTCAAGAAGGGCAAGAAGACCCTCACCCAGGAGCAGAGCCAGACCAAGCAGCTGATCCTGGCCCAGCTCGACCGGGTGCGCGACGAATCGGACAAGGACCACGCCGTGCGCCTGGTGTTCGAGCCTCGCTCCTCCAAGCTCGACCCCCAGGAATTCGCCACCCTGCTGCTCGCCCACACCAGCCTGGAGAGTTCCGCCTCCATCAACCTGGTGGCCCTGGGCCTGGACGGCCGGCCCGGCCAGCGCACCCTGCGCGGCCTGCTCGACGAGTGGACCACCTTCCGCCGCACCACCGTGCAGCGGCGCTGCGAGCACCGCCTGGGTCAGGTGGAAGACCGCATCCACATCCTCGAAGGGCGGCGCCTGGTGCTGCTCAACATCGACGAGGTGATCGCCCTGATCCGCGAGTCGGACGAGCCCAAGGCCGACCTGATCGTGCGCTTCCACCTCACCGAGCGCCAAGCCGAGGACATCCTGGAAATCCGCCTGCGCCAGTTGGCCCGGCTGGAAGCGATCAAGATCGAGCAGGAACTGTCGGAACTGGAAATCGAGCGGGGCGAACTCAACCGCCTGCTCGACGATCCCGCCGCCATGACCGCCCAGATCATCAAGGAGATCAAGGACGACGCCGCCAAGTACGGCGACGAGCGCCGCACCGTCATCGAGGAAGCCTCCCGCGCCCAGGTCACCCAGGCCGTGGTGGACGAGCCGGTTACCGTGATCCTGTCGAAGAAGGGCTTTATCCGCACCCGCCAGGGCCACGGCGTGGACCTGGGCACCATCACCTTCAAGGAAGGGGACGGCCTGTTCGCCACCAGCGCCTGCCGCACCGTGGACCAGGCCATCCTGCTGCTCGACAACGGCCGGGCCTGCTCGATTCCCGTGGCCAGCATCCCGGGTGGCCGGGGCGACGGTGCGCCGATCACCTCCATGATCGACACCGCCGGGGCCAAGCTCGCCGCCTTCGTCGCCGGCCCCGCCGACCTGGGCCTGCTGATCGCCACCAGCGCCGGCTACGGCTTCACCTGCCGCCTTGGCGACATGATCGGCCGCACCAAGGCCGGCAAGCAGTTCGTCACCGTGGACGACGGCGCCGCCATCCTGCCGCCGACGCCGCTGAAAACCGGCGAGGTGCCCATGGTCGCGGCCCTGTCCTCGGACGAGAAGCTGCTGATTTTCCCCCTGCTCGACGTCAAGGAACTGTCCGGCGGCGGCAAGGGCGTGATCCTGATGGGTCTGGCCGACAACGCCAGCCTGATTTCGGTGGCGGTGGTCACCGACCCGGCGGTGGTGGTGGAAGGCACCGGCCGCGCCGGGGCGAAAAAGGTGGCGACCATTGCCGGCGGCGCCATCGGCGAGTACCTGAGCCAGCGTGCGCGCAAGGGCAAGAAGACCCCGGACGCCGCCGGCAAGCCGGTGCTGGTGCGGGCCGTGGAGGAAAACAAGGCCTGACCGGCCAAAGCCGATCAGCCTTTTCCCAGGGCCTGCGCCAAACCCCGCGCCAGGAGCCAGTCTCCAGGCACACCCCGTTCACACCCTGTGAAACGCCGCGCCAGTCGCGGCGTTTCACATGATGGGGAGCGTTGTTAGCCGGGGGCGGAGGGGCGCGTCCGACCGATTCGGCTGCCGGAGCGGCGGGGTGGCGGGGTGGCGGGGCGGGATTACGGCAATTTGCCGCTTTTTGCCAGTTTTTGCGCGTTTCTTCCCGGCGGCTCCGGTATACCATTGCATTTGCACAATGCTATTTCTGCCGGACACGAGGGATACCCATGGACCCCATCGCAAGCGAGAACAAAACCGGGGCCGCGCTGAACGCTCAGCGCTTTCAGATGCTGGAAGACATCGCCAAGGAGTTGCAGGGCGATGTGACCTTTCCCACCTGCTTCGACGTGGTGGTGCGCCTGCGCAAGGCGCTCAACGACCCCGACGTGGCCCTGGGCCATGTCGTCACCCTGCTCGGCGCCGAGCCCCTGATCAGCAGCAAGCTGCTGCATCTGGCCAATTCCGCCGCCTTCTGCCCGGGCGACAACAAGGTCCGCGACCTGCGTGGCGCCGTGGAGCGGGTGGGGCTGAAGACCGTGCGCACGGTGGCGATCTCCACCGCCATGAAGCAGCTCATCCTGGCCCGGGACATGGCCTGCTTCAGCGAGCTGATGACCAGCCTGTGGGAGCACTCGCTGCAAACCGCCAGCGCCGCCAGCGTGATCGCCGCCCGGCTCACCCGCATCAACCCGGGGGAAGCCATGCTGGCCGGGCTGATCCACGACCTGGGGGCCTTCTACATGCTCTACCGGGCGGCCCAGTACGAAGAGCTGCGGGTCCGGCCCGACACGGTGCGCTACCTGATCATCCAGTGGCACGAGAGCATCGGCGACACCCTGTTCCATGCCCTGGGCCTGGAAGAAGGGTTGATCGAGGCCCTGCGCGACCATGACCAGCCGCGCCCTGTGCCGGTGACGCCGAAGAGCCTCGGCGACGTCATCTTCGTCGCCAACATCCTGGGCGGCGGCCTGTTCGAGTGGCTCGGCCAGGACAAGGAAATGGTAGCCGAATGGGAGGAATCCCTCGGCGATACCTACCTCTCGCTGCGCGACGAAATCAAGCAGCGTTGCGAGGAAATCCGCGCCGAGTTCGTCTGAACCGTCTGATGCCCTGGACGCTGCCCGATCCGGGGGGCCTCCCCGGCCTGCCGGCGCAACGGCCTCAGGGTGCGCGGCCTAAGTGCCGCCCTGTGTCAGCCGATCAGCGCCCCGGCGCCGTTGCGGCGGCGGGAACAACTGGGGCGGCGGGTGCGGTGGCCGCGGTGGTCCGCGGCAACTGGCGCTTGGGAATGCGCCAGCTCGGGTCCGGGTCGTAACGGGTCATCTCCCGCGCCAGCACATCGGTGCGAGGGCCCAAATTCTTCTCGAAGACGATCCCGTTCTGGTTGACGATGAAGGTCATCACCCCGGTTTCGCCGTAGCGCGCCGGGAAGGCCACCAGGGCGAAACCGCCGCTCAGGCGCCCGTTTTCCACATAATCGGCCGCCCCGCCCGGGGCGTGGGCCCCTTGCCGGGTCAGGATGCGGTAGTAGTAGCCGTGGTACGGCGCCGGCGCGATGCCGCCCGGGGGCTGCTCGCCGCTGGCCGCCGCGGCCACCATGGGGCCCAGAGGGCTTTCCGGTTCATTCTGCCCTTCCTGCCCCTGGGGCCAGTACAGCCCGTCCTGCCGGCCGTCGCTGCTTCCCAGCCGCTCGGCGTAGCGGCGCCGGCCATCGGCGTCGGTGTGGCGCAGGGCATATTCCCGCTGGGCTTCCACATAGGCGCGGCAGACCTGGATGGCGTTCAATTCGTTGCGGCCGATGCGCCGGGACAGGATTTCTTCCTCACCGGCCCGGGTGTCGAAGCGCCAGCCCTTGCCCGCCTTGGCCAGGGGGATGGGAAACGGGAAATTGTCCTGGCCCAGGATCAGCAGGGCCCGGTCGTCCCCCACCGGCTCGATGGCGTGGTGGGCGTCGTAGGCGGCAGCCAGGGTGGCCCGGGCGTGTTGCGTGGCGGCCGGATCGTCGCTGTGGAGCAGGCGCTGGCCCCGGGGGCCGAAGAGGCGCGCCAGGTCCGCCGTCCGGCCGCTGTGCCAGGCGGCGGCCAGGGCCTCGCCGGCCTGTTCCGGCGTGGCGAAGGTGCGTTGCCCACCCACGCCGTGCCCGCCGGCCTGGGCGCCGGCGGCATGGAGCACCAGGGCGGTGGCGAGGGCCGCGCCGATGCGGGCGAGGGGGGTACGGTGAATGGGCTGGATGCGGGGGATGGTGTGGGCCATGGTGGTTCCGCCGGTGTCGTCCATGCGTCGTTGAAGGGGCAAAACTGGGCCGGGGCTGGCTGGATCAGCGGTGGTGGCCGCCGCCTTGCTGCCGGCCACCGCTGTCGCCGCCGCCATGGGGGGCCGGCGCCGGCATGGACTGGCGGCTTTCCCAGCCGCGTTCGGCCTGGCCGCGGATTTCGGCGCCCCGGCCGTAGGATTCGAACACCGGGGGCGGGGCCGGGCGATAGACCGGGGCCGGCGCGGGGATGGGCCGTTCCACCGCCGGTGCGGGCCGAGGCGCCTGGAATGGGCGTTCCTGGGGCCGGTTGAACTGCCGTTCCGGCGGTGCTCCATAGAGCGGGGCCGACGGTTGCTGGGGCCTGGATTGGGGAACGGGTTGTGAAACGGACGGGGGGGCGTTGGGACGGTTCGGCGTCTGGAAGCCGGCACTGCCTGGCGAGCGGGGTTGGACCGGCGTCGGGCCGGCACCGGCCTGGCCGCGCAGGGCGCCGGGCACCTGCCCGGCATTGGGCCCGGCGGCGGGATAGCCGCGGAACGTCCGCTGGGCTTCCGGGGAGCCCTGGGCGCCGAGGAAGCGGGCGCGGGTGGCCGGGTCCCGATAGGGCACGCTGCCCCGGTGGGCGGGATCGTGCTGCCAGATGCCGGACGTTACCGGCGGGCGGTGCCAGTTGATGGCGTTGAAGCGGGCCGGATCGACGCGCAGGTAGTGATGGTGCCAGTCGAAGATTCCCCAGCCCCACAGGGGCACCACCACGGCAAAGGCCAGGCCGTAGTCGATGCCGAGGGCGAAATCCGTCGGGTAGAGGGGGAAGTAGTAGGGCGGGTAGGCTGGGTAGGGCCAGACGCCGTACACCGTGGCTGGATCGTAGGCCGGCAGGTAGACGTACTGGGCGTCGGCGGGCTCGATCAGGGTCTCCGGGCCGTCCTGGGAGACCACGGCCTGGGGCGTCGAGCGCAGGGTGCCCGCCGCCCGGGCCCGGGCGCGCAGGCGCTGCACCGCGTCCATCACCTCGGGCTGCTGGGCCAGGAAGGCGTCGCCGAGGCGCTGCATCCAGGCCAGCTGGTCGTTCATCATTTGCAGGATTTGGGGAAAGGGCACCAGGGACTTCACGCTCGGGTCCCAATCCTGGGCTTGCAGGGCCACTGCCAGCCGGTTGCCCTTCAGGCCGGCGTTGCCCGGCTCCTGGAGCCAACGGGCGGCCTCCACCACTTCCAGGGGGTAGGTGGCGGCGATCAGGATTTGCCCCAGCAGGGGGTCAGGATAGAGGGCGATGGGGGCCACCAGCTGTTCCAGCTGGGGCGCGCTGAACGGCGCCGGTGCCGGTGTCTGGACCTGGGCATAGTCCACCGCCGGCCAGGCCAGGGCCAGGATCGCGGCAACCCAGGCTAGGGCGCGCCACAGCGTCGCCTTCATGATCGGCCTCCTTGTGGTGACGGACACCCGCGCGCGGCGATGCCGCATTCGGGCCTTCAAGGTTAGAGGGCCACGCTACCGCCCCGGTTCGTCCCCGCCCTGTAAAAAAGCGTAAGCCCCGGCCGGACCGGGGCGGCTGCCCTGCTAGAGGGTGTAGAAGCCGTCGTCGTAAGCGGTGGCGTAGGCTTTCCAGTCGTCCTTCACCTGCTCGGCGCAGCCCTCGGCCAGGGACAGCAGGGTGGGGCGCCAGCGCGGGTCGTGGCCGAAATCGATCAATTCGTCGGCACTGGCCGAGCCGTCCCGGCCGCTGCTGCGCAGCTGGTCCCAGGCCGCCAGTTCGCCCATGGTGCGCAGCACGCTTTCCAGGCGGCGCAGCTTGCGCCCGTTGCCGCCGTCCAGGGCCACCCGGTCCTCGCTGGGCAGGAGGCCGCGCAGGATGTAGGCCTTCTTGCCCATCGTCACCGGCTGGAGGAAGGCCATGGACACCGCCTGGGAGCGCCGCTGCACCGCCACCACCCGTTCCGCCTCGCTCTTCCAGCGGGGCTGCTTGAGGTGCAGGTGGGGGACCAGGGAGGAGGGCAGGGCCTCCTTCAGGTCCAGGATGTAGTTGCCGTCCGGCGAGCCCTTGCCGGCCACCAGGATGGCGTAGCGGTCCACCCCCAGGCTGCCGGTGCCGGCGATGCGCCGGGCCACGTCGATGACCTTGTAGAACTCCGGGTTGGGCTGGGTCTTGGCGAAGGCGGCCATGAAAGCTTCCACCTTGGCCCGCTGCTTGGCGCTGGCGGGCAGGGCCTTGCGGCCGTCGACGCGCAGGACCCGCTTACGCCCCTTGGGGGTCTTAAGGGTGCTGCGGCTGTCGAGGAAGGCGGAGCGGGGGCGGTTGCGCAGGCTGTCGAGCAGTTCGCGCACCAGGCCCTCGGCGGTGTCCCGCTCGATCCAGCGGGCCTTGCCCTGGGCCAACCCATTGGCGTAGCCCTCTAGGAACACCTGGCCCAGGGCCAGGGCCTCGGCCCGGTTCACCTTGAGGCTGGCGGCGGCCACCAGGATGCTGGTGAGCAGCCGCACCGGGTCCCAGGTGCAGGGGGCCAGGGCCGCCTCGTCGAAATCGTTCAGGTCGAAGTAGGCGAGCCGGTTGTCGCCCTTGTAGCTGCCGAAGTTCTCCAGGTGCAGGTCGCCGCACACCCAGGCCGCCGGGGCGTGGCGGAAGATGCGCTCGTTGGGCAGGCGGTCGTAGAACAGGTGGCAGGTGCCGCGCAGGAAGACGAAGGGGCTCGCGCGCATGTTGCGGTACTTGAGCACCAGGCGCTCCGGGTCGCGGCCGGCGTTGTAGTCGCGGATGCAGGTAAGGGCGTCGAACATGGCGGTCCTTTCTTCGTGACGGGGGGCGGGACGGGAACGGCGGGGCGGATCGCGGGACGGATCAGGGCGCCACGGCGAGCAGGATCTTGCCGATGTGGGCGCTCGATTCCATCAGCCGGTGGGCCTCTGCCGCCTGCTCCATGGGAAAGGTGGCGTGAATGCGGGATTTCACCCGGCCCTCGGCAAGGGCCGGCCAGACGTGTGCGAGCAGGGCGTCGCGGATCGCTTCCTTCTCCTCGCGGCTGCGCGGGCGCAGGGTCGAGCCGGTGATGGTCAGGCGCTTGGTCATTACCGGCAGGAAGTCGAAAGGCACCTTGCTGCCATTGAGGAAGGCGATGTACACCAGCCGGCCGTCGCGGCGCAGCAGGGAAACGTTCTTCTGCACGTAGTCGCCCCCCACCATGTCGAGGATCACGTCCACCCCTTCGCCGTTGGTGGCGGCGCGGATTTCCTCGACGAAGTCCTGGCGGCGGTATTCCACCACCCCATCGGCGCCGAAGGCGCGGCAGGCGGCGGCCTTCTCGGCGTTGCCCACGGTGGTGAACACCTGGGCGCCGGTGAGCTTGCCGAGCTGGATGGCGGCCAGGCCGATGCCGCTGGAACCGCCGTGCACCAGCAGCCGCTCACCGGCCTTGAGATGGGCGATGTCGCGCAGGTTGGACCACACGGTGAACCAGTTCTCGGGCAGGCCGGCGGCCTGTTCGAGCGGCACGCCGGCCGGCACCGGCAGGGCGTGGCCGGCCGGCACCGCGCAGTATTCGGCGTAGCCGCCCCCCGGGGCCAGGGCGACGACCGGGTCTCCCACCCGCCAGGCATCCACGCCCTCGCCCAGGGCGGCCACCTCGCCGGCCACCTCCAGGCCCAGGATCGGCGAGGCCCCCGGCGGGGGCGGGTAGAGCCCCTTGCGCTGGAACACGTCGGGCCGGTTGATGCCGGCATAGCGCACCTGGACGAGAATCTCGCCGGGGCCGGGCTTGGGCACCGGGCCTTGGGCCACGTGCAGGGTGGCCGGGTCTGGGGAGGGGGTGTAGGCGACGTAGCGCATGGAGTCGGGCAGCATGGCATCCTCGAAAAACGATGAAACGCGCCCAGCGCAAGCGGTGGGCGGCAAGGTCCCGGGGCGGGGGGCGCCTGCCGGGCGGGTCTGACGATGCAGCCATGATATACGGCTGGTGCTGACCGGGTTCCGCCGAAGCGCGCGGCAGCGTGCCGCCGGGGCGCTACAATGGCGCCCCGCGCCGCGTTTCCGGTGTTCAGCGGCGACGGCGGGCGCGTCCCCCCGGCCTTTGTGCATCCATTCCTCGCCTGTCTTCTCGTCTGCCCATCACCATGCCGCTTCTCACCGCCACCGGCGCCTGCCTTGCCTACGGCCACGTGCCGCTCCTCGACCACGCCGATTTCCAGCTCGACAAGGGGGAGCGGGTGGCCCTGATCGGCCGCAACGGCAGCGGCAAGTCGTCCCTGTTGAAAGCCCTGGCCGGGGTGGGGCACCTGGACGACGGCGACATCTGGCGCCAGCCGGCCCTCAAGCTCGCCTACGTGCCCCAGGAACCGCCGCTCAACCCGGAATCCACCGTGTTCGAGGCGGTGGTGGACGGCATGGGCGACACCTCGGCCCTGCTCGCCGAGTACCACGCCGTCTCCCATGCCATGGCCGAGGCGGACGCCGACCACGAACCCCTGCTGGCCCGCATGCAGGAACTGCAGAGCGAACTGGACGCCCGGGGCGCCTGGTCCTACGCCTCCCAGGCCGACCGGGTGATCGAGCGCTTCGGCCTGGACCCGGACGCCAAGGTGGCCAGCCTGTCCGGCGGCCAGAAGAAGCGCCTGGCCCTGGCCCAGGCCCTGGCCATCGGCCCGGAGGCGCTGCTGCTCGACGAACCGACCAACCACCTGGACCTGGACGCCATCGCCTGGCTCGAAGAGCAGCTGGTGTCCGCCGGGGTGACGCTGCTGTTCATCACCCACGACCGGCGCTTCCTCGACCGGCTCGCCACCCGCATCGTCGAACTCGACCGGGGCAAGCTGGCCAGCTACCCGGGGTCGTTCACCGCCTACCAGGAGCGCAAGGAGCAGGAGCTCAAGGACGAGGCCCTGGCCAACGCCCGCTTCGACAAGCTGCTCAAGGAAGAAGAGGTGTGGATTCGCAAGGGCGTCGAAGCCCGGCGCACCCGGGCCGTGTTCCGCGTCCAGCGCCTCGACCAGCTGCGCAGCGAGCGGGCGGCGCGGCGCGAGCAGCAGGGCCGGGTGGACTTCAACCTGGACGCCGGCGAGAAGAGCGGCAAGGTGGTGGCCGAGCTGGCCCACGTCGGCAAGGCCTTTGGCGACAAGACGGTGATCCGCGACTTCTCCTGCCGCATCCTGCGCGGCGACAAGATCGGCCTGATCGGCCCCAACGGCGCCGGCAAGACCACCCTGCTCAAGCTCATCCTCGGCCAGCTGGAGCCCGATTCCGGTACCGTTCGCCTGGGCACCAAGATGCAGGTGGCCTACTTCGACCAGTTCCGCGAGGCCCTGGACCCGGAGGCGGCCCTCACCGACGTGATTTCCCCGGGGTCCGATACGGTGGAGATCAACGGCGAGAAGAAGCACGTCATCGGCTACCTGGGCGACTTCCTGTTCGCCCCGGAGCGGGCCCGTTCGCCGGTCAAGAGCCTGTCCGGCGGCGAGCGCAACCGGCTGCTGCTGGCCCGCCTGTTCGCCCGCCCGGCCAACGTGCTGGTGCTCGACGAACCGACCAACGACCTGGACATCGACACCCTGGAACTGCTGGAGAATCTGTTGCAGGACTACCCGGGCACCGTCTTCCTGGTCAGCCACGACCGGGCCTTCCTCGACAACGTGGTGACCCAGGTGATCGCCGCCGAGGGCAACGGCGTGTGGCGCGAGCACGTCGGCGGTTACGACGACTGGGCCCGTTGGCGGGTGGCCCAGGGGGCGCGTCCCTCGGGCTTCGCCGACGCGCCCGCCGCGAACGCCGCGCCGCGCAAGGCGTCCAGCGATGCCCCTGTCGAGAAGGCCGCCCCGTCTGGGGTTTCGGCCGATGCCCCGGCCAAGGCCAAGCCGGTCAAGCTGTCCTACAAGGAGCAGCGCGAACTCGATGCCCTTCCCGACCGCATCGCCGCCCTGGAATCCGAACAGGCCGCCCTGACCCAGCGCCTGGAAGACCCCAACCTCTACGCCAACGCCCCCCAGGAGGCCAACGCCTTCGCCGCGCGCCTGTCGGCCATCGACGACGAGCTGCTGGAACTGCTCGGCCGCTGGGAGGAGCTGGAGGCCAAGCAGAAGGGCGCCTGAGCGCCCCGACCTACTCCTGGGATTCGGGGATGGCCTGGCGCACCGGCAGGATGACCTGGAAGCGGGTACCCACCCCTACCTCGCTGTCCACTTCGATGCGCCCGTGGTGGCGCTGGACGATGCCGTAGGAGAGGGAGAGGCCGAGGCCGGTGCCCTTGCCCACCGGCTTGGTGGTGAAGAAGGGGTCGAAGATGCGGGCCAGGTTTTCCCGGGAGATGCCGCAGCCGGTGTCGGTGATGCCGATGCACACCTCGTCCTGTTCCGGCAGGTGGCGGGTGGTGACGGTAATGCGCCCCTTGTCCTGGATGGCGTGGGCCGCATTCACCAGCAGGTTGAGGAACACCTGGTTGAGCTGGCTCAGATTGGCCTCGATGGGCGGCAGCTCTCCCAGGTCGGTGACCACCTCGGCCTTGTACTTCAGTTCGTTGTGCACGATGTTGAGGGTGGAGGCGATCCCCGGGTTCAGGTCCACCCAGGCGAACTTGCCCTCGTCCGGGTGGGAGAAATCGCGCAGGTCCTGGACGATCTTGCGCACCCGGGCCACCCCGTCCCGGGATTCGGCCAGCAGCTTGGGCACGTCGTCGCGCAGGAATTCCAGGTCCCGTTCCGCGCTGGCGGCGAGGATGCGCTGGCGCAGCGGATGCCCGTCGGGCAGGGCGTCACCCACCTCTTCGAGCAGGTCGGCGAGGGCGAACAGGTCCTCCAGGTAGGAGCTCAACGAGCCCAGGTTCGATTGGACGAAGCCCACCGGGTTGTTGATCTCGTGGGCCACGCCGGCGGCCAGCTGGCCGATGGAGGCCATCTTTTCCGAATACAGCAACTGCTGCTTGGTGTCTTCCAGGCGGGTGATCAGGGCCGCCTGTTCCTTCTTTTCTCGTTGCAGGGCGACTTCCGTTTCCTTGCGCTCGACCAGTTCCCGGCGCAGTTCGTCGTTGCGCTGGTTGAGTTCGGTCGAGGTCAGGTCCAGGGCCCGCTTGATCAGGTCCAGATCCCGGTCGGATTGTTCGTAGGCTTCGCTCACGGCGGCGAACAGGGCCGGCCAGGCCGGGGCGTCGGGTGCGGGCAGGGGGGTGTCCTCCGCCGTTTTCAGGTAACGGCGGAGTTGGCGCTGGAGCAGCGGGTGCATGGCGGGGCGTCGCTCGGTCAGTCGTCGAGGTGAATGGCCCCGTCGGGGCCACGCCGGACCTGGGTGATGCCCGGCTCTTCTGCCTCTAGGCGGCGGCGCTCCAGTTCCTCGGCGGACAGCTGGCCCAGCTCGCCGCGGCGCTCGTCGGCCAGGCGTCGGGCTTCCTCGTCCTTGGCCTGGTCCGCCAGGGCCGCCGCCAGGGCGTCGGCCATCTCCCGGTCGTCCCAGGGCTTGATCAGGTAGCGCTGGAGGCCCACGTCGTTGACCGCGCTGACCAGCACGTCGAAGTCGGTGACGCCGGACAGCATCAGCCGCCGCGCCCGGGGCTGGAGTTCGCTGAAGGCCTTGAGGAAGGCCAGCCCGTCGAGTTCGGGCATGCGGTAGTCGCTCACCACCAGGGCGAAGGGCACTTCCAGGGCCCGGGCCAGGGCCGCCCGGGGCGAGGTGTGGGCCTCGACCTGGGCCGTGCCGGCCAGCTCCCGGCGCAGGAGGCGTTGCAGGGCGGACAGCACGTGGGGTTCGTCATCCACCAGCAGGATGCGGGGCAGGGGGCGTTCAGCCATGGCGGGGGGCCTCCACGGGGGGGCGGACGTGCAGTTGCAGGCGGCCGCCCTCGGCGCGCTCGTAGTCGCCGATCTGGCGGATCAGGCCTTCGTCCAGGATGTAGTCGGCGGCCAGGAGCAGGACGCCCTCCCGGCTGATGAAGTCGCGGGACAGCACCATGCCCGGCTTGAGGTCCGCCGGGGCCAGGGCCAGGTCGGTGACCTGGGCTTCCTTGGCGCCGCCGGAGAGGGCGAAGAAAGTCTCCACCACCTGGGGGTCGTAGCGCTTGCCCTTGCCCTGGAGCAGGTGCTGGCGGGCCTCCTGCTCGTCCAGGCGCCGGCCGGTGACGCTGCCCTCGCGCAGGCCGTCGTAGTCGTTGGCCAGGGCCAGGATGCGGGCGCCCAGGGGGATGATCAGACCGGACAGCCCTTCCGGATAGCCCTGGCCGTCGTAACGCTCGTGGTGGGAACGGATCAGCCGGGCGGCGCCGCGCAGGTCCTCCAGGGCCATCAGGGCCTGTTCGCCCTTGGCTGGGTGTTTGCGCCACAGGCCGCGCTCGTCGGCGCTCATCTGGGGTTCCGGCTTGTTCAGCAGGTGGTCGGGGATGCCGATCTTGCCGATGTCGTGGAGCAGACCGGCAAGAAAGACGTCCTGGACTTCCCAGGGGGCCAGGCCCATGTGCTTGGCGATGCGCCGCGCCAGGTCGGCGACCCGGCGGGAATGGCCGGCCATGCGCCCCTCGCGCAGCTCGATCAGGTTGGCGAAGACCCGGATCGAGGTCATGAAGCCGGTCTTGAGCTTGTCGTTGGCCTTGCGCAGTTCCTCGGTGCGGGCCCGGACCTTGTCCTCCAGGCTGGCGTTGAGGGCCTTCAACTCTTCGTTCTGGGCCTGGGTGAGGGCCTCCAGCCGGGCCTTTTCCCGCTCCAGGGACTGGCGATCGAGCACGTCGCGCACCGTCAGCAGCACCTCGCCGTCGTTCCACGGCTTGGCGATGTAGCGGTAGATCTCGCCCTGGTTGATGGCCGCCACGGTGGATTCGATGTCGGCGTAGCCGGTGAGCAGGATGCGCGCCGGCCGGGGCCAGCGGGCCTTGACCTGGGCGAGGAAGCGGGCGCCGTCCATCTCCGGCATGCGCATGTCCGAGATCACCACGTCCACCGCGCCGTTCTCGGCCTCGAGCAGGGCCAGCCCTTCGGCGCCGCCGTTGGCGATCAGGACCCGGTAGCCGGTGGGGCGGAACAGGCGGCGCAGGGCCGAGAGGATGTTGGCCTCGTCATCCACGCACAGGATGGTGGCGGGCTGGGGGGCGCCGTCGGTCATGGGGGTGTTCCCTCTTTGGTCTGGCTGGGCTGGCGTACCGGCAGGACCACCCGGAAGGTGGTGCCCTGGCCGGGTTGGCTGGTGACGAGGATCTGGCCGTGGTGCTTCTGGACGATGCCGTAGGAGAGGGAGAGGCCGAGGCCGGTGCCCTTGCCCACCGGCTTGGTGGTGAAGAAGGGGTCGAAGATGCGGTGCAGGTGCTCCGGCGCGATGCCCCGGCCGGTGTCGGCCACTTCGACCCAGACCCGTTCGTCGGCATCGCTGCCGCTGTGCCCGGTGCGCAGGGTGATGCGCCCGCGCTCGCCGTCGGGCATGGCGTGGGCGGCGTTGACCAGCAGGTTGAGGAAGACCTGGTTGAGCTGGGAGGGCAGGCATTCGATTTCCGGCAGGGCGCCGTAGTCGCGCACCACCTCGGCCCGGTACTTGACCTCGTTGTTGACAATGTTGAGGGTGGAGTCGAGGCCCTGGCGCAGGTCGGCCCGTTGCCAGTCCTGGCCGGAATCGAGGCGAGAAAAATCCTTCAGGTCGGCGACGATCTTGCGCACCCGGTCGATGCCCTCCTGGGACTGGGCCGTCAGGTCCGGCAGGTCTTCGAGCAGGAAGTCGAAGTCCCGCTCCTGCTTGAGCCGGGCCACTTCCTGGGCAGCGGGGTGCTCGGGCGGCAACTGGGCCGCCGCCGCGTCCAGGGCTGCGAGCACGGCATGCACGTCGCCAAGGTAGCGCTCCAGGGTGGTGAGGTTGGACTGGACGTAGCCGATCGGGTTGTTGATCTCGTGGGCGACGCCGGCGGCCAACTGGCCGATGGATGCCAGCTTTTCCGACTGCACCAGCTGTTCCTGGGTTTCCTGGAGGCGGGCGTTCACTTCCACCAGTTCGGCGTTGCGGCGGCGCAGCTCGGCTTCCGAGGCTTCCCGTTTGGCCACGTCCTCTTCCAGGGCCTGCTTGGCCTGGGCGAGCTGGGCGGTGCGGCGTTCCACCAGGGTTTCCAGTTCGGCATGGGCGTTGCGCAGGGCGGCTTCGGCCTCCTTGCGCTCGGTGATGTCCACCAGGGTTTCGATGGCGCCGATGATCCGCCCCTGGTCGTCGTGCAGTGGGGCGGCGGTGAAGAACAGCCAGCGCCCGCCGGTGCCGAAGCGGGGAAAGAATCCCTCGGCCTCGTAGGCGCCGGGGATGACCTCGGAGCGGCGGTAGAAGTTGCCGTAGAAGCTGTCGATGCGCGCTTCGATGTCGCCGTCCACGATCAGGTCGGCCAGCACCGGCCGCTCCGTGTCGTAGAAGCCGGTCCAGGCCAGTCGGGTACCGAGCAGGCGGGCGGCGGGGGTGCCGGTGATCAGGCCGCAGGCGGCGTTCCAGTGGGTGACGCGGTGCTCGGCGTCGATGACGAAGGTGGGCACCGGATCGCCGTCGATGATCTGTTGCAGCACCTGCTGGATGTGGCGCTGGGCGGCTTCGGCCTGGCGCCGCTCGGTGATGTCGATGGCGGTGCCCAGGGCGGCGTAGCCGTCGTCGTAGTCGATGCGGGTGGCGGTGACTTCGAGCCAGCGGATGTCGCCGCCCTTGGTGCGGATCGGTACTTCGTAGATCGGCGCCACCGGTTCGCCCCGCAGCCGTGCGGCGGCCCGGGCGCGCAGGCTCTCCTGGGCGTCCGGCCGGGCCAGCTGGTAGAACGGCATGCCCAGCAGCTCGTCCCGGCTGTAGCCGGAAATGCGCTCCATGGCCCGGTTGGCGTAGATCAACCGTTCGCCCTGGTGGAGAAAAACCGCGGCGCTGATGGTCTCGGTGAGGCCGCGGAAGCGGGCCTCGCTGTGGCGGAACTGCTGCTCGGCCTCCACCAGCCGGGTGATGTCCGAGCCCAGCCCGACGTAGCAACATGGAGCATCGCCGTCCCCGGGCAGGGGCACTACGGTGAGCTCGATCCAGAACTCGCTGCCGTCCTTGCGCCGGTTGGCCACTTCGCCGCGCCAGTCGAACCCGGACCGGGCGGTCTGCCACATGGTGCGGAAGAAGTCCTCGGGGTGGCGCCCGCTGGAGAGCAGGGCGGAGCGCTGCCCGATCAGTTCGTCCCGGGTGTAGCCGCTGGCGTCGCAGAAGCGGTCGTTGACGTAGAGGATGATGCCCGCGTCGTCCACTACGCTGACTTGCAGGTGGCGCAGCAGAACCTGGTCGCCCAGGGCGGCGGAAAGGTCAGGCAATGAGGGCATGGAGGGTGTCCTCGAATTCGCCGGCGATGCGGTCCAGGGCTGGTGGCAGGTTTGCCCAGGAGATGTTGAGGCGGGCCCAGGCGGTGTCGGAAAGGGTCGGCACCGGCTCGTCGGGAGGGGTGGCCAGGGCCAGGGCGTGGGACAGAACGTTGGCGGTGTGGGTGAGGTCCGCCAGGGAATCGGCGGTGGCGTCGTCGGGCTGGTGGTGCAGGGCGATGGCCTCCCGGATCGCCACCGGCAATCCCCAGCGCTCGGCCAGCAGGGCGCCGGCCTCGGCGTGGGTGGTGCCGATCATCTGGCGTTCCACGTCGAGCAGGGGGCTGGCGTGCCGCTGGATCCTCTGGTGGATGGCCGCGTAGTGGGCCGGGAAGGAGACGGCCAATACCAGTTGGCCGATGTCGTGGAGCAGGCCGGCGGCGAAGGCCGATTCCGGGTTGCGCCCGGCCAGCAGGGCCAGGTGGCGGGCGGACACGGCGGTGCCGATGCTGTGGCGCCAGAAGGGGTGGGGGTCGAAGTGCTTGTCTGGCTTGAGGGTGGCCAGGGCCTGGACCGCCGCGGCGGATATGACCAGGGAGCGCACGGCGCGGAAGCCGAGCACGACGATGGCTTCCTGGATCGACACCACCTGGCCCTGGAGGCCGTAGAAGGGAGAATTGGCGACGCGCAGGGCCCGGGCGGCCAGGGTCTGGTCGGCGGCGATGCGCCGGGCGAGCAGGCCCGTGTCCATGTCTTCCATCTCGTTCAGGCTCAGCAGGTCGGAGGCGATGCTGGGCAAGGTGGGCAGGGCCGCGATCCGGGCGGCGATTTCCTCGAGACTGGGCCGGGGCGGGAGATGGTCGGACATGGTCAGTCCTCCGCTTTGCCCAGTTGTCGCGTCAGCAGTACCTGGAAAAGGGCCCGACTGGCCGGGTTGTCGCCTGCCTGGGCGAAGCGCCGTTTCAGTTGGCGGCGGATTTCCTTTTCCCGGGCGGTGGCCGGGTCGCCGGCCGCTGGGTCGGGCGGGACGACGGGCAGGCTGGCGATGCCCTGGCGGGCCAGTTCTTCGAGCCGGCGGGCATCGAGCCGGGAGCCGGCGGTGAGGATCGTCTGGCCGGCAGCATCCAGCAGGTCGGCGCCCAGGTGCATGTCCGGCGCGATGTCGGCGATCGGCATCCAGAGCGGCGGGGTCGTCATGGCGCGGCTCCTTCCGGGATCAGGGTGATGGCGAGCCCTCGCCCCGCCGAGGACAGGCCCAAGGCGTGGCGGCAGGCCCGGTAGGTGCGGCCGCCCAGAGTCACCGGCAATTCCTGGGCATTCTCGCGCAGGAAGCTGTCCACCACCTGAGGTGGGAGCACCGTGCCCAGGGGCAGGCCGAGCAGACCGCCCTGGGGACCCACCAAGTCTTCGGCCAAGTTGTTCATGGCGACGATCAGGCCGTCTTCGTCCACCCCGAGCAAGGGCCAGGGCAGGACTTCCAGGACCTCGTGCAGCACGCCCAGGGCGGTTTCGTTGCGGCTGATGCGCTCTTCCCGCTCGGCGAGCAGCTGTTGCAGGCGCTGGTTGGTCGCCTCCAGCTCCCGGTTGGCCCGTTGCACGGCGCTGGCCAGGCGCAGGTTCTCGTCCGCCAACTCTTTCTGGCGGAAGGCCTCGGCGATGTGCTCGCGCAGGTGGTCGTCGTCCCAGGGCTTGGTCAGGAACTTGTAGATGGCGCCCTCGTTGATGGCGCCGGTGATCGATTGCAGCTCGGTGTAGCCGGACAGGACGATGCGGACCGTGTTGGGGAAGAGAACCTTGGCGCGGCGTAGGAATTCGACCCCGGTCATGCCCGGCATGCGCTGGTCGGAGATGATCACGTCCACCGGATGGTTGGCCAGTACCTCCAGGCCCTCTTCGCCACCCGCGGCGGTGAGAATCTCGTAGCCTTCCTTGCGCAGCAGGCGCTTCATGGCCGAGAGAATGTTGGCCTCGTCGTCCACCAGCAACAGGGTGCGCTTCTTCTCCTGGGGGCGGATCAGGTCGCCTGGAATCGCCTTGCCTGCCATGAGCATCTGCTCCATCTCGGCGGCCGGCACGGGGCGGCTGAAGTAGTAGCCCTGAATCTCGTCGCAGCGGTTGGCGATGAGCAGGGCCAGTTGGGCCTCGGTTTCCACACCTTCGGCGATCACCTTCATTTGCAGGGCGTGGGCCATGGTGATCACCGCCCGGGTGATGGAGATGTCGTTGGGATCGGCGGCAATGTCCTGGACGAAGGAGCGGTCCACCTTCACCGCATCCAGGGGGAAGCGCTTCAGGTAGGCCAGGCTCGAATAGCCGGTGCCGAAATCGTCCACCGACAGCCGTACCCCCATGGCGCGCAACTCGGTGAGGATGGCGATGGTGTCCTCCACATCCTCCATCAGCATCGATTCGGTCAGTTCCAGTTCCAGCCAGCGCGGCGGCAGGCCGGTATCGGCCAGGGCCTGGCGCACCTTGGCCACCAGGTTGCCTTCCTGGAGCTGGCGTCCCGACAGGTTCACCGCCATGGTGAACGGCCCCAGCCCCTGGGCGTGCCACCGGGCGGCCTGGATGCAGGCCTGGCGCAGCACCCAGTGGCCCACCGCCAGCACCAGCCCGCTTTCTTCCATGGCCGGGATGAACTCGGCGGGGGACACCAGCCCGCGCTGGGGATGCTGCCAGCGGATCAGGGCCTCGGCGCCGATGATGGTGCCGTTGCTACAGCTGACCTTGGGCTGGTAGTGGAGGATGAATTGGTCTTCCTGGATCGCCTGGCGCAGGGAGTGTTCGGTCTGGAGCTTGGTGCGCAGCCGCTCGTTGGCGGCGGCCTCGAAGAAGCGGTAGCTGCCGCCGCCGTTTTCCTTGGCGTCGTGCAGGGCGGTTTCCGCCCGGTAGAGCAACTGGTCGATGCTGTCGCCGTCGGTGGGAAAGGCGGCGATGCCGATGCTGGTGCCCAGGTACAGAGTGTGGCCGTCCACATCGAGGGGGGCGGAAGTCTGCTCGATCAGGCGGCGGGCGGCATTGGCGATGTCGATAGGGCTGTCCAGTTCGCTCAGGAAAACGCCGAACAGGTCGCCGCCGAGCCGGCCGAGCAGGTCACCGGCGCGCAGGTCGCGCCCCAGGCGCCGGGCCAGCTGGGCCAGGGCCTCGTCCCCGGTCCGGTAGCCCAGGTTCTCGTTGACGCTCTGGAAACCGTCCAGGCCCAGGCAGAACAGCACCGCCTGGCGGTGGTGCCGCTCGGCATGGCGCAGCGATTCGGCCACCTGCTCGCGGAACTGGTTGCGGTTGGGCAGGCCGGTGAGCTCGTCGAAGTGGGCCAGGTGGTGGGCCCGGGCCTCCGCCGCCAGGGCGTCGGTGACGTCGAAGGCGATGCCGCCGATGGTGTGGGGGCGCGGGCCGTCGCCGATGGCGAAGCTCTTCATGTGCAGCCAGCGCACCTCGCCGGTGGGGCCGATGACCCGGAAGCGGATATCCAGCCCCCCGTAGGGGCGGCGGTGGAGGGAGGCCCGCAAGCGGCCCACCTCTTCCGGATGGACCCGGTTCAGCCAGTCGAAGCGGTCGGCGAAGAGCGCGTCCCGGGAGGCGTTCCAGACCTTTTCATAGGCCGGGTTGGCGTAGACCACCCGCCGTTCGATCACATCCACCAGCCAGAGGCTTTCCGGCAGGAACTCGGCCAAAAGGGCAATACGTTCCGCCAGCCCGGCCGGAGGCGGGCTCGTGGTGATTGTGGACGTGGGTTCCATGCCGGGCGCGTATATGGGGTTTGGCTTCAATCTTTTCGCCAAATCCCAAAAACTGCAAGGGCATATGTCCTATGCCTAGCACCGCATTCGGGGGGAAGACCTGTTTCCCCTGGGGGCGGAGCGGTCAGCCTTTTATCGACTTGGCGTAGCTGGCCCGGTCCAGGTCGGCGATCTCGGCGGAAAGCTGGATCGTCAGGCCGTCCACCGCCGGCACCCCGGCGTGGAGGGCCCCGGCCACGGCGGCGGCCAGTTCCTGCTTCACTTCCGGCGGGCGGCCGGAGAGGATCGCCAGCCGCACATGGACGAAGCCCCGGCCGGTGTTGTGCACGCCGATGGCGTAGTCGTCGAGGCGGATCGCCCGGCTCTTGATGTCCGGCTCGTCGAAATGGCCCGAGGCGGCCAGCTCGGCGTTGATGCCGGCGAGCAGGGTAGGGGCGTCCAGGGCACCGTCCAGGTTGGCGGTGTATTCCAGGGTCAGGTGGGGCATGGGGAATCCTTGGGCGGTGGCGCCCGCCGCGACGGCGGCGGGCAAGGGGCAATGGTAAGGCCGGCCGGGCAGAGGTGTCCGAACGCGGCGCCCGCAAGGGGCGCCTAAAGCGGGGCGCCTTCGGCCCACAGCCAGGGCAGGCCGGCCACGGCGGCGAAGAACAGGGCCAGGTGGAACAGGCACCACAGGCCGTAGCGGCGGGCGAGCTTGGCTTCGGACAGATTGCTCACCAGGAACAGGCGGCCGTCGGCGGGGCGGGCGAGGAGGTGGATGTCCGGGGCGGCGCGCAGGGCGTCGTGGTTGCGCGCCACCTCGCGCTTGGCCGCCTGGCGGGCGAGCAGCCATTCCTGTTCGTCGATGGTGCCGTCGCCGTTCAGGTCGAAGCGCCTGGCCAGGGCGGCCGGGTCCTTCTTCCATTCGGCCAGCAGGTCGCGCACGTCGGCGTTGGGGTCCAGCTCCCCGGACAGGCCGGTGACGGTGCGGAAGTCGCCGATGGCGTAGAGCGGGTCGCCATTGAGCAGCAGCCACAGGGTGGTGCGGGTGTCGTCGGCGACGGTGGTTTCCTTGTGCCGGGTGACGATTTCGGCGCCAGCCGGGTCGATCAGGCACTGGCCGGTGCCGTCGTCGAGGATGAAGGAGCCCTCGGACTCGCTGCGCTGCACCTCGGTCCATTCCCGCTTGTGGTTGCGCTCTTCCACCAGGTAGCGGAACCACAGGCAGGGCACGTGGCGGCCCGGGGCGACGATGGGCAGGCCGTCCAGGGGGCGGCCGGTGCCGGTCAGTTCGGCGTAGCCCTGGGCGGCGGTGGCTACCTTGGCGGTGGGAGTGTCGGTGATGGCGCGGCGGCGCCGGTAGGCCGAGGCCCAGGCGACCAGGCTGATCGCTGCCAGCAGCGCGATGCACACCAGCCAGCCGAGGCGGGAGTGGGTCTGGGCGGCGATGGCCAGCAGCACCAGCTGGACACCGGAGGTGGCCCAGTGGACGCTGCTCCAGCGGCTGAGGCGCAGGCCGTCGAACACAGCGGGAGGGCCTTAGCCGAACAGGGCCTTCAGATCCACGTCGGCCTTTTCGGCGACGCTGAATTCGAGCAGGGGTTGGGATTCGAAGCTGCCCAGGCGGGCCACCAGCACGTCCGGAAACTGCTCCAAGCGCACGTTGAGCAGGTTGGCCGCCTCGTTGTACAGCTCGCGGCGGTCGGCGATGGCGTTTTCCAGGCCGGTGATGCGGGTCTGCAACTGCATGAAGTGTTCGTTGGCCTTCAGTTCCGGATAGGCCTCGGCTACCGCGAACAGGCGCAGCAGCCCCTGGCGCAGGCTGCCTTCGGCCTCGCCCAGGGCGCCCACATCATGGGCTTCCCGGGCCTGCTGCACCTGGGAGCGGGCCTCGATCACCCGTTGCAGGGTGGTCTGCTCGAATTCCTTGTACTGCTTGCACACCTCCACCAGCTTGGGCAGCTCGTCGTGGCGCTGCTTGAGCAGCACGTCGATGTTGGCCCAGGCCTTGGCCACGCCGTGCTTGAGGCCGACCAGGGCGTTGTAGGTCATCACGGCGTAGAGGACGACCACGGCGATGAGGCCGAGGAGGACGGCGGTGCTGATGCTCATGAGGGGGCTCCGGGAAGAGGGGCGGCCGGCGGGCGCACACGCCAGGGAAGGCGAGGACATTCGCCGCGGGCGCCGGCTATCATACCGGGATGGACGACCTTCGTTATGACAAGCCCGTGGGCCATGCCGCACCGGCCCGGGGTGCCCGCCGACTGTGGCTGGCGGTGGGCGCGGCGGCGGCGCTGCTGGCCCTGGCTGCCGGCTTTTTCGCCTACGGGCGGCCGGATCTGCTGCTCGACTTCGCCAACCTGCGCTACTGCGGTTGAGGCGGGGGAGGGGGGGCAGCCTCATCCTGCGGCGCGGACGCGGAATCCGGCGCGCCGCCATCGGTGCCACTGTCGCCATCGCCTTCGCCCGTGCCGTCGTCGGGAGGCGGGGCGCCGACCCGGGCGCGCACCGCTTCCGGGGTCAGGTTGAGCAGTTCGCCGATGGCCGCGTAGTCGTCGGGCAGGGCCGCGTCGTCCCAGCCGTTGGCCGAGTGACGGGCCAGATTCACCGCCAGCACCACGTTGCGCACCCGGGGGTGCTTGGCGTGCTGGTCGTCCATCAGCCGGGGCAGCAGGTCGGGCAGGGCCCAGGCGTGGCACAGGGCTTGTTGCAGTTCGATGAGCTGGATGCCCAGCACCTCCTGCTGCACGGCGGCGCTGCGCAGGGTCCGGTCGCCCCGCTGACGGGCCAGAATCTCCAGGGCCAGGTGGGGGGCGAAACACCACAGCAGGATTTCCGCCAAGTCGTGGAGCAGGGCGGCGATGCGCACTTCCTCGGCGTTCAGGTCGTGGCGCCACAGGGCCCAGTCGTAGGCGTAGCGCGAGGCGCGCTGGGCGCGGCGGGCCACGTGGAGCAGGCCGAGCAGGGCCTGGGGGTGGGCCTTCAGGGTGTCTTCCACCACCAGCACGTTGTGAAAGTGGCGGAAGAAGGGCTCGATGCCGAGCATCATCACCGCCTGTTCGACGGTGGTGATTTCGCCTTGCAGGCGCTTGCCCCGGTAGGGCTGGATGTAGGCCAGCACGCGCACCGTCATGAGCGGGTCGTGCAGGGCCACGGCGGAAACGTCGCGGCCGTTGATGCGGTCCAGGTCCTGGGCCAGGGCCTCCAACTGACGGGCCGTGTGGCGTAGCACCGGGATTTCGTTTTCGGAGAGGTAGGCGACCCAGGAATCCAGGTCCGGCAGGGTGGTCTCGATCATGGCGGGACGATCCGGCGGAGGATGAGTTGCCCTAGGGTATCCCGGGGGCGTAGCGCCGCCAATAGGGACGCGCCAGCATTCGTGGGAATCGGCGAGAATTCTCAGGGATTCGTGGCGTAATGCGCAGTGTGTAGTGTCGAAGCGCTGCCCTGGGGCCGCATGGATGCGTCAGGCCCGCGGCGGGCGCTTTGCGTTGCCGTGGCCCTCACGCAAGATGGCGGCATGAATGCTCCCCCGCTCCCGGGCGGCGTTGCCGCCGCCGTCTGCCCGGGGGCGGTTTTGTCCAGGTTTCATGCGTTCGGGGTATCGGCTGCTTTCCCTTTGTCTCCCTCTGTCCTTTTCCGTGACGCCCACCATGTCTTTTCGTGCTTTCCACGCCCTGGCGGCATCGCTGCTGGCCCTGAACCTGGTGCCGGCCCGGGCCCAGGCGCCCCTGCCCGGCGCGCCGGGTTCGCTCGTTTCAGGCCCCGGCGCCTGCGTCGGCATCGCCAGCCCCCTGGAGCGGCTGGCCTGCTACGACCGGTCCCTGGGGCGGCGCAGCGCCACCGAGCCGGCCCCCGGCGAACAGCCGGCGGCTGGGTCCGAAACCGGCCAGCCCCTGGCCCACGTGCCGCCGGGGGCGCCGGCCCCCGCATCCGCCCTGGCCGAGCAACTGCCGGCCGCCAACGCCGCCGGCGGGCTGCGCGCCGTGCCGGGGGGCGGGCTGGTCAGCGATGCCATCCTCTCGGCCGAGGTGACGCCCTTCGACGACCGCTGGGAGCTGACTCCGGCGGCCAAGCGCGGCACCTGGGTGATCCGCCCCTACAAGCCGGTGTACCTGCTGCCGGTGTTCTACACCCGCACCCCCAACCGGGAGCCCACCAGCCCCAATCCGGCCAATCAGGTGCACAGCCCGCTGCCCTTCGACAGCACCGAGGCCAAGTTCCAGTTGAGCCTCAAGACCAAGGCCTGGGAAAACATCTTCGGCGACAACGGCGACCTGTGGCTGGGCTACACCCAGTCGTCGCGCTGGCAGGTCTACAACGGCGGCATTTCGCGCCCCTTCCGCGAGACCAACTACGAGCCCGAGGCCATGCTGGTGTTCCGCACCAACTACAGCCTGTTGGGCTGGAACGGGCGCCTGGCCTCGATCTCCTTCAACCACCAGTCCAACGGCCGGGCCGATCCCCTGTCGCGCAGCTGGAACCGGGTGATCGGCAGCCTAGGCTTCGAGAAGGGCGACTGGAACGTGATGCTGCGCGGCTGGTACCGGGTGCCGGAAAAGGCCGAGACCAACGACAACCCGGACATTTCCGACTTCATGGGCCGGGGCGATCTGCTGGTGGTGCGCCGCTGGGGCGGCCACGTGTTTTCCCTGGGGTTGCGCCATTCCCTGCGCACGGGCGAGCGCAACCACGGCTCCGCCGAGTTCGACTGGGGCTTTCCCATCTCCGGCAACCTGCGCGGTCACGTGCAGGTGTTCTCCGGCTACGGCGAGAGCATGATCGACTACAACTACCGGGCCACCTACTACGGCCTGGGGATTTCCCTGGTGGAGTGGTAAGCGGGGGCTGCCCCCGGGGCCGGCTTCAGCCCCGGGGGCGCTTCCAGAACACCGGGGTGACTTCCACCGGGTCGCCCTCGCCGGCCACGTAGAGGTGGCCGTCCTGAATGGTCACTTGCAGGCGCATGGTGCGCGCGGCCAGGGTCGCCAGGGCCTGGGTCTCGGCGGCGGCCAGGTTCACCACGGTGAGGTTGTCGAGCCGCGCCAGCTTGTTCTGGTTCTGCTCCCACCAGATCTCGGCGGCCCGGCCGCCGTAGGTGTACAGCACCACCTCGTTGGCCCGGTTGCTGGCCTTGCGGATGTCGCGCTCGTCCGGCAGGCCCACGTCGATCCATTGCTCGATGGCGCCGGTCAGGTCGAGGCGCCACAGATCGGCCTCGTCGTCGGTTGAAATGCCCCGGCCGAACTCCAGGCGCTCGTCGGCGTTCAGCGCAAAGGCGAGCAGCCGCACCATCAGGCGCTCGTCGGTTTCGGAAGGGTGGCGGGCCAGGGTGAGGGAATGGTCGCCGTAGTAGCCGCGGTCCATGTCGGCCACGCCCAGGTCGGCCTTGAATACGGTGGATTTGAGAGCCATGGAAGTCGGGTGAGGTGCCAGGCCGTACAATGCCGGCCTGAACGGAAATCGAAAAACCCGACATGTTAAGTTATCGCCACGCCTTTCACGCGGGGAATCACGCCGACGTGCTCAAGCACGCGGTGGAAATCGCCTGCCTCGACTACCTGGGCCAGAAGGACAAACCCTACTGGTACCTGGACACCCACGCCGGCGCCGGCATGTATTCCCTGGAAACTGGCTTCGCCACCCAGAACGCCGAGTACGAAAGCGGCATTGCCCGCCTGTGGGACGAGCCCGGCCTGCCGCCGCTCTTGGCCCGCTACGTCGAGGTGATCCGCGCCATCAACGCCCGGGAGCGCGGCAACGGCAGGGACGGGGTGCCCCGCGCCCTCAAGGTCTATCCCGGCTCCCCGGTGATCGCCGACGTGGTGGCGAGCGAATCGACCAAGCTGCGCCTGTTCGAGATGCACCCCTCCGATTCGCCCCTGCTGGCCCGCTGCTTCAAGGACGCCGGCAGGCGCGCCCTGATCTACGCCGGCGACGGCTACGAGGGCCTGAAAGCCCTGCTGCCGCCGCCGCCGCGCCGCGCCCTGGTGTTGATCGACCCGTCGTACGAAGACAAGAGCGAATACGCCCGGGTGGTGGCCGCCCTCAAGGACGCCCTCAAGCGCTTCGCCACCGGCACCTACGTGCTCTGGTACCCCCAGCTGCACCGCCTGGAAACCCGCCGCCTGCCCGAACAGTTGAAGGCCCTGGGCGCCAAGAGCTGGCTGCACGTGGCCCTCACCGTGCGCAAGCCCACCGCCGACGGCTTCGGCATGCACGGCAGCGGCCTGTTCATCCTCAACCCGCCCTGGGTGCTGGCCCAGCAACTGGCCGAGGCCATGCCCGCCCTGGTCGAACTGCTCGGCGAGGACGAGAGCGCCGGCTACACCCTGGAACACGACGGGCTGTAAGGGCATTCCCTGCGGCCCGGTCCATTAGGAACGATAAGGAAACACCCGCCATGTGGTTCAAGAACCTGCAGTTGTACCGCCTCGCCAGCCCCTTCCCCCTCGCCCTGGCCCAGCTCGAAGAGCAGCTCGGCCGGGTGGTGTTCACCCGCTGTGGCAGCCAGGACAAGCAATCCCGGGGCTGGGTCCCGCCCCGGGGCAAGCTCGAAAAAGCCGACAAGGACGCCGCCAGCGCCGCCCTGCCCCTGGTCCATTCCGTCGGTGGCCAGTGGTTGATCGCCATGGCCACCGAGCACCGCCTGCTGCCCTCGTCGGTGGTCAACCAGGTTGCCGCCGACCGGGCCGACGAGCTGGAAGCCCAGCAGGGCTTCCGCCCCGGCCGCAAGCAACTGCGCGAACTCAAGGAACGGGTCACCGAGGAACTGCTGCCCCGGGCCTTCACCCGCCGCTCCACCACCTGGCTGTGGCTCGACCCGGTCAACGGCTGGCTGGCGGTGGACGCTGCCAGCCGCGGCAAGGCCGACGACGCCCTGGAGCTGCTGGCCAAATCCCTGGACGACTTCCCGGTCAAGCCGATCAAGACCGAGCGTTCCCCCACCTCGGCCATGGCCGACTGGCTCGCCGCCGGCGAAGCCCCCGCCGGCTTCACCGTGGACCGGGACTGCGAACTGAAGGCCGTCTCCGACGAAAAATCCACCGTGCGCTACGTGCGCCACGCCCTGGACACCGACGAAGTGCAGGCCCAGGTGCGCACCCACCTGGAAGCCGGCAAGCTGCCCACCCGCCTGGCCCTCACCTGGGGCGACCGGCTCTCCTTCGTGCTCACCGAAAAGCTCGAGATCAAGCGCCTCGCCCACCTGGACACCAAGGAAGAAGAGGCCAACGAAGCCAATGGAGCCAACGGCGACGAACTGTTCGACGCCGAATTCGCCCTGATGAGCGGCGAACTGCAACGCTTCCTCCCCGACCTGCTGGAAGCCCTGGGCGGCGAAATCCGCGACGGCGAGGGGGCTTCGGCCGAAGCCGCTGCCGGCGCTACCGCCGCTGCAAAGCCAGCCAGCCCCACTCAGGCTCCGGCCCCGGCCACCACGGCGGACGACGATCCCCCCTTCTAAACCCCAGGTAGGACGGGCATCTCCACGATGCCCCCTTGAAACACCGCGCCCCTGTTGGCTTCTGGCGGATATCCGCTGGAGAGCGAGCAGGGGCGCGGTGTTTGGGGGGGCTCTTATTTGATGTGGTCAGTCTGCAATGATGGTGCACTTATACCAATCATACCAATCGGAGTTTAGGTGGCTGTCTTGAACTTATTTCGGTGGTTGCATTTCCCGAAATTACCGATAGCCGTGTCAGTTGGAAGGTCAGCGCATTTATATCATCCACGCTGATGGAAAGATTTTTAGCGATTTCACCTCGGCCTGAATTATGGCTGTGTAGAAAATCTAGCACCTTGGTCAGCAGCTGAGAGCTTTCATGCTCCATCGGCTCTGGCTCGTTTGTACGGTACCCACTTTTAGCGATTTCAATGCACAGATTACGGTAGGTCCACTCTGTAACTTGCCCCAATGTGTTATAGCGATAGGCTAGCGCGGCCAGCGATACCCCCCAGTATCGCTTGAGCTTCATCAGATATTTGATAGTGAATGCTGGCGGCTTATTGGCGACTACGCTTTCCTTTGGCATGAGAAAGGCTGAGGCGAATGCATCTGCTTGGCGCTCCATTTCTGGGCCGTGGGCCTCGCCATGTTGCATGCTATAGACATCGCGTACCAAGTGGCCGAGTTCATGAGCTGCGTCAAAGCGACTACGTTCGGCAGATTTCATCGTATTGAGGAATACAAACGGCTTGCCGTCGTACCAAGTGCAGAAAGCATCCACTTCGCGGGCCTCTTCTGCCAGCGAAAAGACGCGAATGCCTTTGGATTCCAATAGGTGAATCAAGTTGGGAATTGGTGCATTACCCAGGCCCCACATGCGACGCAAGGTAGCTGCGGCTTCTTCGGGGGTGAGGTCGCTAAGATCAGGTAGATCAGCTTGAGGTAGGTTGAATCTTTTCTCGATCCATTCATTGATCTTGAAGGCAATGGCGCCTGCGTTGAGAGCGCAGTTTTGCATTGCATCTGTCATTTTTGAGAGCGATCGGAAACTGGCTGCATGCTCTCCGATGGTTGGCATCTTTTCTTCGATGTAAAAAAACTGCTGTGGGAAGTTCAGCAGTTTTGCCATCTTTGCCAGGGTTTCAGGGTCAGGAGCAGAGGCCCCTGACTCGTAGTTCTGGATGCTACGGCTAGTGACGCCCAAGTCCTTGGCTAATTGGGCTTTTGTAAGGCGCCTTCTAACCCGGGCAAATGTAATTTGCGAGGGGTTGATTTCTGCCATGATGCTTAATCAAAAAGTACCAGTTTTGGGCTCGACTTCCACGGTGGCTGGGGCATTGGGGATGTCCTTGCGAATGGTGAAGTCTGAAGGGTTGTTGGGGATGCTGCCAAAGATTAGACGTTCACCCCAAGCAGTAATTTTCTTCTTGGTGAATCCTGTGGGGTAAGAGAGTTCGAATCTCACCTCGTTCAACGCTTTATCATAGTGGTAAAGGAAAGCCCAAACCTGAGTTTCCTTTTTCTTCGCTTTTACCAGCTTCAGTGCGTCCTGGTTGAATAATTCAAGCTGACGATTGGATTGGACAAAACCTTCAACGACTACGCCTTTTTCGGCTTGGTTGGTAGGGTCTTCAAAGCCTTGTTTGCCAGTTTCACTGTTACCTGTCATTACCACGATAGATACAGAGCGGTCAGGCGAGCTGATGAAAGGGCAGTTTTTTTCGTTGTGAATGTGCCACTGCTTTTCGCTTAGCAAGGTACGCAATGCCTCTACTGTCCTGAACCATTGCTGTACACCTGCTGCTGTGACGGCAGAGGCACGTGTAGTGTCATTGCGGGCACCAAGTCCACTCTGGATAGAATTGTGCAGGAGCCTGTTTGATAAGTCTGGTGATAGCTCTTGCAGCCGTGTTTCAACAAGCTCTGCCTCGACGATGGTCTTGGCGCGAGGGGTGAGTACGTTGGAATAGGCCAGCTCGAACTTGCGTTTAGGCATAGGTAACTCCTTCAGTGTTTCCGGAAATTATACCTCATGTTGAGGTTGTAAAAGCGGAAATTGGACGTAGGCTGTCAGCCAGTAAATTTCTGCTGGGCTGCTGGGTCCGACTGTAATTTTGAGAAGACCCTTGTACACTAAAAACCAAGCATCCAATCGTATAAGCCGAAGATTCGCTACAGTGTGGTGATAACTGCTAAGCTCCAGTTTTTAAAGTAAAAAATGCTATTTTTTGTCCGTGCCGTCTCAGCACTAGTGGTAGCTGGAGTACTGAATACCTTTGCCCTCGCTGAAGGTTCTCTGGCACCAGCGCGAACGCAGCCCCTCACCCCCTTCGCCTCCCCCGAAGGCCTGGACCGCCTCTCCCGTTCCACGGCAAAAAGCGACTTCGCTCCCTTGGCCAACCAGTTCGAGCCCCAGGCGACGATTGCCTTCTGTGCGCCGGCCATGGCGGCCATCGTGCTCAATGCTCTGGACCCGCAAGGGGTGGAGGCGTCCCACGACCGTAGTCGGCTGACCCCGGCGGATACCCGCTACCTGCCCCGGGGGCTGGAGCTGACGGATCGGCGCTATACCCAGGAAAGCGTGATCGCTGCGGGCAGGAAGACCCGGGCTCAGGTGCTGGGGGAGCCGATGGCGGTGGAGGGGCGGATGGTGCGGGACGGCGGCTACCAGTTGCGCCAACTCGACGAGTTGCTGCGGGCGTACAAGGTGGCGACCAAGCTGGTGATCGTCGATGACCAGAAGCCCGAGGCCGAGATTCGCCGCGACCTGGTGGACAACCTCCAGCGCGGCGGCGACTACGTGATCGTCAATTACCTGCGCTCGGCGGTGGGCCAGGCCGGGGGCGGGCATATCTCGCCGGTGGGCGCCTACGACGCGGCCACGGATTCGGTGCTGATCCTGGACGTGCATCCCAGCCACTACCCATGGGTCTGGATGCCCCTCGCCACCCTCATCCAGGGGATGCGCACCCGGGACGGGGCGGAGAACCGGGGTTACATCCTGGTGCGGCCGCGCTGAACCAGCAGTTAGTTTTTGACGTCCCCCAAGCAAAACGGCGAGGCCCACAAGGCGCCTCGCCGTTTTTGTTTGAACCTGCTTGTCTGGGGGCTAATCGGGCTCGGTCTAGCGCTGCTCTGTGCATCGGGTGGATGCGGCCGGCTAGAATATTGTCATTCTCGTGATGCCGGCGCATGCGGCAACGCGAATGCGGCGATATTTATATCTGGAGAGAACGAATGCTCTGGCAGGTGTTGATGGTTGTGTTGGGGCTAGTCCCCGTGCTGACAGTTGTTGCTTTGGTCTATTGGAAAAAATATCGGCTGGATGCCGATGAACGTCGCGAAGCGCTCACGACGGATTTGCGCCGGTTGCCTGGAGCAAGCCTGCAAGCTGCGCGTGATGAGTTGCTGGATCGCCAGATGGAGCGAGTGCTGAGTGCTCTGCTCATTGGCCTGGCCGTCGTACAGACCATCCTTTCACGGCGGGTCGCTCCTGATTTTTCGACCTGGAGCTGGTTCGACACGATTCTGCTATGCGCTGTCTTGGGGAGCGGCGTCTACTATGGCCGGCTGATCATGGCAGAAATGCCCAAGTCTCGTCGTTTGCGCCAGGCCATCCGCGCCGAGCAGGCTACGGCCCAGGAGATTGCGGTATCGCTGGCAGGCGACAACCACATCTTTCACGACATTCAGGCCGAGGGCTTCAACATCGACCATGTCGTCATCACCCCGGCAGGCGTGTTCGCCATCGAGACCAAATCCCGGATGAAACCTCCGGCGGGCAATGGCGCCGCAGGGGCCAAGGTGCAGTACGACGGTAAGCAATTGCGCTTTCCGTGCTGGACGGAAACGGAACCTATTGAGCAGGCAAGCAGGCAGGCCAAATGGCTGTCGACATACCTCAAGAATTCCACGGGCGAACTCTATCAAGTCATTCCAGTGCTCGCCCTACCGGGGTGGTTCGTCGTGGACAGCGTCAGGCCGACGGGCAGCACCGTGCGAGTCGTCAATCCGAAGAACGTCAGGCGTCTATTTCTACCGGACAGAGCACCTGTACTGGATACGCAAGCCATTCAGCGGGCAGCGTTCCAGCTTGGAAAGCTGGTTCAGGCACCTGCCGTGTAGCGTGCTGATGCTGGAAACGAAAACGGCGAGGCCCGCAAGGCGCCTCGCCGTTTTCGTTTGGATCGGATCGTGGGGGCCAGGACTGCCGGCGTTAGCGGCCCGTCAGGCTGGGGGCCAGCCCTTGCTGCTTGTTGAGGATCAGCAGCAGGCCCATGCCGGCCACCATCACCACGGCGGCGACCACCAGGGAGCCCAGGTAGCTGCCGCTGGCGGCGGCGATGTAGCCGGCCATGGCCGGGGCGGCGATCTGGGCCACGCCGTAGCTCAGAGTGAGGCGGGCCATGGCCTTGGCCGGGTTCTCGGGGAAACAGCGGCCGATCAGGGAGAGGGTGAGGCTGACGATGCCGACGAAGGTGCCGCCGAAGAGCACGGCGCCCACCAGGTTGAGCACCGGGTCCTGGGAGAGCACGGGCAGGACGATGGAGACGATCTGCAAGCCGAAGCCGAGCAGCAGGGCCGGGATCTGGCCCATGGACCCGGCGATGCGGTCCCACAGGAAACAGGAGGGGGTGGCGGCCACGCCGACGATCACCCACACCAGGGCGCCCTTGCCGGTGAGCAGGGGCAGCTTTTCCAGAATGGCGACGATGAAGGTGGCGCTGACGACGAAGCCGAAGCCGGCGCAGAAGTAGGCGGCGATCAAGAGGCCCATCCAGCGCCGCGACGGGGGCGTGGCGGCGGCCTTGGCGGCGCCGGCGGCCAGGCTGGCCGGGGCGGGCAGCCACCACCAGGCGGGCAGGAAGAAGGCCGCGCCGAGGACTCCCAGGGCCAGCCACTGCTCGTCCCAGGCGAGGCGCCCGGCCATGGCGGCGGCGGCCAGGCCCGAGACGACGATGCCCATGCCCAGGCCGGCGAAGTGCAGGCCCAGCTCGGGCTTGTGCCCCTGGCGGATCAGCCAGTTGAGCACCAGGCCGGAGGCGATCAGCATCCCGGCGGTGCTGGAAAGCCCGGCGACGAAGCGCAGCAGCACCCACAGGTAGAGGTTGTCGGTTAGCCCCATGGCCGCCGTGGTGGCCACGGCCAGAATGAGGCCGATGCGGTAGAGGCGGTACTTGAGTTGCAGGTCGCTGATCGAGGCGGCGAACAGGGCCCCGGCGATGTAGCCGACGTAGTTGAAGGTGGCCAGCCAGCCCCCGGCCAGGTACGACAGCCCGGCCTCGTTGCGCATCAGCGGCAGCAGGGGGGTGTAGGCGAAGCGGGCCAGGCCCACGGTGAGGATGAGGGCGCAGATTCCGGCAAAGATGACGCGGTAGCGCTCGGCGGTGCTGCTGTGGGGAAGGGCGGCGGCGTTGGGGGGCATGTCTCGTCCTGATTGTTATGGGTTTGTGGGGCCCATGCTACCGGGACGGGGATTGGGACTCTTTCGATACAATGACGAGTTGTATCGATGAAGCGACACACTGATATATCATCTGGCGAGGTGTGCCTTTCGACGCCGCTACCGCCACCAGTGATGCGCCGGTGCCGCCAACCACCGGGGCAAGCCAGCGGGCACCGCTGGCATGGGGGGCGAATCGGGTGGCGAATAGAGTGGGATAAGCCAGGGAAATTACCCGGAAATTACCCGGACAAGGCCAGGAAGAGCGCCCGGCAGCGAGCCGGATCGCGGGAGACCCCATGCTGGAAACCGCCGGTTGGATCACCATCGACGTGCCCGAGATCGAGACGCTGCCCAAGCCGATCTTTCCCCGCTCCCAGAACCTCACGGCGCGGCAGGTGTTCCCGCTGCACAGCCACCGCTGGAACCAGCTGGTCTATGCCACCTCCGGCACCCTGGTGGTGACCATTGCCGACGCCTGGCACGTGATTACCCCGGAGCAGGCCATCTGGGTGCCCACCGGGGTGCTGCACACCACCGGGGCCCTCAACGGTGCCCAGTTCCGCAACCTCTACGTGGCCGACCAGCCCGGGCTGGACATGCCGGACACCTGCACGGTGCTCGCCGTCACACCGCTGTTGCGGGCGCTGATCGTCGAGCTGGAGGCGGTCAGCCCGGCCATCGGCCCGGCGGGCGTGCCGGTGGGTATTCCCGAGGAGGATGCCGGCGGGGCGGCTGAAAACGACGCCTACATCGACAAGCTCAATGCCCTGATCGTCGAGCAGCTACGCCGCCTGCCGGTGCAGAACTTCCGCCTGCCCTGGCCCCAGAGCCCCATGCTGCACCGCATCTGCGAGGCGCTTTACGCCAACCCGGCGGACGGCCGCAGCGCCGACGACTGGGGGCGGGAACTGGGCGCCTCCGCCCGCACCCTGGCCCGCCACTTCGAGCGGGAGGTGGGCATCACCCTGCGCGACTGGCGCCACCGCCTGCGCCTGTTTCGCGCCCTGGAATGGCTGTGCGCCGGGCGCAGCGTCACCGACATCGCCCTGGACCTGGGCTACGCCTCCACCTCGGCCTTCACCTACATGTTCCGCCAGGAGATGGGCTGCGCCCCCACCGAGTGGCGGGCGCGCTGACGCCTGGGGGTTGGGCAGGCCGGAGCGGCGCAGGCGCCGACGTTATGGCCGATCTATTAATTTTCTTCATGTTTCGCGCCGGCCGTTTTTCAAAACTCAAGAACTGGCGCGGACCTTTGCTTTTTTGCCTGCTCAATACATGAATTTTATTAAAGTATCTGGGAGCACGCCCCGATGCCGGCCGGCCGAAACCGGGGTGGCGGACGGTGGCCGGCGAAACGGAGAAAACGTTCCGCTCAACCCACCCCGGCGTCGGCCAGCTTGAGGCCGAAGCCGATGAACAGGCCGCCGATGCCGCCGGTGGCTCCGGCCGCCAGGCGCCGGCGGCGGCGGAAAGTCTCAGCCAGATAGCTGCCGCCGAAGATCAGGGCCGACAGATAGACGGCGCTGCAAATCTGCACGATGGTCCCCAGGATGAGGAAGGATAGGGCCGGGTGGGCGTAGCCCGGGGAGACGAACTGGATGAAGAAGGACACGTAGAACAGGATCGCCTTGGGGTTGAGCAGGCTGATCAGCAGGGCCACCTGGAACGGCCGGGCGGCCTCCGGCGGCGGGGTTGCCGGTGTTTCCGGGGCGGCCTGGGCCGCGCCCCGCCAGCGCCGGATGCCGGCGCGCACCAGGTTCAGACCGAGATAGACCAGGTAGGCGGCCCCGGCGTACTTGAGCACCACGAACAGGGCCGGGTTGGCCTTGAACAGGGAGGCCACGCCGGTGGCCGCCAGCACCATCAGGATCAGGTCGCCGAGAAAGATGCCGCAGGCGCCCCGGTAGCCGGCGGCGATGCCCTGGCGCGAGGCCACGGTCATCACGTACATGGAGTTGGGGCCGGGCACCAGCACGATGAAGATGGTGCCGAGGACGAAGGTGGCCAGGTCGGTGATGCCGTAGTGCATGGCGGTCGGTCCCAGGGAGGCAAAGGAAGGATGGTAACGCCGCGGGGCCGGGCGGCGCGACCCGGTCCGGGGGTATCGGGGCAGTGCGGCGCGTGGTGCTTGGTGGCAGGGGGCGGTGGCGGTGACGGATGGTTGGCCGTGGCGGGGCCGCTGCCGGTTGATACGGCGCGGCCACACCTACGTTCCGGCTTTCCTCCGCTTGTTCAGCTTGCCGTCGCCCCGTGCGGCCCTGAGGGGGCGGTTCGGCCTTGGCCTTGATTTCGCCCTAAATCGCCAGCCCGAGCGCGCTGGCCAGGGCCGTCAGGGCGTCCCGGGCGCCGGCGGCGATGCTTACGCCCTGGCCCCGGGGCAGGTCCGGATGGCGGGTGTTGATGCGGATCAGCGGCGCATCCAGGGCTTCGCCGATGTGGCGGATGGCGGGCAGGTCGATGCCGGCGCCCAGCTCGATCACCACCGGCTTTTCCACCGTCTGCCGCCATGCCTGGAAGCGGCGCCGCTGGGCGTCGCTCGGGGCGCTGTGCCACTGCCAGTCGTCGAACATCAGGATGTTGGGCCGGGCCAGTCCGCCGCACTGGGGGCAGGCCGGCAGGTCGGCGCCGGTCCATTCGCAGCGCCGGGCGTCGATCTGCGGCACCACGCCGTCGGCCGGCCACACGGCGTTGTCGCACGGCGTGAGGCATTGCAGGTGGTGGATCGAGCCGTGGATTTCCAGCACCCGTTCCGGGGCGAAGCCGGCCTTCTGGAACTGGCCGTCCACGTTGCTGGTGACGACGAAGGCGCCCCCGGGCATGGCCGCGCCCAGGGCGCGCAGCACGGCGAAACCGGCGTGGGGCGCGGTGTCCCGGTAGAGGGCCAGGCGGTGGCCGTAGAAGCCCCAGGCCCGGCGGGGTGCGCGCACGAAGGCGGCCGGGTTGGCGATGCGGGTGAAGTCGATGCCCGCCTCGGCCAGGGCCGGGTAGGCGCGCCAGAAGCCGGCGTTGCCGCGAAAATCGGGCAGGCCCGAATCCACCCCCATGCCGGCGCCGGCGGTGACGATCAGGCCGTCGGCCGTACCGATCAGCGCGGCGGCCCGGGCGATGGCCTGGTCGAAAGGGGAGGTGGGAGCAGTCATCGGCGTGGCGGAACGGGGAGGGCGGTTAATTTGTCGTGCGCACTGGGGGAAAAGCGAACCACCAAGGCACCAAGGGGGCGCCAAGAGTCACCAAGGAAAGACTTGCTGCCGGTTTCCATCTTGGTGCTGCTTGGTGTTCTTGGCGTCTTGGTGGTTCGCCTGTTCTCAGCGTTCTCTGCGGTTCTGCGAACGCTGCGTTGGATGCGGTTCAGCACGTCATCGCTATAGTTCCCATAAAAAAACGGCGAGGGCCACAAGGCGCCTCGCTGTTTTCGTGCCGCTCCCGCTCAGGACGCGGGGGCTGCTGGTTCAGGCTGTCGCGGCCTTAGTCGTCCCGGCCGAAGCGGGACGCCCGGTTGCCGCCATTGCCACCGTTGCCACCGGCGCCACGGCCGTCATGGGCGTGGTGCTGGGCGCGCTCGCCGGGGCGCTTGAAGCCGCCCTGCTTGGGGGCGAAGCCGCCGGGCTTGCCGCCGCCACGGTTCTTGTCGGTGCCGTTGAAGCCGCCCTTGCCCCGGTTGCCGTCGCCGAAACCGTGGTGGGTGAAGCCGGTGTAGTGCTCGGAAGCCCCCTGGGCGCCCTTGCCTTCGCGGGCCAGGAACTCGCGGCGCTGGATCTCGCGCTCGTCGAAGTCCCGGGGACGCTCGGGGCGGGCGTAGGGGTTGGCGTTGCCCCAGTTGGAGGGCTGACGCTCACCGCCGAACTTGCGTTCGCCGTAGGGGCGGTCGTTGCCGAACGGACGGTCGCCCTGGGGACGCTTGCCGTAGGGGCGGTCGCCGCCGTTGCCGTAGGGACGATCGCCTTGCGGCCGGTCGCCGTAGGGACGGGCCGGACGGTCGCCACGGTCGGCGAACTGGCGGTCTCCGCGGTCGCCGTAAGGCTTGCGCTCGCCGCCGCCGAAGCCACCTTCCTTGCGGAAGCCGGGCTTGCCGTTGCCGTAGCCGCCCTTGTTGCCGAACTTGCCGCCCCGGTTGTTGCCGCCTTCGCGGCGTTCCTGGCCGGGCTTGAAGCGGGCTTCCAGGCCCTCGATCTCGGTCACTTTCACCTTGTTGCCGATGAAGCGCTCGATGCGGCGCAGGGTGAACACGTCCTGCTTGCCGACGAAGGACACGGCCATGCCGGTGGCGCCGGCGCGGCCGGTGCGGCCGATGCGGTGCACGTAGTCCTCGGCGAACTTGGGCAGGTCGAAGTTGAAGACGTGGGTGATGGCCGGTACGTCGATGCCGCGGGCGGCCACGTCGGTGGCCACCAGCACCCGGGCGGCACCCTGGCGCAGCTGGTTGAGCATGCGGGTGCGCTGGCGCTGTTGCAGGTCGCCGTGCAGGGCCACGGTGGAGTGGCCGGCGGCGCCCAGTTCCTCGGCGAGCAGCTCGGCGTCGCGCTTGGTGGCGGTGAAGATGATGGCCTGGCCGGTGTCGTCCTTGGCCAGCCAGTGGTCGAGCAGGCGGCGCTTGTGGCCCATGTCGTCCACGTACACCACGTGCTGGTCGATGGCGTCCTGGCGGGACACTTCGGCCTTCACCGAGATCATCTGGGGCGACTTCATCAGCTGGCCGGTCAGGGCCTGCACGTTGGGCGACAGGGTGGCGGTGAAGCACACGGTCTGGCGTTCCGTCGGCAGCGCTTCGGCAATCGCCATCACGTCGTCGGAGAAGCCCATGTCGAGCATGCGGTCGGCTTCGTCCAGCACCAGCATTTCCAGGCGGGAGAAGTCGATGCGGCCGCTGTTCATCTGGTCCATCAGACGGCCCGGGGTGGCCACCAGGATTTCATAGGGGGAGGACAGCACCCGGTTCTGGTTGAAGTAGGACTCGCCGCCGGTGATGCACACCGTCTTCATGCGGTTGATGCCCTTGGCGAAGCTGATGGCGGCCTTGGACACCTGTTGGGCCAGTTCGCGGGTCGGGGTCAGCACCAGGAGGCGCGGGCCGATGGCGCGGGCCTTGGCGGGCTGCTGCTGCATGCGGGTCATGGCCGGCAGCAGGAAGGAAGCGGTCTTGCCGGTGCCGGTGGGGGCAGAGGCGATCAGGTCGGCGCCGCCGAGCAGGATCGGCAGGGCCTGGCGCTGCACCGGGGTGGGGGCGGTGATGCCCAGGGTGGTCAGGTTGCGCACGATGGGCGCGACCACGCCCAGTTCGGCAAAGAGGTTGGCCGGTGCTTCGGCGGCATCAGCGGCATCGGTGGCAATGGCGATGTCGGCGGCCTCGGCAGCAACGGTTTCGGTCGGCTCGGACGCCTGGGCGGGCGCGGCGCTGGCGGTAACGACGGCCTCGGGGGCGGCGTCGGCAGCGTCGGCGATGGCAATGGGGGCAGCGTCGAGATTCTCGATCGAAGAAACGGTCATCAGGTTTTCCTTGGATTGCGTAAAGGCTTGCCTGGTGGCAAGGGCGGGCCTCGGCAAACGCGAACGGCACCCAGCGCGCAAACACGACATGCGCAATTGGCCGCAACGGATTGGCGTAATCAACACCCACATCGACGCCAACCGGTATGCCGACCAGGAAACCCGGAAAACGGGCCCTGACGATAGGGGGCTAGAGATCGATGACTAGCGGTGACGGAAAAGCAATTCTGGCTGCCGGACTACACGGCTACGAGAGCAACGACTTCGCCGGCTGGCGGGGCTTTTCCCTGGAACGGTCAGAAAATTTTCGCCCACGTGACACCGGGCGAGGCACTCTGACTCCGAGGCAAGGGTGAGATTATGGCAGCTTTTGCTGCGCGGCACAAACCCGGGGCGGAAAAAGGCAATGGCCCATGGTCGGGAGCGCAAGCGGTGGGTCGCCCGGAGTGGCCTATAGTGAACGGATGGGCCGGGATGAAACCGGACGGCGCAGCGGTGCACCTGCGCATCGCGCTTGCCGTCCAGCCCCGGCCGTTCAGGAGTTGCGATCATGAGCAAGTTCAGACACGGCACCAAGGAACCGAAGAAGGCGCCCCTTCTCACCCCCAAGGAGCGCAAGGCGGCCAAGATGGCCAAGAAGCACCCCCACGAGGTCGAGGACGTGGTGGCGCCCTTGGTTGCCGGCGCCCAGCCTCATCATCACTGAGGTTGTTTTTCCGGCACGGCCGGCAGGGTGGGTGGGCCGGCGTCGCCGGTTCGTCGCTGCCTTGCCGCTGCTTCGCGCTGCTTCCGCTGGCGCGGCAGGGCGTTGTGGCGTCTGCCCGTCCGACGCCGGGTAGCTTGACCAATACGGCAGCCCGGCGCCGGGTGTGCCGGGCAGGTTGGCGTGTTCAGCCCGCCTTGGGCTTGAGCGACTTTCTGGCGTAGATGTCGTAGCGGCTCGACTTGCCCTCCAGCACGAAGCTGGGGGCCGGGCCGGCGATGGCCGGGGCCTTACGCGGGCGCTTCACCACCACCCGGTGGCTGGCCAGGGGCAGGGCCGCGGCCAGCAGGGCCGGGGCGTCGTCGTCGTCCCCTACCAGGGGGCGGAACAGGCGCATTTCCTTCTTCACCAGGGCGCTCTTGTCCCGGTGCGGAAACATCGGGTCCAGGTAGATCACCTGGGGCGGCTCGTCCGCCCAGGCGGCCATCGCCTCGATGGCGTTGCCCCGGATCAACCTCATGCGCGCCGCGATGGCGCCCACCTCCGGGTCCGCCGCCGCCCGGACCAGGCCGTCGGCGAGCAGGGCCGCCACCACCGGCTGGCGCTCCAGCAGGGTCATGGCGCAGCCCAGTTGGGCCAGCACGAAGGCGTCGCCCCCCAGGCCGGCGGTGGCGTCCAGCACCCTGGGGCGCACCCCGGGCTGCAAGCCCACTGCCTTGGCGATCATCTGCCCGGCCCCGCCGCCGTAGAGGCGCCGATGGGCCGCCGCTCCGGCGACGAAATCCACCCGAATCGGCCCCGGGGCGCCAGGCCCCAATTCCACCAGCTGCACTCCCTCGGGCCCCACCTGCACGGCGAATTCCGCGGCAGATTCCGCCCCGGGTAGGCCCAGTTGCGCCGCCAGGGCGGCGGCGGCAGCAGCGAACTCGGGGGCAAGGGGCTCGACGCGCAGGGCGAGGGCGGGATGGTCGGCGGACATGTGGCGGTGGGGGGAGGAAAGACGTTGGGGCGGATTCTGCTACCGGCTGCCGTGAATCTGTGGGCTGGGCGGGCCGGGCAGGGCCGTCGGGGCGGGAGCCCGAAATCGAGTGCCGCATCCCGGGCCACGCTTGACGGGCCCGGGATGCGGCGATGGGGGTTACGGCTTACTCGGCGGCGCCATTGCCGCCCGTGCCACCCTCGGCCGCCTTGCGCGGCCGGCGGCTGCGTGGGGCGGGCTTGCGGGCTGCGCTGGGCTTGCCTTGGGACGGTGCTTCCGCGGTGGGCGCGGCGGAGGCGGACGGCGTGTCCCCGTGCTTCGGCTGTTCCGCCTTGGCCGGCTTGGCCCGTTTGTTCGATTTTTCCGCCTTGTCCGCTTTCCCTGCTTTTGCCGCCTTGTTGGCGGTGCCCGCGCCGGCCGCACTGTCCGTTGCCGCTTGGGCGGGCGCCGCCGGCGTGTCCGCCGCGGCGGGCGCGGTGGTCTTGGTCGGGTTGCTGCTAGCGGTCCTGGCGGTCCTGGCGGTGCGGGCGCCCTGGCGGGGCGGCTTGCGCGGCGCGGCAGCCGGAGAGGCCGGGGCGGCGCTGTCGGCCGTACTCGCTTCGGCCTGGGCCGGCTGGCTGGGGACGGCGGTCGCGGCGGTATGGTCGGCCGGTACGGAGGGGGCTGCGGGCGTTACCGCGCTTTCCGATCCGGCGCCTTTGGCGCCGCGCGTATCCTGGCCGCGGCCCCGGCCACGGCGGCGGTCGCCAGCGGGCTTGGCCTGGGCCTGGGCCGGTTCTACCAGAGCAGAGTGCGGCTGGGCGACAGCGGCGCTGGCCTCGTCCGAAGCCGTCGATTGGTGCGCGTCGGCGGCCGGCGCCGCCTCGCCGCGGGGGGCGCTCTGGCTAATCTGAACCGCACTGTTGGGGCGGCAGACGTAGGTGCCGGACTTCTCGTCCCGGCCGATTTCCAGCAGGCCCCGGCTCTTGGCCTCGTCGAGCAGGCTGCCGAAGGCGCGGAAGCCGTAGTAGGCCTCGTTGAAGCCCGGGTTGCGGCGCTTCAGGGCTTCCTTGAGCACCGAGGCCCACAGCTTTTCGGTGTCGCTGCGGTCGGCCATCAGGGCGTCGAAGGTGGCGGCCACCATGTCCACGGCCTGGGCGCGGCGCTTGTCCATCTCTTCCTTGCGGCGCTTTTCCTCTTCCGGCGTGCGCTTGGGCGGCTGCTGGCTGTCCCGGTTGCGCTTGGCGGCGGCGCGTTGGCTCTCGCGCACCAGGTCGTCGTAGAAGATGAACTCGTCGCAGTTGGCGATGAGCAGGTCCGAGGTGGATTGCTTCACCCCCACGCCGATCACCTGCTTGGCGTTCTCGCGCAGTTTGGAGACCAGGGGCGAGAAGTCGGAATCGCCGGAGACGATGACGAAGGTATTGACGTGGGACTTGGTGTAGCAGAGGTCCAGGGCATCCACCACCAGGCGGATGTCGGCGGAATTCTTGCCCGACTGGCGCACATGGGGGATCTCGATCAGCTCGAAATTGGCCTCGTGCATGGTGGCCTTGAAGCCCTTGTAGCGCTCCCAGTCGCAATAGGCCTTCTTGACCACGATGCTGCCCTTGAGCAGCAGGCGCTCGAGCACCGGCTTGATGTCGAATTTATCGTACTGGGCATCGCGCACGCCCAGGGCGACGTTCTCGAAGTCGCAGAACACCGCCATGCTGACAGTGTCGTTGGATGAAGCCATGTTGTTCTCCGTGGGGTGCCGGGCAACGGCCCGGGGCACCGAGGGCGCCATGATAACGAGTCCGGGAACGGGGGCGGGGAAATCTGCGGGGGCGAACTGGCGCCGCGCCCGTGGTTTCAGGCCGAATCGGCGAGTCGGTAGAGGATGGCTGCCATTGTGACGGCGACCAGGATCAGGAATTTGCGCAGGTCGCCGTCACGGGCTTTGCCTAGCAGGCCGCGAAAGACGTAGAAGCCGATGAGGAGCCCGAGGGCTTTGATGACGATATCCATCGTATGGCAGGGTTTATTTAATCAAGGTATGCATTATGTATTTTTTGCCTGTTTCTTGGGCGTTCTGTCATAGCCTTGAGCTAAAAGAGTAATTCAGTGTTATCCACAGCCCTGTCCCCATTTTCTGGGGAAAGTGCCGGGCGTCCGAATGGTCGCCCTTCCAAACCCCGCGCCGGACAAGGGATTCCAGAGGGTGCGGCTGGAGAGCGAGGCGGGGCGCGGGGTTTGGCCCTGGCGGGCTGGAGATGGCCGCCCAGCCTGGAGTTTGGGGCCGGCATCTTTATGCGCCTCCATGGTGGCGGCATGGCCGGGGTGCGGCCGGCTAGGTCCGGCGGGCGGGGCGGGCGTAGCATGCGACCTTTGCACCGTGCCCGCCGATGAGGGGCGGCGCGGTCTGGCGTTGGAGCATGCGGCGATGAACGTTGCCTTCCTGAGACGGCAATTCAGCAGCAACCGGTGGCGGGTGCGCGCCACCTTGTGGACGGCGGCCCTGGTGGCGGGCGGCACGGTGGTGTTCTTCGCCAAGCTGGCGGAGTGGGCCTTGCACCTCTTCGACGGCCTGGTGGCGGGGCGGCCCTGGCTGCCCTTCCTGCTCGCCCCGGCCGTCGGCATGGCCACCGTGTGGCTGACCCGACGCTACGTGCCCGGGGCCCAGGGCAGCGGCATTCCCCAGGTGATCGCCGCCACCCGCATCGCCGCCAAGGGGGGCGAGGTGGGGGGGCTGGTGTCCCTGCGCATCGCCGCGGGCAAGGTGCTGCTGGGCGGGTTTGCGCTGCTGGGCGGCTTTTCCGCCGGGCGGGAGGGGCCGTCGGTGCAGGTGGCGGCGTCGATCCTGCATTTTTCCCACCGCTTCCTTCCCTATTCCCGGGCGATTCGGCCCCAGGATCTGTTGATCGCCGGGGGCGCGGCGGGCATCGCGGCGGCCTTCAACACGCCGCTGGCCGGCATCGTCTTCGCCATCGAGGAACTGGGACGGCGCCTGGAGGCTCGCACCAGCGGCGTACTGGTCAGCACCATCATCATCGCCGGCCTGGTGGCCATCGCCCTGCTCGGCAATTACAACTACTTCGGCAAGCTCAAGGTGGCAGCCCTGGGCGATTCGGTGATCCTGCCCGTCCTGGCCGGCGGCCTGGCCACCGGCCTGCTCGGCGGGCTGTTCAGCCGCCTGATGCTGTGGCCCCTGTATCGCAGCGACAGCCCCCTTTGGCAGTGGCGCGCCCGCCATCCGGTGCTCTTCGCCGGGGGCTGCGGCCTGGCGGTGGCGCTGCTCGGCCTGGTCAGCGCCGGGGCCTCCTACGGTAGCGGCTACGCCATCACCGCCCAGGTGGTGGCCGGCGAGGTGCAGCTGCCCTGGTACGTGGCCATCGCCCGCTTTCTCGCCACCCTGGCCAGCTACTTCTCGGGCATTCCCGGCGGCATCTTCGCCCCGTCCCTGGCCATCGGCGCCGGGCTGGGCTCGACCCTGGCCCAGCTCCAGGCCAGCACCGACGCCATTCCCCTGATCGCCCTGTGCATGGCCGGCTTTCTCGCAGCGGTGACCCAGTCGCCGATCACCTCGGCGATCATCGTCATGGAAATGGTGGACGGCCATGAGATGGTCATCAGCCTGATGGCCATCGCCCTGCTGGCCAAGGCGGTCAGCTCGCGCATCAGCCCGGAGCTGTACCAGAAGCTCGCCACGGGCTGGCTGCCCGCGCCGCGCAAGGGGCCCGAGGCGTAGGCCGCGCCATCGCGCCGCCTGTTTTTTGGGCGGTGCGTCATGTGCCCGGGGCAAAAGGGAAAAATCCGGTTGTCCACAGCCCTTTCCCCAGTTTCTGGGGAAATTCTTCAGGCCGCCCCGCCAAGGTCCGCGCCGGATAAGGCGTTCCACGATGCCTGCCTGGAAAACCAATAGGGACGCGGGGTTTGGCGGTGGCAATCCGAAGGTCGGCGCCCCTATTGGTTTTCCGGGGGGCGGATAAAAAAAGCCCGGCAGCGGAAGGGGCGCTGCCGGGCCAAGCGAGTAGCGTGGATCGTGGGAGTCGGGCATCCACGGGGTGGCCGTCACGACCCCGGGCGGGGCCGTGGCGGCCGGTCAGGCGGTGGCGCCCTCCAGGGTCGGGTAGTCCAGGTAGCCCTCGCTGCCGCCGCCGTAGAAGGTGGCGGAGTTGGCTTTGTTGAGGGGGGCGTTTTCGCGCAGGCGGCGCACCAGATCCGGGTTGGCGATGAACGGGCGGCCGAAGGCCACCAGGTCGGTATGGCCGGAGGCGACGGCTTCCACGGCGGTGTCCCGGGTGTAGCCGTTGTTCACGATCCAGGCGCCGGGGAAGGCGCGGCGCAGGGCGTCGTAGTCGAAGGCCGGGGCGTCGGGCGGGGTGCGCTTGCCGCCGGTCTCGCCCTCGATCATGTGCACGTAGGCCAGGCCCAGGGGGGCGAGCTGGTCCACCACGTAGCCGTAGAGGGCCTGGGGATCGCTGTCGAGCGGCGTGGCGCCGCCGAAGGTGGTGAGGGGGCTCAAGCGGATGCCGGTGCGGCCGGGGCCGGCGGCCTGGGCCACGGCCTTGGTCGCGTCGAGCAGCAGGCGGGCGCGGTTTTCGATGCTGCCGCCGTAGGGGCCGCTGCGGTCGTTCACGCTGTCGCGCAGGAACTGCTCGATCAGGTAGGTGTTGGCGGCGTGCACTTCGACGCCGTCGAAGCCGGCCTCGATGGCGCAACGGGCGGCGTGGGCGTAGTCGGCGATCAGGCCGGGGATCTCGTCGTCGCGCAGGGCCCGGGGCGGGGTGGTGTCCACGAAACCTTCACTGGTGAAGGTCTTCAGGCCGGCCGGGGCGTGGTTGGTGGAGGACACCGGGGCGGCGCCGCCGGGCAGCAGGGAGCTGTGGGAGATGCGGCCCACGTGCCAGAGCTGGATGACGATCTTGCCGCCAGCGGCGTGCACTGCGTCGGTCACCTTGCGCCAGGCCGCCACCTGCTCGGGGGTGTAGATCCCCGGGGTGTCCAGGTAGCCCTGGGCCATGGCGTTGATGGGGCTGGCCTCGGCGATGATCAGGCCGGCGGTGGCGCGCTGTCGGTAGTAGTCCACCATGATCTCGGTGGGGATGCCGCCGATGGCCCGGTTGCGGGTCAGCGGCGCCATGACGATGCGGTTGGCCAGGGCGATGTCGCCCACCTGGATGGGGTCGAAGAGGGTGGTCATGCACGTGCTCCTGTGGGTGTGTCGGATGGGGGGGAGGGGACTACAGGGCTGCTTGAAGGATGCGGCGGACGGCGGCGATGTCCACCGTCTGGCGTTCGCCCAGGGCGGTCATGCCGTGGGCCTGGAGCTGGGCGGCGACCTTGTCCGCGGCCTCGGCGCCGATGCCGTAGTCGCCGAGGCGGGTCTTGACGCCGAGGGATTCGAAGAAAGCCTGGGTACGGTCGATGGCCGCGTCGATGCGCTCGTCGGCGCCGCCGGAGTGGATGGCCCACACCTGGGCGGCGTACTGGAGCAGCTTGTCGCGCTTGGCTGCGCGGCACTCGCGCATCAGGGCGGGCAGGACGATGGCCAGGGTCTGGGCATGGTCCAGGCCGTACAGGGCGGTGATCTCGTGGCCGATCATGTGGGTGGCCCAGTCTTGCGGCACCCCGGCGCCGATCAGGCCGTTCAGCGCCTGGGTGGCGGCCCACATCAAGTTGGCGCGCACGTCGTAGTCCTGGGGCGTGGCCAGGGCCTGGGGGCCGACCTCGATCAGGGTCTGCAACAGGCCCTCGGCGTAGCGGTCCTGCACCGGGGCGTTGGCCGGGTAGGTCAGGTACTGCTCCATGACGTGCACGAAGGCATCCACCGCCCCGTTGGCGATCTGGCGCGGCGGCAGGGTGTAGGTCTTGACCGGGTCGAGCACCGAGAACCGGGGGAAGACGTGGGCGCTGGCAAAGCCCAGCTTGGCCTGGCGGGCGCGGCGGCTGACCACGGAGAAGTTGTTCATCTCCGAGCCGGTGGCCGGCAGGGTCAGCACGCAGCCCAGGGGCACGGCTTGGGTCACCTGGGCGCCGTGGGTCTCCAGGATCTGCCACGGATCGCCCGGGTAGTCGACGGCAGCGGCGACGAACTTGGTGCCGTCGATCACCGAGCCGCCGCCCACGGCCAGCAGGAAGTCGAGCTTTTCGGCGCGGATCAGGGCCACGGCTTCCATCAGGGTGTCGAACTCCGGGTTCGGCTCGATGCCGCCGAAGCGGCGCACGGTACGGTTGCCCAGGGCGGCCTCCACCTCGGCCAGGGTGCCGTTGCGCTCGGCGCTGCCGCCGCCGTAGAGCACCAGCACCTTGGCGTCGGTGGGCACCAACTGGTCGAGCTGGGCGATGCTGCCCTGGCCGAAGACGATGCGGGTCGGGTTGTAGTAGTCGAAGTTCTGCATGGCGGGCCTTTGGGAAAACTGTGGTGGATGCGTCGCGGGTACGTCGTGAATGCGGGGGTGCTAATTAGACCGGTCGTCTAGTTGCTGGTTGATGACGGGTACGATGGGAAAACAGTCATGGCGGCCGTTTGGATGGGCTTGGGGGGTTAGGCAGCGGCGGGTTCGGAAGCCGGCGCGAGCAGCCGCTCGGTGGCGGCCATGGCCTGTTCCAGGGGCGTTGCGGTGCGGTGCAGCTTGGCCAGCAGGCTGGCGCCGAGCCACAGCTGGTAGAGGGTTTCGGCAGTTTCCCGGGGCGGCAGGGCGGGTAGGGAGCCGTCCTCGGCGCCGGCGGCGATGCAGCCGGCCAAGCGGCGGATCACCCCTTCGGTGCCGTCGCGCAGGGCCAGGCGCATGGGTTCGGACAGGTCGGCCACCTCGCCGCTCAGCTTCACCACCAGGCATTTCTGGTCGGTGCAGCCGGTGCATTGGGTATCCACCCACTGCTGCCAGTAGCGCAGCAGGCGCCCCCGGGCCGGGTAGGCCGGGTTGGTGAGCAGGGTGTCGACGCGCTCCAGGTAGCAGGCGAAGTAGTCCTCGATGAGGGCCTGGCCGAACTGCTCCTTGGACTTGAAGTAGTGGTAGAAGGAGCCCTTGGGCACATCCGCCGTCTGCAGAATCTCGGTCAAACCGACGCAGGAGAACCCCTTGCCGGCAATGATGCGCTTGCCGGTGTCGAGGATGTGCTGGCGGGTGTCGTCGTAGTGGGCCTTCATGACGACGTAGGATAGGCGAAATTAGACCGGTCGTCTAGTAATTTTCTTGCCGAGGTTCCGGGCGGTGTGAGTGGGTCGGAATGCTGGGCCGGGACACTAGATTCCCGGCGGTCGCGCAGCACCGCACCGGTTGACGGGCTGGGCAACGAGGATGAGAGGAGGTGCGTATGTTTGGTGCTGCTCACGGTGTGGCGGTATTGGTCTTCGTCCTGGCCATTACCGGTGTCCTGCCGGGCTGGCTGGCGGCCATCGTTTTTGCAGCCTTTGGACTGCTGCTGCTGGCGTGGCTCATCCTGATCTTCTTGCCGCCCATCGCCCGCGCTTTTTTCGACTTGTGGCGCTGACTGGCGCGGTGGCCGGGAGCCCAGTGCTATCCCCGGCTACGTTGGCCGACACGGGGTTATATGGGACTGACCGCGCCGGCCTTCACCTGCAACCCGCCTTGACCGATGTGCCGGCCGTGGCGCCTCCCGCCATTGCCCGTTTTGCGGGCATGGCGTCATATGCCTGAGGGCAAAGGGGAAATCCGGCTTATCCACAGACCTTTCCCCATTTTCTGGGGAAAGCCGCCGGGCCGCTGCCCGGAAGGCCGCGCCAGTGCTCGATCTCCACGATGCCTCTTCGAAAAGCCACGGCTGGCGCGGGGTTTGGGATAGGCATCGCGGAGATGCCCGTCCCTATTAGGGTTTGGCGGAGGAGGGGGGCGGGGGCGGCATGCCCACCATGTCCCCGGCGCGCACCCAGCGGTCGAAGTCCTCGGCGTTGACGTGGCCCAGGGCCAGGGCGGCGGCCTTGAGGGTGGTGCCTTCGTGGTGGGCGTGCTTGGCGATGGCCGCTGCCTTGTCGTAGCCGATGTGGGGCGCCAGGGCGGTGACCAGCATCAGGGAGCGTTCCACCAGTTCGGCGATGCGGCCGGTGTTGGGGGCGATGCCGCGCACGCAGTGCAGGGTGAAGCTGGCCATGCCGTCGGCCAAGAGGCGCAGGCTTTGCAGCACGTTGTGGGCGATCAGGGGCTTGAACACGTTCAGCTCGAAATTGCCCGAGGCGGCGCCCACGGTGATCGCCACGTCGTTGCCGAAGACCTGGGCGCAGACCATGGTCAGGGCCTCGCACTGGGTCGGGTTCACCTTGCCCGGCATGATCGAGCTGCCCGGCTCGTTCTCCGGCAGGCTGATCTCGCCCAGGCCGGAACGGGGGCCGGAGGCCAGCCAGCGCAGGTCGTTGGCGATCTTCATCAGCGCCGTGGCCAAAGTCTTGAGCGCCCCATGGGCCGCCACCAGGGGCTCGTGGCCGGCCAGGGCGGCGAAGCGGTTGCCTGCCACGGTGAACGGCAGGCCGGTGGCCGCCTCCAGCTCCCGGGCCACCCGGGGGCCGAAGTCGGGTGGGGCGTTGAGGCCGGTGCCCACCGCCGTGCCGCCCACCGCCAGGGCCAGCACTGCGGGCAGGGTGGCCTCGATGGCGGCGTGGGCCAGATCGAGCTGGGCCACGTAGCCAGAAAATTCCTGGCCCAGGGTCAGGGGCGTGGCGTCCTGCAAATGGGTACGGCCGATCTTGACGATGGGGGCGAACTCCCGGGCCTTGGCGTCCAATTCGGCGCGCAGGGCGGCCAGGGCCGGCAGCAGGTGGTGGTGCAACGCCCGGGCGGCGGCCACGTGCATGGCGGTGGGAAAGATGTCGTTGGACGACTGGCTGCGGTTCACGTCGTCGTTGGGATGCACCCGGCGCTTTTCGCCCCGCTCGCCGCCGAGCAATTCTGAGGCCCGGTTGGCCAGCACCTCGTTCATGTTCATGTTCGACTGGGTGCCCGACCCGGTCTGCCACACCGCCAGGGGGAATTCCTCCGGATGTTTGCCCGCCAGCACCTCGTCGGCAGCGGCAGCGATGGCCGTGGCCGTGTCGGTCGGCAGCCCGGCCAAATCCCGGTTGGCCAGGGCCGCGGCCCGCTTGACCAGAGCCAGGGCCGCCACCAGCTCCGCCGGCATGCGCTCGGTGGAAATGGCAAAGTGTTCCCGGGACCGCTGGGTCTGGGCGCCCCACAACCGCTCGGCCGGAACGGCGATGGGTCCAAAGGTATCCCGCTCGGTGCGGGTGGCGGGGGGCTGGGTGGGGGCAGGCATGGCGTTCTCCGGGTGAGTTTTCATCCTAGACCTGTCGGCGGGTGGAGTCAGGGGGAGGAGGGAGCTGTGGAGGGGGGCGGTTGGCTACGGTTTCGTGCCATGTCTGACTACAGACAATCGCTGAACTGACTACCTCTGCGTCATCAGGCTGTAATCGGCCAGGAGCGGTCAGTCGCCGTTTTCACGTCGCGGTCACTCAGAAGTCGACTCCACTCTGAGAGCGGCCGCCCAGCAAACGCGAGTCACTCCGCCTCAACGTCCATTCAGGTATTCTTTAGTCATGAATATCTTCAGAGTGTTATGCCTACGGCACTCATCGAAAACTAAGCCAAAAGAGAGATATGCCCTCCGGACCGACTCAAATCCCCTCTAGGGGTAAGTGCATCTATTGTGGAAAAAGCAATTGCCGACTAACAGATGAGCATATCGTGCCACTCAGCTTAGGAGGGGTGCATGTGCTCAAAGAGGCCAGCTGCGATGTCTGTGCAAAGATAACATCGAATTTTGAGCGAGAGGTGGCGCGTAATCTCTGGGGTGATGCTCGTATCAGTTATAACGCCCCATCTAGACGAAAAGCGAAAAGACCAAAGTATTACCTTCACCCAAATACGCTTTCCCCCGCAAACCCACTGAAAATCCCTTATTCTGAATATCCAGCTCCGATGCTTTTCTATCGGATGCCTCTGGCGGGGATACTGCTTGGCCTCCCTCCTAGTGTTGATCAATCAGCACTCTGGCAGCTTGTAATGGTCAGTGATCCAGAAAAAGCAAAGGCTTTTGAGGAGAAATGGGGGGTTGCACTAGTAGCAAAGATCAAACATGTACCCGACGATTTTGCACGGTTACTCATTAAGATCGCTTATGGACAAATTTTAACGTCGCTTGGACCTGAAGATTTCAATCCGATCTGCCTTCCGTATCTGCTAAATCCAGGCATGAATTACTCATACATTGTCGGAGGGCGCTGGGACTACCCACCTGCGATGGAAGGGATTGGGTATTCGATGAGTACGAACTGTATTAGTTTCCCCGACCGGTTGCTCCTGATTGCAGAAATCAGGCTTGTTGCCAACTGCATGACCCCGGTGTACCACGTTGTGGTCGGGGATGTTGTAGGAAGGGAGCAGGTTAAAAATGCCATGTCGAAAATTGAAGCAACAGTTGAAGTAAAAGTATCTGACGAGCATTTATATAAAAAACCGGACTCACCCCAATTCCATTGGATGCCGACCACATGGCCAATGCCAGGATGGACCGACTAAATACATATGGTCAAAATCCAAGCACTCCAGGGGGCAGTTAGCTTGTAGTTCAACCTTGCCAGCTTGTGACCAACTCGGCATCAGCGGCAGCCTAGGCACATCCTCGTTTATGACCAATCTCATCGACTGGCTGCTGTACTCTATTACTAGCCTTTCAGTTGGCCGCAGCAGGAAGGTCGCCTCTGGGTCGATTACTGCCGTTTAAGCCTGTGTTTACTCAATGCCCGGACAAGATGTATATCGGGATTAGGCTGACTACGAAGAAGTTGGACTAGAAGGTTTGGTGCTGGGGCTACAGATGGTGGAGACGAGCAGGTCGCTGGCCTCGGGGGCGAAAGGAACAGCCGACGCCCCCCGGATCACCCCTTGACCGTCTCTTAGCGGCCGCTGTCTTGCCCCAGCCCCGCTCCCGGAGGCAGCCCAGGCAGCACACTAGCCAGCATCCGCTCAGTAAGTTCCGCCGCGCTCTGGCTGCCGCCGGGCTGGAACCACTGCACGGTCCAGTTCATGCCGCCGAGGATGAAGCGACGCAGGATGCGGGTGTCGCCGTGGACCAGGCCGGCCTTGGCGGCGTCGTCGAGCACCGACTGCCACAGGGCCTCGTAGGCATCGCGCAGCACCACGATCTCTTCCCGGCCTTGGGGCGAGAGGCTGCGCCACTCGTAGAGCAGGGCGATCATGGCGTCGTGGCCGACCCCTTCGAGCAGGGTGATCATGTGGCTGCGGAACAGGGCGGCGAGCCGGTCGGCCGGGTCGGTGTAGCGGGCCACGGCGGCGTTGCCGAGGCGGATCACCGCCTCGATGCCCTGGGCCATCACCGCCATCAGGATTTCTTCCTTGTTGCGGAAGTGGTGGAACAGGCTGCCCGATTGCAGCCCCACCGCCTTGGCCAGTTCACGCACCGTGGTGCGCTCGTAGCCCAGCTCGCGGAAGAGGCGGGCGGCGGCGCTGACCAGCTCGTCGCGGCGGCTGTCGGGGGAGGCGTCCGGCGTGGCGGAAGGGGTTGGGGCGTCCGGCGTGGCGGGCATGGCGGTTCCTGGGGCGGTGTAAGGGCGGGGCGCCGGGCCATCCCGGCCGCCGGGCGGAATTATAGGGGAGTCGGCGCCGGGCTTCGGTTTGGAACTATCGGCGCGACTTGGCCGGGCCTGCGGTGAAAGCGGGGCGAACCACCAAGGCTCCAAGAGAGTGCCAAGTTTCACCAAGGAAAGGCGATTGCCCCGTTTTATGTGGTGTTCCTTGGTGTTCTTGGCGTCTTGGCGGCCCACCTTTCCTTCGGCCGGCAAGTTGCCCGGCCATGCTTATTTCCCTTCGCTTCCCGCCCTCTTTACTTCGGTTGCAGGCGGATGGCCCCGTCGAGGCGGATCACCTCGCCGTTCAGGTAGCCGTTCTCGGCGATGTGGCGCACCAGGGCGGCGAACTCGGTGGCCCGGCCGAGGCGGGGCGGGAAGGGCACGGTGGGGCCGAGGGAATCCTGCACCTCTTGCGGTAGCCCGTGCAACATGGGCGTCTCGAAGATGCCCGGGGCGATGGTCATCACCCGGATGCCGTGGCGGGCCAGTTCCCGGGCCAGGGGCAGGGTCATGGCCACCACGCCGCCCTTGGTGGCGGAATAGGCGGCCTGGCCGATCTGGCCGTCGAAGGCGGCCACCGAGGCGGTATTGACGATCACCCCGCGCTCGCCGCCGGCGTCCGGGGCGTTGCCGGCCATGGCCTCGGCGGCCAGGCGGATCATGTTGAAGGTGCCCACCAGGTTCACCTGCACCGCCTTGGCGAACACGCCCAGGCGGTGGGGGCCGTCCTTGCCCAGCACCTTTTCGCCCACGGCGATGCCGGCGCAATTGACCAGGCCGCGCAGGCCGCCGAAGGCTTCGCGGGCCAGGGCCACGGCGTTGGCAGCGCTGGCCTCGTCGGCCACGTCGGTGTGGGCGAAGCGGGCGGCGTCGCCCAGTTCGGTGACCAGGGCCTCGCCGGCTTCCCGGTTGAGGTCGGCGATCACCACCTTGCCGCCGGCGGCGACGATGGCCCGGGCGGTGGCGGCGCCCAGGCCGGAGCCGCCGCCGGTGACGATGAAGGGACTGTCGGTCAGGTTCATGGTTGTTCCTTGATTGGCTTCTTGTTGGGATTGAGGTCGGGGTTGGGGGGGGGCGGAGCTGGCGTTACAGCCGCTCGATGATGGTGGCGGTGGCCATGCCGTGGCCGATGCACATCACTTGCAGGCCGAACTGGCCGCCGGTGGCTTCCAGGCCGGTGAGCAGCTTGGCCATCAGTCCGGCGCCGGTGGCGCCCAGAGGGTGGCCGTGGGCGATGGCGCCGCCCCAGGGGTTAACCTTGGCCATGTCCGGCTTGAATTCCCGGGCCCAGGCCAGCACCACGGTGGCGAAGGCCTCGTTGATCTCGACGCGGTCGATGTCGGCCAGGGTCAGGCCGGCCTTGGCCAGGGCCAGGCGGGTGGCGGGGATCACCCCGTCGAGCTGCATCACCGGGTCGGAGCCGGTCACCACCCGGGCACGAAAGCGCGCCCGGGGGCGCAGGCCGTCGGCCTGGGCCACGGCCCGGTCGGCGATGAGCAGGGCGGCGGCGCCGTCGGACATCTGGCTGGCGTTGGCGGCGGTGACCACGCCCTGGCCCTCGGGGCGAAACACCGGGGCCATGGCGGCCATGCGCGCCTCGTCGAGCACCTCGCGCACCCCTTCGTCCCGGGCCAGCACCATGGGGTTGCCGTCCGCATCGACCCCCGGGGTGGGCAGAATCTCCTTATGCACACCGGCCTGGTGGGCGGCGGCGGCGCGGCGGTGGCTCTCCTTGGCGTAGTCGTCGGCCTCGGCGCGGCTGATCTGCCAGCGGTCGGCCAGGCGCTCGGCGCTTTCCACCTGGTGGACCAGGGCGTGGCGCTCGAACAGGGCCGGGTTGAGGTCCTCGAAGCCGCGGAATTCGTGGCGGCCCAGGGTCACGTCGAGGAACATCGGCACCCGGGTCATGCTCTCGACGCCGCCGGCCACCACGTAATCCATGTCGCCAGCGGCCACCGCCTGGGCGGCGAAGTGGGCCGCCTGCTGGCTGGAGCCGCACATGCGGTTGAGGGCCACGCCGGGCACGCAATCGGGCAGGCCGGCCAGCATCGAGGCCAGGCGGCCCACGTTGGCGCCCTGTTCGCCAGCCTGGCTGACGCAGCCGGCGATGACGTCGCCGATGCGCTCGGGGGCGACGCCGCTGCGCTTGACCAGGCTGCCCACGGCGTGGGCGAGCAGGCTGTCGGGGCGGGTGTCGCGCAGGGCGCCCTTGCGCCGGCCGAAGGGGGTGCGCAGGGCGTCGATGATGACGGGTTCGTGCATGGCAAGCCTCGTAAGAATGTTGGAGTGTTGAAAACGTCGGGAAGGTAGAAAAGGGGGTGCAGGGATCTGGAACGCGGGGCGGCGCTCAGGTCCGCAGCAGTTCGCGGGCGATGATGTTGCGTTGGATCTCGCTGGTGCCTTCGTAGATCTGTAGCACCTTGGCGTCGCGGAACAGCTTTTCCACCGGGTATTCGGTGCTGTAGCCCATGCCGCCGAACACCTGCACCGCCTCGGTGGCGGCCCACATGGCGCCGTCGGCGGCCACCGCCTTGGCGATGGAGGCCTGGCGGGTGTTGGGCAGGCCCGCATCCACCAGGCTGGCGGCTTGGTAGGCGAGCAGCCGGGCCGATTCGCCGCGCATCGCCATCTCCGCCAGCTTGTGGGCGATGGCCTGGTGCTCGACGATGGGTCGGCCCATGGTCTGGCGCTCCCGGGCGTAGGCCAGGGATTCGTCCAGGCAGCGCTGGATCAGGCCGACGCCGAAGGCCGCCACCATGGGGCGGGAGCGGTCGAACACCTTCATGGCGATGGAGAAGCCCGTGCCCGGGGCGCCGATCACCGCGTCGTCCGGAACGAACACCTGGTCGAGGAACACCTCGGCGGTGGGGGCGGCCCGCTGGCCGAGCTTTTCCAGGGGCGCACCGATGCGCAGCCCGGGGCTGCCGGCTTCCACGGCGAACACGGTCATGCCCCTGTGGCCCGCCTCCGGGTCTGTCTTGGCGAACACCAGCAAAAAGCCGGCGATGGGGGCGTTGGAAATCCAGATCTTGCTGCCGGACAGTTGCCAACCGCCGGCGACCCGCTCGGCCCGGGTGCGGATGGCGGCCACGTCGGAGCCGGCGCCCGGCTCGGTGAGGGCGTAGCTGGCGAATTCGCCTTCGGCCAAGCGGCCCAGGTAGCGGCGCTGCTGTTCCGGGGAGCCGGCCACCAGCAGTACCTCGGCGGCCAGGGCGTTGATCGACAGGGCCGAGCCGATGCCTAGGCAGGCGTGGGAGAGCTGCTCGGTGACCAGCACCAGCTCGGTGCTGCCCAGGCCGGCGCCGCCGCAGTCGGCGGGCAGGGTGACCTTGGTCAGGCCAAGCTCCAGGGCCTGGCGGGCCACGTCGAGGGGGAATTCATGGCGCCGGTCGGCCTCCGCCGCCCGGGGAATGATCTCGTTGCGGGCGAAGTCGGCGGCCAGGTCGCGGATCAGGCGCTGCTCGTCGGTGAGGGTGAAGTTCATGGCGGTTGTCGGAATGCGGGCGTGAGTCGGGCCGGCCTTCCCCGCCGGGGCGGGGAAGGGGCTGGGAAAACAGGGGGAAAGGGGAGGGGGAGGGAGTTAGCCCGGCTGGCTGTAGCGCACCCGCAGCTCGCGCTTGAGCAGCTTGCCCGAGGCGTTGCGCGGCAATTCGTCCACGAAGAAGATGTTCTTCGGCACCTTGAAGGGGGCCAGCTTGCCCTTGGCGTGGGCCACCAGGTCGTCGGCGCTGGCCTGCTGGCCGGCCTTGAGGGTGACCACGGCGGTGACGGCCTCGATCCACTTCTCGTCGGGGAGGGCGATCACCGCCACCTCGGCCACCGCCGGGTGGGTGTAGAGGCACTCTTCCACCTCGCGGCTGGAAACCACCACGCCACCGGTGTTGATGATGTCCTTGATGCGGTCCACCACGTACAGGTAGCCGCCCTCGTCCAGGGTGCCCACGTCGCCGGAGTGGAACCAGCCGCCGGCAAAGGCTTCGGCGCTCTGCTCGGGCTTGTCCCAGTAGCCGACCATGGCCTGGGGGCTGCGGTGGATGATCTCGCCCATCTCGCCCGGGGCCACGTCCTCCATGGCGTCATTGACCACCCGGGTCTCGACGTTGAGCACCGGACGGCCGGCGGAGGCCGGGCGCTCGGCGTGCTCGGCGGGGGAGAGGACGGTGGCCAGGGGCGCCACTTCGCTCTGGCCGTAGCAGTTGTAGAGACCCACCGCCGGCAGACGCTGGCGCATTTCCTGGAGCACCGGCACGGGCATGATCGAGGCGCCGTAGTAGCCCTTGCGCAGGCTGGTCAGGTTGTGGCGGTCGAAGCCCGGGTGGCGCAGCAGGGCGATCCACACCGTGGGCGGGGCGAAGAAGGAGGTGATGCCCTCCTTTTCAATCAGCTCGAAGCACAGCTCGGGCAGGGGCGCCGGAATCACCAGGGTGGTGGCGCCCATGAGCAGGTGCGGCATCAGGAAAACGTGCATCTGGGCCGAGTGGTAGAGCGGCAGGGACGCCAGGGAGCGATCCTCGCCCTTCAGGTCGCAGGCGACGATGCAGCTGACGTACTCGGCCAGCAATGCCCGGTGGGTCATCATCGCGCCCTTGGGGGCGGCGGTGGTGCCCGAGGTGTACAACAGCTGGGCCACGTCGTTCTCGTCGATTTCCACCTCCGGCGTGGTAGCCGGCAGGGACGCGTCACCGGCCGCGGCCAGCACGTCCCGGGCGGCATCGGCGCCGCCGTGCAGGGTGCCGAAGGCGGCGCACTTCAGTTCGGGGCGCACGTGGTCCACGTGTTCGGCGATGGCCGGATCGTAGAACAGGGCGCTGGCGCCGGACTGGGCGACGATGTACTTCAGCTCGCCCTCGGTCAGGGCGTAGTTGATCGGCACATGGATCAGCCCGGCTCGGGTGCAGGCCAGCCACAGGATCACGTAGGCGTCCGAGTTCTTGCCGTAGGCCGCCACCCGGTCGCCCCGGGACAGGCCCAGGCCGAGCAGCCGGTGGGCGACCCGGTTGGCCGCCGCGTCCAGTTCGGCGTAGGTCCAGCGCCGCTCGGCAAAGATCAGGGCGGTCTTGTCCGGGGACTTGCTCACGGCGCGACGGACGGCATCGCCGATGGTGTTGCGGGTGACGCGCCGCATTTCTGCGATGTCTGCGGAGTGCTGCACAGCCATGGTTGTCTCCTCTTGTGTCCTTGTCTGACCCAGGCCGGCAGCAGCGGGCAACAGGGTTTTACCTTGTGCTTCGGCCGCTTTGCCGGCTCGGAAAATCCGGAATCTTTTTCAACCAAGCAAGCGCTTGGTTTGGCGTAAGGTAGCAAGAGGTGGCGGGTACGTCAAACGTTGCCGTGCTACGCCTCTCGATGCCGCCACAAGCCCGGGAGCGCGAGACGAAGGCCGTTGCCGCACGGGGCGAACAGCTGCGACCACGGCGGGCCTCTGCCATGTCGGCCATGCCTGGGATGAAGACTCAGGCTGCCCGGAAAGGACATGGGCAGTTCCGGAGTCCGGAACCGTCCATGACCGGGCCGGCCAGGGAGAATCAGCGCTTGATGCGCGTGATCTTGGTGCCTTCGATGCTGAGGCTGACCATCAGTCCCTGCTGGTCGAAGATGAAGGCGTAGGCGTCGTCCTTCAGGGTCGAGGTCGACAGGTTCTTGGCGATGCCTTCATTGACGACCACCACCGATGGTCCGACGCCGATTTCCCAGCCCTTGGACTTGTCCAGGTATTTGATGGCCTTGTTGTTCATCAGAAAGACGACGTAGCCGTAGGATTCGGCGCCGGCCTGCCAGCCCCAGGAGGCGGACACGGAGTTGTAGTAGCCCAGGCGCTTGGCGCCCTGGTTCAGCACTCCCTCGCCGTAACTGCCGCCGAATACCAGGCCGGCCTTGATGACCTTGGGGAAAACCAGCACCGCCCGGGCCTTCTTGCCCAGGCTCTCGGCGAGGGGGTTGGATTTGTAGAGAATCTGCAGCGCCTGATCCGCCTCTTTGTCCAGGTCTTCGGCGCTGGCCGCGTGGGCGAAGCCGTTGAACATGCCGAGGGAGAGGAACGCCAGCAGGGCCAGGGCAAACGTGTGAAGAGTGGGACGTGCATGGTTCATGGTTGTTTCCTTCATGTCGTTCCGCGACCAAGGCGCAGCGGAGGTGGCGTCATGGCGGCCCCGGCCGGGGCGCCTGGTATTACAACTTCCCGCAAAGCGGGAGCGGCTAGTGCGCCCTGACGGATGGCAATGCATACCCCGCCATCCTCTGCACCGATATCTAGGGTCGCCATGGCTGTTTCTTTATAGTTCCCGCCCGGCTGCCGCGCCAATCCGGCGGGGGCGGTCAGTCCAGGGACTTGCGGAAGCGCAGTACCGCGGCGGCCAGCAGCACGGCGGCGATGGCCGCCAGGGCGAGCATCTGGGGCCATAGGGCTTCCAGGCCAACGCCCTTGAGGAAGGTGGCGCGGATGATCACCAAGTAGTAGCGCAGCGGGTCCACGTAGGTCAGCCATTGCAGGACCGGGGGCATGCTGGCGATGGGGAAGCTGAACCCGGAAAGGATGAACATCGGGTTGAGCACGAAGAAGTTGGACGAGAAGGCCTGCTGCTGGGTGCGGCAGATGGTGGAGATGAGCAGGCCGATGGCCAGGGTGGCGAAGAGGAACAGGCAGGTGCCGAGCAGCAGCACCAGGGGATTGCCGCGAAAGGGCACGCGGAACCAGGCCATGCCCACCCCGGCGACGATGGACACTTCGAGCAGGCCGATGAGGAAGAAGGGCAGGGTCTTGCCGATGATGAATTCGAAAGGCCGGATCGGCGTGACCAGGATCTGCTCCAGGGTGCCCACCTCCCGCTCGCGCACGATGGCAAAGGCGGTGAGGTTGACGATGGTGATCAGGGTCAGTGTGCCGATCACCCCGGGGACGAAGAACCAGCGGCTGTTGAGGTTGGGGTTGTACCAGTAGCGCTCGGCCACCTCGACGCTGACGATGGGCTTGCCCTGGAGCCGGCCGGTGCGTTCCGCCAGGTTCTGGGCGTAGGTCTGGCCGAAGTCTCCGGCGATCTGGCCCACGTAGCCCAGGGCGATCAGGGCCGAGTTGGAATTGGTGCCGTCCACCAGCACCTGCAATGGCGCCGTCTGGCCCTTGCGCAGCAACTCGGCGAAGCCGGCCGGGATGACGATGCCGAGCTGGGCGTCGCTGGCCTCCACCGCGTCGCGCACGTCGGCCACCCGGCGGGCCGGGGCCGCCAGGGCGAAGCGGCTGCTGCGCAGGAAGGCGTCTTCCAGGGCACGGCTCTCCTGGCTGCGGTCCTGGTCGAGGATGACCGTGGAAACGTTGAACACCTCGAAGGTGGCGGCGTAGCCGAACAGCACCATCTGCACGATGGGCGGGATGAGCAGGCGGAAGCGGGCCGACTTGTCGCGGCGCAGCTGGAGGAATTCCTTGATCAGCAGGTGCAGGATGCGGCCGAGCATGGCGGGCCTTTGCCTCAGTCCAGGGTCTTGCGGAAGGCTCGGGCCGCCAGCACCACCACCACGGCGGCGTAGAGGGCGAGGCAGAGAATCGGCACGGCCAGTTCCATCACCCCGGCGCCCTTGAGGAACACGGCCTTGAGAATCTCGACGTAGTAGCGGGCGCTGACCAGGAAGGTGGCCGCCTGGACCGCAGCCGGCATCTGCTCGATGGGGAAGGAAAAGCCCGACAGCAGGGTGGTGGGCAGCATGGTCGCCAGCAGGGCCACCTGGCTCGCCCCCACCTGGCTGCGGATCGACACCGACACCAGGTAGCCGATGCACAGCACCACGGTGAGGAACAGGCTGCTGGTGAACAGCAGGGTGGCCACCGTGCCATGGAACGGCACCTCGAACCAGAACACCGCCAGGCCCAGGCAGATGGCGGCGTCCGCCAGCCCCACGGCGAAGTAGGGCAGCAGCTTGCCGATCATCAGTTCCATGGGCTGCACCGGGGTGGAGACCAGCAATTCCATGGTGCCCCGCTCCCATTCCCGGGCGATGGTCAGGGAGGTGAGCTGGGCGCCGACGATGGCCATGACCAGGGCGACGATGCCCGGGACGATGAAGTTGCGGCTTTCCAGGGCCTCGTTGAACCATACCCGGGCCTCGACCCCTACCGGGGTCTGGGTCTGCAAGGTGCCGCCACGACGCTGCACCGCGTCCAGCTGGGCGGCGGCGGAAAAGGCCGCCACCACAGACTTGGCGTAGCCGGCGGCGATGTTGGCGGTGTTGGAGTCGGTGCCGTCGAGCAGGGCCTGGACCGTGGCCCGGCCGCCGTCGTTGAGGCGCTGGGAGAAGTCGGCGGGGATCACCAGGGCGATGCCGCAGTCGCCCTCGTCCAGGGCCTGAGCCACCTCCCGGTCGCTGCCGGCGGCGCGGCGCAGAGAGAAGTAGTTGGAGGCGGCGAAGCGCGCCACCAGGTTGCGGGACTGCTGGCCGTTCTCGTGGTCCAGGACGCACAGGGGAATGTGGCGGATGTCCAGGTTCACCCCGTAGCCGAAGATCACCATCTGCATCAGGGGCACCAGCAGGGCGATCATCAGGCTGCGCGGGTCGCGCACGATTTGCAGGGCCTCCTTGACGGCGATGGCCTGGATGCGGCGCAGCTTCATGGTCGGGCTCCCGCTGCATTGGCCGAGGTTGCTGCATTCAAGGCCGCCTTGCCCACCAGGCTGACGAAGCTGTCCTCCATGGTGGGGGCGATGGGCCGGGCCGTGGCGCCGGCGATTCCCCGGGCGGCGAGCAGGGCTTCCAGTTCCGGGCCGCGCCGGGCGGCCTCGTCCACCGTGACGTGGATGCGGCTGCCGAACAAGGCCGCGTCCCGTACCCCGGCGGCGCCTTGGACCAGGGGCAGGGCCCGGCCCAGGTCGGCGCAGGCGAGGGCCAGCAACTCCCCGTCCAGGCTGTGGCGCTTGATCTCCAGGGGCGTGCCCAGGGCGATCAGCCGGCCCCGGGCGATCAGGGCGATGCGGTGGCAGTACTCGGCCTCGTCCATGTAGTGGGTGGACACCAGCACCGTCACCCCGTCGCCGCTCAGGGTGTGGATCAGCTCCCAGAAGCGCCGCCGCGATTCCGGGTCCACCCCGGAGGTGGGCTCGTCGAGGAACAGCACCGGCGGCCGGTGCAGGATCGCCGCGCCCAGGGCCAGGCGCTGCTTCCAGCCCCCGGCCAGGTTGGCCACCAGCGTGTTCTCCTGGCCCCCCAGGCCAGCCATGGCCACCGCGTAGGCGATGCGGCCGGCCATCTCGGCGCGGGGCACGCTGTAGATGCCGGCGAAGAAGCGCAGGTTCTCCACCACGCTCAGGTCGCCGTAGAGCGAGAATTTCTGCGACATGTAGCCGATGCGGGCACGCACCGCCTCGGGCTGCCGGGCCACGTCGATACCCGCCACCCGGGCCTGGCCGGCGCTGGGGTGGAGCAGACCGCAGAGGATGCGGATGAGGGTGGATTTGCCCGCCCCGTTGGGGCCGAGAAAGCCCATGATCTCGCCCTGCCCGGCGGCGAAGCTGACGCCGTCCAGGGCGGTGAAGGCGCCGAAGCGCTTGGTCAGGCCGTCCACGGCGATGGCGGGGGCGGCGGAGGTGGTAGCAAGAGCGGCGTCCGGGGGATTCATGCCGGCGTCTCCGCGTTGTCGAGCAGGGCGACGAACAGGTCCTCGATGCTCGGCGCCACCTCCGCGATCTCGCTCACTGGCACCCCGGCGGCGGCCAGGGCGGCGGCGAGTCCGTCGCTGCGGCCTGCCGCGTCCACATGCACGTGCAGGCCGATGCCGATCAGCAGTACGCCGCGAACCCCGGGCTGGCCGGCCAGGGCGTCCCGGGCGCGGCGCGGCTCCGGGCTGACCACTTCGAGCATGGCCCCGGGCATGCGCGCCTTGAGGCCGGCCGGGGTATCGCAATGGACCATGTGCCCGCCGTGGAGCAGGGCCAGCCGGTCGCAGCGCTCGGCCTCGTCCAGGTAGGCAGTGGAAATGACCAGGGCCACGCCCTCGGCGCGCAGGCCGTAGAGGATTTGCCAGAACTCGCGCCGCGACAGGGGATCAACCCCGGTCGTGGGCTCGTCGAGCAGCACCACCTTGGGGGTGTGCACCAGGGCGCAGGTGAGCCCCAGCTTCTGCTTCATGCCACCCGAGAGCTGGCCCGCCAGGCGCTTGCGGAAGGGCAGCATGTCGGAGGCGGCGAGCATGGCCACGGCCCGGGTCTCGCGCACGTCCCGGGGCACGTCGAACAGGTCGGCGTAGAAGCGGATGTTCTCGTCCACCGTCAGGTCCTCGTACAGGCCGAAACGCTGGGGCATGTAGCTGATGTGGCGCTTGGCTTGTTCCGGGTGGGCCAGCACGTCCACCCCGTCGGCCACGATCTGTCCGCCGTCGGGGCGCATCACCCCGGCCAGCATGCGCATGGTGGTGGTCTTGCCGGCCCCGTCCGGCCCCACCAGGCCGAAGATCTCGCCGGGCGGGACGGCAAAGCTGAGCCGGTCCACGGCAACGAGGGCACCGAAGCGCTTGCTCACCTCCCGGGCTTCGACGATGGGCGTGCTGGCGGTCATCCCGTTTCCTTCATTGCCGTGGGGCCTTGGGCGGGCCGGCGCTCAGCGCGGGGCAATGGCAAGGGCGGCATCCGCCGGCATGCCCGGCACCAGCTCGTGGCTCGGATTGTCGATGTCGATCTTGACCCGGTACACCAGGGTCACCCGCTCGGCGTGGGTTTCCACGCTCTTGGGGGTGAACTCGGCCTTGTCGGCGATGAAGGACAGGCGCCCCCAGTAGCGCTTGCCCGGGTAGCTGTCGGTGGTGACCGTCACCTCCTGGCCCAGGCGCGCCTTGCTCAGGTCGGTTTCGTTCAGGTAGGCGCGCAGCCAGACGTGGTCCAGGTCGGCGATGGTGATGACCGGGGTGCCGGGCACCACGATCTCGCCCAGCTCGGCCTGACGGGTGGTGACCACGCCATCGAAAGGTGCGGCGAGGGTGGCATAGCCCCGCACGATGCGGGCCAGCCGGGCGCTTTCCTCGGCGCTGTGGATGCCGGCCTCGGCCACCAGCACGTTGCGTTCCGCCGCGGCGGCCAGGGCCCGGTCCCGGGCCAGCACCGCCTCGGCCTGCTTGTAGGCGGCCTCGGCCTGGTCCAGGGCGGCGGCGGAAACGAAGTCCTTCTTGCGCAGGTCCCGGTTGCGTCGCAGGTCGGCCTGGCGCAGGGCCAGCTCCGCCTCGTCGGCGCTCACGGTGCGCAGGGCCGCCTCCCGGTTCTGCAAGGCGGAATCATGCTGGCGCTGCTGCACGGCCAGGCCGGCCTCGGCCACCGCCACCTGCTGGGCATAGTCGCTGTCGTCGGCCCGGGCCACCACGGTGCCCTGCTTGACCCACTGCCCTTCGTTGAAGGGCAGCTCGACGATGCGCGATTGCACCGTCTTGAAGCCGAGCACGCTTTCGTGGGCCTCGATGTTGCCGGACAGCACCAGGGTGCCGGCGCCTTCGCGGCCTTCCAGCCAGTCCAGCAGGGGGCGCCCCAGGACGGCGGCGAGCGCCGCTAGGGCGAGGAGGGCGCCAAGGGCGAGGATCGTTCTTCGTGGTGCGAGAGCCATGGCCAACTCCCTGGGGTGCCGGCCGCGGGGGCGGCCGTGAGCGGGAAACCCGGACCTACTCTATTCCATTCGTCTGACGGCGGGTTGAGGCCTTGGTTCGTCATGACGCCTCCGGCGGTGGCGGTGGGGCATGTCCCTGTCCCTGTCCTGCGCCGTGCTTGCCAGACAATCTAACAATCGTTAGATTGAAGAAATGAAAGCAAATATCGCCAAGTCCTGCCTCTATGAACACGTCGCCCGGATCGGCAAGGTGCTGTCCAGCCCGAAGCGGCTGGAATTGATCGACCTGCTGGCTCAGGGCGAAAAGACGGTGGAGCTTCTCGCCGAGCAGGCCGGCATCGACATGCGCCTGACCAGTGCCCACCTGCGCGCCCTGCGCGAGGCACGGCTGGTGGAGACGCGCCGCGAGGGCAAGTTCATCCACTACCGGTTGAGCGGGGCCGACGTGGGCCGGCTCTGGGTCAATGTCCGCGAGGTGGCCGAGGAGCATCTGGTGGAACTGCGCGTGGCCCTGGAACAGATGGCCGCCGCCCCCGGTGCCCTCAGTGCGGAAAGCCGCGAATCCCTGCTGGCCAAGGCGCGCAGTGGCGACATCGTGGTGATCGACGTGCGTCCGGAGGCGGAATTCGCTGCCGGCCACCTGCCCTGCGCCCGCTCGATACCCCTGGCCGAGCTGGAACAGCGCCTGGCCGAGCTGCCCCCGGGCAAGGCGGTGGTCGCCTACTGCCGGGGTCCGTTCTGCCTGATGTCCGACGAAGCCGTGGCACTGCTGCGCCAGCGCGGCTACCAGGCATCCAAGATCAGCGACGGGGTGGCCGAGTGGAGCGCCGGCGGCCTGCCCATCGAAAACTGACGACAAAAACATAACCACAACAACATAACCACAACCAACAGAGGAAACCCCCATGACCCGAGTAACCGCCGCTTGGCGTGGCGGAATGGTGACCGTGTGCGCCCTGGCCTGCCTGTCCGCTCAGGCGGCGGACATTTCCATGCCGGTGCCCGGCGCCCAGACCGCCGACGGGCTGAAGGTGTTGACCTTCATCGCCAAGGACCCGCCGGGCCAGCGCTGCAACGGCAACCTGCAAGTGGCGGCCGAGGTGGCCAACACCTACCGGATTCCCGTGCAGTTGCTGCCCGCCAGCCTGGCTCCCGGGCTGCCGGCGCCGGCCGTCTTTTACGGCAGCCAGGCGATCGTGGCCGACGGCCGGGACTTCAACGGTGCGGCCAGTTACCAGATCGTCGCCGACGTGCTGGACCTGGAGAACGTGCCCAAACAGGCTGCGTCGGGCCTGCTCTTCAAAGACGGTGTCCGCCGCGACTTCGACGCCCTGAAGTCCGCTATCAAGGCGGGCGGTAAATAGGGACGCCGCAGTCCCAACCTTTTGCATTCCAGGGGCTCCTCTCGCCTAGACGGCAGGCACGGCGCCCGGCTGCCTGTGCTTGGAGAGGCCCATCCCCAGCCCCAATCCCCCAGCAGGAGAATCCATGTCGTTCATACTGATGCGCGCTGCTGCATTCACCTTCATCCTGGCCATGGCCAGCGCGCCGGCGTTGGCCAGCGAAGAGGCCGTCCAGGCCATGGAGGAATACCTGGAGTTCGTCGATTACGGCCGCGCCACCATCTTCCCGGAGCAGATCCCGAAGGAGGATTGGCATAAATTCCACGTCATCGACGCTAGGGACAAGGCCCTGTACGCCAAGGAGCACATCCCCGGGGCGGTGAACCTGGAATGGCGCCAGGTATTGGCCCAGAAGGCGTCCATCCCCCGGAACAAGCCGGTGCTCATCTACTGCAACACCGGCAGCCTCTCGGCCCAGGCTGGTTTCGCCCTGCGCGTCGCCGGCTACGACAACGTGCGCATCTTGCAAGGCGGCTTCGCCGAGTGGAAGGCCAAGGGCGGGCTGGACGCCGCGGCCCGGGCCATGGGCCCGGTGGGGCACTGAGATGGCGCTCCTGTTCCCCGGGCGGCGCAACGTTCTTCTGCTGGCGGTCTGCCAGTCCCTGCTGCTTTCCGCCATCGTCATGGCCATGGCCCTGGGCGCCCTGCTCGGCAACACCCTGGCCCCGGACAAGCGCCTGGCCACCTTGCCGGTGGCCCTGATGGTCATCGGCACCGCTTTGGCTTCCCTGCCGGCCGGGTTGCTGATGCGCCGCATCGGCCGGCGCGCCGGCTTCCTGCTCGGCGTCTCCCTGGGCGTGGCCGGCAGCCTGGTGTGCGCCTTGGCCCTGCACCGGATGTCATTTGCCGGCTTCGCCTTCGGGTATTTTTTGCTGGGGGCCTATCAGGGCTTCGGCAACTACTACCGTTTCGCCGCCGTGGAGGCCACCGATGCCGCCCACGGCAGCAGGGCCATTTCCTGGGTGGTGGCGGGCGGCGTGGTGGCCGCCTTCCTCGGCCCCCAGCTAGGCCAGTGGGGGCGGGATTGGGTAGCCGGCGAGTTCTTTGTTGGCTCCTACCTGGTCCAGGGCCTGCTGTCCGTTGCCGCCTTCGTCCTGCTCGCCCGTCTGGCGCTGCCGCCGGCCGCCGCACCCCAGGCGGGCGAGGCCCGGCCCCTGGCGGAAATCCTGGCCCAGCCGGCGTTGCGCACCGCCATCCTGGGGGCGGCCGCGGGCTATGCGGTGATGATCATGGTGATGACCGCCACGCCCCTGGCCATGGTGGGCTGCGGCCTGCCGCGCACTGACGTCACCCCGGTCATCCAGTGGCACGTGGTGGGCATGTTCGCCCCATCGTTCTTCACCGGCATCCTGGTCAAGCGCTGGGGGGCGCTGCGCATCATGCAGGCAGGCTTCCTGTTGTTGCTGGTCAACGTCGGCCTGGTCCTGATGGGGAACGACTTCCTCAACTTCCTCTCTGCCCTGGTGTTCCTGGGGGTGGGCTGGAACTTCGCCTTCATCGGCGGCACCGCCCTGCTCACCCAGGCCTACCGGCCGGCGGAGCAGCTCAAGGTTCAGGCCATCAACGAGAGCGCCGTGTTCGGCCTGGTGGCCCTGGCGACCCTGTCGGCGGGTTGGCTCTACGACCGTTTCGGCTGGGTGACCCTCAACCTGGCGGTGGTGCCCCTGCTGGTCGTCGCCCTGGGGGCGGCACTGTTTCTGGAGCGGCGGCAACGCCTGTTCCTGGCTACCGGTTGAGCTTGTCGCTTGGCCAGGCTGCGGCGTGGCCGATCTGGCTGGTGCCGGGGGCCGCGAGCGTGCGCTGCCGATCAGTAACGGCGCGCCAGGTCTAGGGCCGCCGCGATGGCGGCGCGGGCCTGGGGGCTGTTGCGCCAGCAGGACGAGCCGGTGAGCTGGGCGCCCCGGGCCAGCAGTTCCTCGACGTCGGCGGTGGCCAGGGCGGCCAGGGAGTGGTAGCCCATCTGCTCGAAGCGGGCGACCACGGTGGGGCCAACCCCTTTCAAGGCCAGAAGGGCGGCGCGTTCGGCGGCGGGGAAGGGCATGGCGATGGAAGCGATTTTCGGGAAAACCCGGACCTTAACGAAAAACGCCCCATCCCGGAAGTTTCTCCGGGATGGGGCGTTGTGTCGGGCCGCCGGATCAGAACGCCATGCGGTAGCCCAGGGAAGCGCCCCAGGAGGCGTCGCCACCGGAGGTTGCGGCGGAGGCGCTGAGGTTGATGAGGGAGGATTTGCCGATGCGGTGGTCCAGGTCCACCAGCAGGCGGGTCCAGTTCTGGCTGATCTTCTGCCCTGGCTGGTTGAAGCTCCACAGGCCGATGACCTGGCCGGAGGCACCGCTGCCCGACTCGTCGATGCGATGGGCGGCTTCGGCAGCGACGCGCAGGTCGGTGCTGGTGGTCAGGGGCGTCCTGGCGGCCAGGCCGAGGCGCACGTCCTGGCTGCGCTGGGTGGTGGCATTGAAGCGGGCCGGGAAGCCGCCGCCGGTTTCGGTGTAACCGTCAACCCGGGCATCAGTCCAAGTATAGGCGGCGTAGGGCGAGAAGCGGGTGGCCGAGAGCGCGAAGGCATCCTTCCAGTCGGCACGCAGGCGCAGGGCGGTGGAGGTGGCATCCGGTGTGCCCTTGGAAGTATCGATGCCGGCGCCGTTCTGGTAATTGCGCTTCATGTCGGTGGCGAAGCGGCCGTAGTAGCCGAGCAGGCTGACTTCGATGCCGCGGCCCAGGTCGGACGCCGCCTCGGCGATGAGGTACTGGCCGTTGTAGCGGGCGTTGCCGCCCAGGCTCCAGCCCTGGCGGGACCAGGCCTGACCGACGCCGAGGCCGAGGCGGGTGGCGCCGATGTCCTTGCAGGCGCCGGCCTCCACCAGGTTCATGGTGGTATCGGTCTTGTTGTGATGGGCCACGTCGGTGGTGGCCCAGGCGCAGGCACCGTCCTGGGTGACGGCGAGGCCGGAGGAATCGCGCAGGGAGCGGTGGTGGGCGCCGCCCAGGGTCAGGCTGGTGCTGCTGGCGGCGCCGTGGGCGGACTTGCCGACGCTTTCCACCACGGAGGCGTTGTATGCCTTGACGTCGGGCAGGAGGCCAGACCCCTCACGAGCAAGCCAAGCGATGAAATTGCCATTGGCGTCGGTCCCATCGCCGGCGATCACCTTGCCGTCCTGGTTGATTGCCGAGGCCCCAAGCAGATGCCAGCCGCTTGGCAGCGAGACACCGAAACCGCCCAGCCATTGGGCCACGGACTGCATACCGTTGGCCTGGGTCCAGCGGAACGCCGTCTGGTCGTTGCCGCCGTTGCTGCTGTGGCCGATGATCACTTGCCCGTTGGCCGAGATGTTGGTGGCCCAGCTGTCGGTTTTTCCCGGCAGGGTGCCCAGGTCGTGGACCGTTGCCGTGGTGCTGTCGACCGTCCAGTACACCGCCCGGGTCGAGCTGCCGTAGACCAGTCCGACGACGGTCGAACCGTTGCTGGAAATAGCTTCAGCACTACTCTGGTTATAAGCCCCGGTCAGCATCGGCAATTCGGTCATCACCGGGGTGGCTTCGCGCCAGACGAATGCCCGTTGGTGATGTAGGGAATCGAAGGCTGTACCCGCGACGATGGCCCCGTCGGCGGAGATGGCCTTGGCCATGCTGCCCATGCCGCCGGCGAGTTGCCCCAGGGCGGTCACGCTGTTGTTTGCGATGTCCCAACGGACGGCTTCGTACTGGTTGCTGACGCTGTTGAAGCCGACGGCATATTGGCCGGTGGCTGAAATCCCCTCCGCCTTGTTGTCCGTGGTTGCACCCGCCAGGCTGGGCAGGATGCTCACCCCGGCCGATGTCCACAGCAGGGCGATCCTGTTGCCGCTCTGGATGCCCCAGCCGACCAGTGTCGAGCCGTCGAGGGAAATGGCCTGGGCAGCGCTGGAGGTTGTGTTCGCCGGGGTGGCGAGGAGTTGGCTTGTCGTGCCGCCGTTGGTCCAGAGCACCGCCGTTTCGGCATTGCCTGCGGCGGTGTTTTCGGTGCTGCCGGCAATGACCGAACCGTCTCCGGACATGTTGATCGGATAGGGGGTAGCGTGATTTGCAGGAACCGGCAACGGCGTGAAATCCGCTGCTGCGCCTGTGGTGCCAGCCATGGCCAACAGTGCAGCCATGAGCTTGGGGGTGAAAAGCTGTGCCGGTTTGCGCCGGATATCGAGAACTGCCATGTAACCTCCCTGTCTTTTTTATGGAAAGCAGGGGGTTATATCCTCTGGTGTATGTCGTATCAATATTACGAAAGTCGTATTGCTGCGGGCGGGCCGCTTGGAAACGCCCGCAGCGGCCAGTAATCAGAAGGTCATCCGGTAGCCCAGGGAAGCACCCCAGGAGGCGTCGCCACCGGAGGTTGCGGCGGAGGCGCTGAGGTTGATGAGGGAAGACTTGCCGATGCGGTGGTCCAGGTCCACCAGCAGACGGGTCCAGTTCTTATTGGCCTTCTGCCCGGGGATGGTGAAGCTGTCCAGGCCGATCACCTCGCTCGACGTGCCGCTCAGGGTTTCGTCGATGCGGTGGGCGGCTTCGGCGGCGATGCGCAGGTCGGTGCTGGCCGCCAGGGGCGTCTTGGCTGCCAGGCCCAGGCGGATGTCCTGGCTGCGTTGGGTGGCGGCGGCGAAGCGAGCGGGGAAGCCGCCACCGGTTTCGGTGTAGCCGTCCATGCGGGTGTCCATCCAGGTGTAGGCGGCGTAGGGCGAGAAGCGGGTGGCGGCCAGGGCGAAGGCGTCCTTCCAGTCGGTGCGCAGACGCAGGGAGCTGGAGGTGGCGTCCGGCGTGCCGCGGGAAGTGTCGATGGCGATCCCGTTCAGGTAGTTGCGTCGCAGGTTGGCGGCAAAGCGGCCGTAGTAACCGAGCAGGCTGACCTCGATGCCCCGGCCCAGGTCGGAGGCCACTTCCGCCAGCACGTACTGGCCGTTGTAGCGGGCGCCGCCGCCCAGGCCCCAGCCTTGGCGCGACCAGGCCTGGCCGACGCCGACGCCGATGCGGGTGGCGCCGATGTCCTTGCAGGCGCCGGCTTCCACCAGGTTCACCGAGCTGTCGGTGGCATTGTGGTGGGAGGCGTCGGCGGTGGCCCAGGCGCAGGCGCCGTTCTGGGTGACGGCGAGGCCGGAATCGAGCAGGGAGCGGTGGTGGGCGCCGCCCAAGGCCAGGTTGGCGGCGCTGCTGACGGGCTGGGGCGTCTTGCCGGCGGCTTCTTGCAGGGTGGCCATGTAGGCGTCGCGGTTGGGCAGGAAACCGCTGCCGATGGGGCTGACCCGGGCGATCCAGGTGATGGGCCGTTCGCGCTCGTCCATGCCCCAGCCGACGATGACCGAACCGTCCTTGTTGGTGGCGGTGGCCCGTTGCAGCACCAGGCGGTCGCCGATCGCTACCTTGGCAGCGGCGAGCCACTGGGCGACCGATTGCATCCCGTCCGTCTGGCTCCAGCGGAACGCCCGGAAGTCGCTGTCGCCGACGATGACCTGTCCGTTGGCGGAGATCGCGCTGGCGTGGCTGAAGGTACGGTCCCCGTTCAGTCCCAGGGTGCCGATGCCATGGACGGCGCCGTCGGCGCTCGTCCAGTAGACCGCCTGCATCCGGTAGTCGTCCGTCGTTAGCGTGCCGGCTATGCGGGCGCCGTTGGCGGATATGCCAACCACGTCGCTGTTGGTGTAGCCCCCGGCGGCCAGCAGCGCCAGTTGCTGGCTGGTGTTGGTGCCGCTGCGCCAGATGAAGGACAGGTTATTGTCGGCGGTGGAATAGTTGCCGGCGACGATGTCGCCGTCGCGGGATACGGCGATGGCTCGGCTATCCGTGACCTCGGGCGAACGCAGCAGGGCCGTCTGGCTCAGGTCCACCTGGGTGTTGTCGGCCAGCCGCCACAGCACCGCACGGTCGCTGCGCGTATCGACGGTGGAACTGCTGCCCACCACGAATTGCCCGCCCGCCGAAACGCCCAGTGCCACGCTGCCGGCGGTACCAGGCAGGTTGTCGAGCACGCGGAGCGGACGGTTATTCGTCCAGACGACCGCTTGAGACGTGTCGTCGATGTCGATGCCGCCGACGATGACGCTGCCGTCGGCCGAGATGCCGGAAGCGTAGCTTTGCGCCGCTCCCCCCGGCCCGGGCAACAGGTCGTTGCTACCGCCATAGTTGCTCCAACGCACCGCACTCGCGGTAAACGGGCCCTGGCTGACCATGCCGACAAAGATCGATCCGTCTGCCGACATGGCCGCTACGTCGGGAATACGGTAACCGGGGGGCGGGGAGACTTGGCCGAAACTGTCGGCCAGGCAGGAAGTGCTGAAAAAAGCGAGCGAAAAGGCGATACGAAGGCGATTTGGCGAGAAACAGCCTGTTAGACCGGTGCGCGGCATTGACTTTCCCCCTTGGAATTATGATCAAAGGGGGCGTTTATATACCGCCGTAAATGGCCTTTCAATACGACTAAAGTATTGATTTGTAGAACGTTATATAACCTTTGTCAGAATCCTATTAGGCGTTGGTCATACGGATTATGCCGAATGTAAAACAGGCCTTTGCGCTGGTGGCGTAAAAGGCCTGTTGTTGTCAGTAAATTGTCAGAAATAAAGGTTCTTGGCGAAAAATATTTTCCAGCCGCGATTTACACGATTTTTGCCACGTCGTTAAAGGCCAGCCGCGGGCCGCGCGGGTAGTTGCCGGCAGGGTCGCCGTAGCCGATGTTGATGAGGAAATTGGCCTTCCACTTGCCGTCGGGGAAAAAGGCGGCGTTCACCTTGTCGGCGTCGAAGCCGGACATGGGGCCACAGTCCAGGCCCAAGGCCCGGGCCGCCAGGATCAGGTAGGCGCCTTGCAGGGTGCCGTTGCGGAAGGCGGTGGCCTGGGCCAGGTCGGCGTTGCCTTCGAACATGGGCTTGGCATCGTAGGCGCGGAACTGGGTGGGCAGCTCGTCGAAGAAGCGGGGATCCCAGGCGACGATCGCGGTCAGGGGGGCTGCCTGGGTCTTTTCCTGGTTACCCGGGGAGAGGGCGGGGATCAGTTTCGCCTTGGCCTCGGCCGAGCGCACGAACACGTAGCGGGCCGGCTGGGTATTCATGGAGGTGGGGCCCCATTTGAGCAGGTCGTAGAGGCGGTGCAGGGTCTCGTCGCCGACCGGGCGGTCGGAGAAGCGGTTGAAGGTGCGGGCCTCGGTGAACAGCTGGGCCAGGGCGTTATCGTCGAGCGGGGTGGCGGGCATGGGGGACTCCTGTCGCGGGTTGAGGTGAATGGAAAGGGGACTGCATACTGTCAAGGATGCAGAATCCAGAATAGAAGAGGCCATCGCATGACAGTCAAAAGAATCTTGAGCAAGTTGGAACGTGTTCCACTGCGCGAAGCTTGGAAGCATGAAGCCAGCGATTTCACACCCTGGCTGGCAGAAACCGACAACTTGAACGCCTTGGCAGATGCGCTGGGTATCAGCGAGTTGGTGCTAGTGGCCACCGAACACTGGGTCGGTGATTTCAAGCTGGATATCCTTTGCACCGATGGCGACGAGCAAGTCATCATCGAAAACCAGCTCGAAAAAACCAACCACACGCACCTAGGCCAGATCATCGCTTACGCTGCCGGTGTGGGGGCCAAGAAGGTCATCTGGGCCGCCGAATCTTTCCGACCCGAACATGCGGCTGCGTTGCAATTTCTCAATGAGAACACTACTGGCGACCTGAATTTCTTCGCCGTCGAGGTCGAGTTGTGGAAGATTGGCGATTCACCGTTAGCACCTAAATTCGAAGTAGTGGTGAAACCCAACGAATGGGCGAAGGCCGGTCGGGAGCAGGCCCGTGCAGCGGCTGTAACGACACCTACCAAGCAGTTGCAGCAGAAATTCTGGATAGCGCTGATCGATCATTTGGCGACGAAAGCCCCTCAGATTCGCCCGCAGAAGCCCAGACCACAGCATTGGTTGAACAATTCCATCGGGCGTGCTGGATTTGCACTGAATCTGACAGCAAATACACGCGACCAGCGCTTGGGGATCGAACTCTGGATTTCAGGGGCACAAGCGAAGCAGCATTTCGCCAACCTGTTTTCCCAAAAGCAGGACATCGAAACCAAGCTGGGTTTTGAGTTGGACTGGCAGGAATTACCCGATGCGAAAGCAGTACGGATTGCCCTCTGGTATCCCAATGCTTCTATAGAGGAGGAGCATCGCTGGGGTGAGTACGTTGACTGGCTTACGCAGCGCTTAGTCAAAATGGATGCCGTGCTGCGCCCTATCGTAAAGGCGTTGCCGTAATACGGCAGGCGAATTGCCGGTTTTCTCTGCGCTGAAAGCGTTTGTCGTGGTGCCTGAATAGTTTCCCTTTCATCTGGAGCAAATCAAGCAGGTATTTCCGGGGGAGAAGAGGGACGTTCAGGCCGCAACGTCCGGCAGGGCGGGGAAACCTCCGGCCTCCCAGCGGGCTTGCAGGGCCTTGCCGCTGGCCACCGAGTCGGTGACGAAGTTCCACCAGATCACCGTAGGTTCGGGCATGGGGGCGCCGCCCAGCAGCATCAGCCGGGCCGGGCCGTCGCTGGCGAGTTCCAGGGTGGCGGCGCCGTCCTCCAGGTGGGCCAGTTCCCGTGCCGCCACCGGGGCGCCGCCCAGGCGCACCGTGCCTTCGGCCACGTAGATTGCCAGCTGGTGGTCCGGGGCCACGGCCAGTTTCACAGTACCCACGGCGCCTGCCGTGCCAGCGAGGGCGATGTCGGCGTAGGTGAGGGGGGAATAGGTGCGCACCGGGGCGGTCTTGCCGTCCAGGCTGCCGGCGAGCAGGCGCAGGGTGGCGCTGTCCTTGGTCCAGTGAGGCAGCCGTTCGGCGTCCACGTGCTCGAAGGCCGGGGCGATGCCGCGTTGGTCCGGGGGCAGGGCGACCCAGGCCTGGATGCCATGGCGCGGGCCCAGAGCTGCCGCGGGAAATTCGCCATGGACGATGCCGGCGCCGGCGGTCATCCAGTTGGCCGAGCCCGGATGGATGCGCTGCACGGTGCCCAGGGAATCCCGGTGGTCGATGGCGCCGGAGAAGAGGTAGGTGACGGTCTGTAGCCCGGCGTGGGGATGGGCGCCCACCGTGTCCGGCGGCGGCGTGCCGTCGTCGGGCTCGCCGGCGGCGTGGCCGAAGGGGCCGAAATGGTCGAGGAAAACGAAGGGCCCTATCCGGCGCAGTTCGCGGCGGGGCAGGGCGCGGTAGACGGTGATGCCGGCCAGGGGGGCTTCTTTGGCCGGCAGCAGGCGGGCGATGCGGCGGACGGGGTTCGAGGACATGATCCGGCTCCTTGCCACGGGAAAGGGGGGAGCGGCGGGGGCCGCTCCCGGTGGGCGCTGCGTTGCGTGGTGGTGCGGTGCTGCCTTGCTGCCTGGTTGGCCGCTGCGCAGTCAGCTGGCGTTCTGGTAGCCGCCGTCGAACTTGCCGTCCCGGTAGTCCTGCATGGCCTGGTGCAGCTCGTTCTGGCTGTTCATGACGAAGGGGCCGTACTGGGCGATCGGTTCGTTGAGCGGCGCGCCGGCCAGCACCAGCACCCGGGCCGGGCCACCGGAGGCGGCGAACACCACTCCATCGGCCCCCGTGGCGTTGGCCAGGACGGCCATGCGCTGGGTCGGCACTTCCACCGGCGTGGTCACCTCGCAGCCCAGGGTGATGGCACCCCGGTACACGTACAGGAAGGCATTGTGCCCTTCCGGGATCGCCTGGGCGAAGGTAGCGCCTTCGGGCAGGTGCACGTCCAGGTAGAGGGGCTCGGTCAGCGGGCGGGATACCGCACCGGCCACGCCGTGGCTCTGGCCGGCGATGACGCGCACCGTGGCGCCGGCGTCGGTGGTCAGCTCGGGAATCTTCTCGCTGGGGATGTCCCGGTAGCCGGGCGTGGTCATCTTGTCCTTGGCGGCCAGGTTGATCCACAGCTGGAAGCCTTCCATCAGGCCGTCCTCCTGCTCGGGCAGTTCGGAGTGGATGAGGCCGCTGCCGGCAGTCATCCACTGCACCCCGCCGTTTTCCAGCAGGCCCTCGTGGCCGGCGCTGTCGCGGTGACGCATGCGTCCGGCGAGCATGTAGGTGACGGTCTCGAAGCCCCGGTGGGGGTGGTCGGGAAAGCCCGCCAGGTAGTCGTCCGGATCGTCGCTCTTGAAGGCGTCGAGCATCAGGAAGGGGTCGAGGCGGCGTTGCAGGTGCTGGGTAAGCACCCGGGTCAGGCGCACCCCCGCCCCGTCCGAGGTGGCCATGCCGGCCACCAGGCGCTCCACCGGGCGGGGCTGGGCGACCCGTTCCTGGGTGCTTTCACGTGCGTTGGCGGCGATGGCGGTGGAGGTATGAATCATGGCGATCTCCTTAGGATGAGGCGGGGGCGGGTACTGCGTTGCTGCTGGATGTCCGGACCTGGCTCAGGCCAGAGCGGCGATTTCCTCGCGGGCGGCGGCAAAGGCCCGCTCGGCGGATTCGGCACCCATGGCCAGGCCTTCGGCGTAGACGAACTGGATGTCGGTCAAGCCGAGGAAGCCCAGGGCGGTCTTGAGGAAGGGCACTTGGGAGTCGGCCGGGGTGTCGCGGTAGATGCCGCCACGGGCCAGGGCCACGTACACCTTCTTGCCCTTGAGCAGGCCTTCCGGACCGTTGGCGGTGTACTGGAAGGTGACCTTGGCGCGGGCGATGGCGTCGATCCAGTTCTTGAGCTGCACCGGCACGCCGAAGTTGTACATCGGCACGCCCAGCACCACCGCGTCGGCGGCCTGGATTTCGGCGATCAGGGCGTCGTCGAGGGCGACCCGGGCGGCCTGTTCGGGCGTGCGCTGCTCGGCCGGGGTGAACAGGGCCTGCAGGGCGGGCTCGTCGAGCACCGGATGGGGGTTCTTGGCCAGGTCGCGCAGGGTCACGGTGGCGGACGGGTTGCGGGCCTTGAGGGCGGCGACGATGTCGTCGGCGACCTTGGTCGAGTTGGCACCGGAGGAGCGGGCGCTGGCGTTGATTTGCAGGATGTTCATGGTGATTCTCCAAAAGTTGAACCGGCTACGTCGGGTTTCCCGTGGGGTCGGGGTACGGACGGCGGGGGCGGTTCGGTGCGGCATCGTGTTGCATCTCGCTGTTGCCTGCCCGGGCCGTTGGGGTTGCCCGCTGTCGATGGACGTACTGTAGTTGTTCTGAATTCGCGGCAGAAGACCGAAAAGCGGATAACATTGTTCCAATATTGAGACAATAGTGCCGGGCCTGGGGTACCCCGGGCCCGGCCAAGGAGAAACGCCATGAACGTCGATCCCAACGATCTGGTGCTGTTCGCCCGGGTGGCCGAGGCCGGCAGCTTCAGCCGCGCTGCCGAGCGGGTGGGGCTGCCCAAATCCACCGTATCGCGGCGCGTCGCCACCCTGGAGGCGGAACTGGGGGAACGGCTGCTGCTACGCACCACGCGCAAGCTGGTGCTCACCGAGTTCGGCCTGTCGCTGCTCGACCATGCCCGCCAGGTGGCCGCCGAGGTGGAATCGGTCACCTCCCTGGTGCAGCACCGCATGGCCGAGCCGAGCGGCTGCCTGCGCGTGTCCATGCCCAACGACATCGCCAACACCATGCTCGGCACCGTGTTGGCCGAGTTCGTCGCCCGCTATCCGGCGGTGACCCTGGAGGTGGATTTGTCGCCGCGCCGGGTGGACCTGATCGCCGAGAATTTCGACCTGGCCATCCGCATGGGCACTCTGAGCGACGACGCCACCCTGGCGGCGCGGCGGGTCGGCGTGTTCTCCGCCGGCCTCTACGCCGCTCCCGGCTACCTGGCTGCCCGGGGTACCCCGGCCACGCCGGAAGACCTGCTGCGGCACGACGCCCTGTGCTTCTTCGGCCGGGGCGGCGGCGCGGCGGTGTGGCAGCTCAGCCGGGGCAAGGAGGCATGGGAAAAGGTGCCGAATGCCCGGGTCACCGCCAACTCTCCGGAAACGCTGCTGCGCCTGGCCCGGGATGGCCGGGGCATCGTTGCCGTGAGCAGCTACGCGGCAGAGCCCTACGTGGACGGAGGCGAACTGGAGCGGGTGCTGCCCGACTGGTACCTGCCCCCCACCACTGCTTGGGCCGTATTCCCCGGCCGTCGCCTGATGCCAACCCGCACCCGGGTGTTCCTCGACATGCTGGAGGCAGCGATGGTGGGGCGGCGCTAGCCCGGAGCTAACCCGGGTCGGCATGGCTGGCGGGGATTGCGTATAGCATGGCGGCTTTGCCTCTCGCCGCCGCCAGGCGTCGCACCCCATGAACGGCACCGCACTTGCCCTGATCGTCACCGGCGCGCTCTTGCACGCCACCTGGAATCTTCTCGCCAAGAAGGCGGCCGGCGGCGCGCCCTTCGTCTGGCTGTACGGGGTCGTGAGCCTGGCGGCCGCATCGCCGCTGGTCGTGATCGAATTCGTGAACGGCACCGCCCCGCTCGGCGTCAGCGCGTGGCTGGCCATCGCCGTAAGCGCGGCGGCCCATCTGGTCTATTCGCTGACGCTCCAGCAAGGCTATCGGGCCAGCGATTTTTCGGTCGTCTATCCCGTCGCCCGGGGCACGGGGCCCCTCTTCGCGGTGCTGGGGGCCATCGTGCTGCTCGGCGAGCGCCCGACCCTACTGGGCGGGCTGGGGATCGTCCTGATTCTGCTGGGCATCGCGTTCGTGGCCGATGTGCTGGCCGGGGTACGCGCCCACGCGAGCAAGGCCCGGGCCGGCATTCTGTGGGGGGCCATGACCGGGGTGTCGATCGCCGCCTACACCGTGGTGGATGGTTGGGCGGTGCGCACCCTGGCGATCGCACCGATTGCCTACTACGCGTTCGGATTGCTCCTGCGCACCCTGTTCCTGGCCCCGGCCGCCCTGCGAAGGACGTCGGCGCTGCGCGAACAGTGGCGGAGTAACGGCAGACTCATCGTCGCCGTCGGCATCCTGTCGCCGACGGCTTACCTGCTCGTGCTGTATGCGATGCAATCGGCACCGGTGTCCTACGTGGCGCCGACGCGGGAACTGTCCATGCTGCTGGGTGTGCTGTTCGGCGCCCGTGTGTTGCGCGAACGCTTGAGCGCCTCGCGGATCGCGGGGACGATGCTGCTGCTCGCGGGCGTCACCTGCCTGGCCGTGGCCAAGTGATGGCCTGGGGACAGGAAGAATCGCCGGCTGCGTGGCCGGGAAGGGTGCCGTAACGGGCTTGCCGCCCCACTGGAAGGTGCCGCCATGTGTGCGGCTGTGGGGGCGGAAATTACCGGGCGACTGGCGAGAAACGGTCCAGCGACGCGGGCGATATGCCCGCCAATTCCCCGACGACGAGATTGACGCCGTTTCCCAACAGCCACCAGGCATTACCGTACGGGAGTACGGCGATGCCGGCATCGCTACACAGTTTGGTTGCTACGTTTCTTAAATTTTCAATATTCATTCAATGCTTTGGTCCAGATGGCGTCTTAACGACGCCTGGGGCTTGGAGACGCCGGTGCCCGGCCTTCGATATGCCGGAAAGTGATCCGTCCCTTGCTCAGGTCGTAAGGGGACAGTTCCAGGGAAACCTTGTCACCGAGCAGGATGCGGATGTGGTGCTTGCGCATTTTTCCGCCGGTATAGGCGATGAGGGTGTGGCCGTTGTCCAGCTTCACCTGGAAACGGGAATCGGGCATGACGTCCGTGACAACGCCTTGCATTTCGAGCAATTCTTCCTTGGCCATTGTGGCCTCCACTCAGAGGGAGCCAAGTTTCCTTGGCATAAACGACCTGGCTGGGGAGCCAGGTTAAGGGCAGTGGGCCTGCCGGGAGCGGCGGGCCTTCTGCGGCGGGGCAATCGGGCTTGCGAAGCAGGTGCGGCGGTCTTGGCCCCAACGCTTAAAGCGTTGGAGTGCGTCCCATGGAAAACGTCACAGAACCGGTCCTCGACACCGCCAAGGGTGACGAGGTCAAAACCTACTGCTTGGCTGGATCGTTTGGCGGTACCGCTTGCCGTGTCCTGATGCTCCGTCGGGTGACGGAGCTCGCCCGGCTGACGGGCGAAACCAAGACGGCGAGGTACGGATGGGGGACTGGCGCACCGTAGGATCGCGGGCGCTAAATCGACAAAACAACGGCACTTCTCAGGATCGCTGCGCTGCACAATACAACGCATTGGCGGCGATGGCAAATTGCGTGGTGGCGACCGTCGTGCTGCCAATGCCGACTACACCGGTTTTTCCGGTCTGTAGAGGCCGGTAAGTCGCCTGCCGAGGCATGCGGGAAGTCACGGTTGTCGGGCATTGGCCGGGGCTGTCTGGGCGGCCATGCTTTCAGAACGGCGCCTTCGTCTCGAAGTGCATTTCTTCGAAAGTGATCGGGTGGCGAAAGGCCAGTTCCCGGGCGTGGAGCAGCAGGCGGGGAGCCTGGTCGCGGCGCTCGGGCGGGGCGTAGAGGGTGTCACCGAGGATGGGGTGGCCCAGGTATTGGAGGTGCACCCGCAGCTGGTGGGTGCGGCCGGTGATCGGCTCCAGCTCGACCCGGCTGGTGTCGTGCCCGGCGTTGTAACCGAGCACCCGGTAACGGGTCAGGGACGGTTTGCCGGTGGCGTGGTCCACGATGTGGCGGGGGCGATTGGGCCAGTCGAGCACCAGGGGCTGGTCGATCTTGCCGGCGGCGGGGACGATGTGCCCGGCGGCCACAGCCTCGTAGCGCTTATGCACCTTGCGCGACTGGAACAGGATGCTCAACTGGCGGTGCATCTCGGCGCCCCGGGCGAGCACCAGCAGGCCCGAGGTGTCCATGTCCAGGCGATGCACGATGAGGGCGTCGGGAAAATCCTTCTTGGCCCGTTCCACCAGGCTGTCGAGCTTGTCCTCGCCCCGGCCGGGCACCGACAGCAGGCCCGCGGGTTTGTTGACCACCAGCAGCGCGCCGTCGGCATAGACCAGGTCCAGGCCGGTATCGGGCGGCGGGGTGTAGGCGACGGGCGGCGGCGGGGCGGACAGCATGGCGGGCAGTGAGGAAGGTGGTGTAGGGCAGGGCGGCGGGTAAATCCTGCCGACAGGGGCTACGGAATCCGGGTTTGGAGAATCCAGCGAGTCGGAGCCTACCCGGACCCGGTGCCAATGCGGGAACGCAGTGCGGTGTGCCGGACTCTGGACCATAGCGCGAAAGGCCGAGGTTGTACCACAAAAACGCCGCCCCCTTGGCGCTTCCGGCGAACGGGGCGGCAAGGGGGCGGCACTGTTTTTTTGCATTGACCGGAAAGCCTCGACTGGCGCGGGGTTCCAGGTCGATGCCGTGGAACGCCGCGCCAGTCTTCGATCTCCGCAATGGTGCCGTGAAGATGCCCGACTGGCGCAGTGTTCCGATGGGCGGCTTACAGCAGGTTCATCTTCTTCGCCGCTTCGCGCAGCTCGCCTCGGAAGTCAGGGTGGGCGATGCCGATCAGGGCCTCGGCGCGCTGCTTGGCGGTCTTGCCGCGCAGTTGGGCGACGCCGTGCTCGGTGACCACGTAGTTGATGTCGTTCTTGCTGGTGGTCAGGTGGGTGCCCGGAGTCAGGGTCGGGACGATGCGCGTGATGGTGTCGTCCTTGGCGGTGGAGGGCAGCACGATGAAGGCCTTGCCGTCCTTGGAGCGGTTGGCGGCGCGCACGAAGTCGGCCTGGCCGCCGGTGCCCGAATAGGGCGAGAAGCCCAGGCTCTCGGAGCCGCACTGGCCGAGCAAATCGACCTGCATGGTGGCGTTGATGGCGATCAGCTTGTCGTTCTTGGCGGCGATGAACGGGTCGTTGGTGAATTCCACCGGGTGCATTTCCAGGGCCGGGTTGCGGTGCATGAACTTGTACAGCTTGTTCGAGCCCAGGGCGAAGGTGGCCACCGACTTGCCGGGCATGAAGGTCTTCTTTTTATTAGTGACGGCGCCGGCTTCGATCAGGGTCAGGATGCCGTCGCCGATCATTTCGGTGTGGATGCCCAGGTCGTGCTTTTCCTTGAGCTGCATCACCACCGCGTCGGGGATGCCGCCGTAGCCGATCTGCAGGGTCGAGCCGTCCTCGATCAGGTCGGCCACATATTTGCCGATGGCCGCCTGCACCGGGCCGATGGTGGGTAGGCCCACTTCCAGCACCGGGTCGTTGCTTTCCACCAGGGCGGTGACCTGGGAGATGTGCACGTAACAGTCGCCGTAGGCGAAGGGCACGTTGGGGTTTACTTCCAGCACGATGGCCCGGGCCTTCTTGACCGCCGCCATAGTGTAGTCGGTGCCAAGCGACAGTGAGATGTAGCCGTGCTCGTCCATGGGCGAGGCCATGGAAAACACTACGTCGGCCGGCGACAGGTCGCGCTCGATCAGCTGGGGCAGTTCGGAGAAGTAGTGGGGGATGAAGTCGATCCAACCGGCCTGGCCGCCGGGGCGGGTAGCGCCGCCGAAGAAGTAGGCGGTGTGGCGCACGTTGTCTCGGGTTTCCGGGTCCAGGTAGCCGTACTTGCGCAGGGCCAGGATCTGGGAGACGGTCACGTCCCGGTAGTTGCGCCGGGCGTCCGACAAAGCGGTGAGCAGCGCCGGCGGTTCGCCGACCCCGGTGGGAACCACGATGGTGTCGCCATTGCGGACGCACTCGATGGCGTCCGTCGGGTTCATGCGCTTCTGCTGATACAAGGCCTGCACGTCCATACCGTCTCCTCTTGCGTATGCATAGTCTCAGTGACGGGACGACATTATACGCTTTGCCATACGTGGCCGTATGGTCTGATATCAAATCTTAGATGTAAGTGTCGGGAGCGAAGGAGGCTTGAAGCAGTGGCACCCCGTGCATTTCGGGGCTGTGAAGGTCTGGTGCCTGGGAGGAGGAGGCAGGGAGTCGCTTTGGGGCTGGAGAGGCTGGAGGGCCTAGTGGGCAACCTTGACGGCCATGGGCGTCAGACGCAGCCAGATTTCGTCGTCCCAGTCCCGTACCAGGGATGAGAACGCAGCCCCTTTGGCAACCTTTTCCCAATCCTGTGTCAGGAAGGGGGCGTCGTCGAAGTCGTCGCTGCAGGTCAGGGCCACGGTGAGGAAGAGCAGTTGTTCCATCTCGTCCTGTATCCCCCGGGCGAGGGCGCGCCGGTTGATGCGGTCGAGCCGCTCATGAAGCGCGGCGCCGTGCGTCGCCGGCAGGATTTCGGGCACCTTTTCCAGCAGCTTTGCATAGTGCATGTCGATGGCGGTCAATCGCATCAGGTCCGCGTGTTGCCAGTCACTGAGGACGAATGGCAGGAGTTCGCCGTTATCGAGCAGGATGTCGGGGACGCGGTCGACATGGGGGAATGTCCGTTCTTCCAAGCGGCCCGTACGGTCTAGCCAGGCCCAAAGGGCTATCGTCTCGCCAAGCACTTGGTTTTGCAGTGGACTCAGGATCGACAGCATGGGTGAAAGAATTCGGTTATCCGCTAGCCGGCCATAAAAAGCCTGGCCTTTTCCCATATGGATTTCCGATAACCAGGCCAGCAATCGAGGGAGATGGTCTCGTTGTTCGGAATGGAGCGAGATGAATTGCAGCGTAGGTACGCCGTTGGTGATTTCCAGGATCAGGGGCAGCGCGATTTGCCTGGCAGGGCCTTGCAGATCGAAGAGAAGCAGCCCCAGTCCCTCATGTGCTTCGGGATGGTTATTGGCCACGGGCGATAACCAAGTGATTCCGGCCCGGGTAAGCTTGCGGAGACTGCGCTCGCCCACCAGCGCTCCATCGATCAGGCAATAGACATGGTGACCTAAGGCGTCTTGCTGCGTGAGCCAGTCGCGAACTCCAATATGTAAGTCCGGAGGATGAGGGTTTTGCAAAAAACGGGTTTTTGCCGTTTTCATAAAATATTTGTAATTTATCGCTCTTGGGGATGAGCGCAGTAGGGATTTTTCAGTTTTTAGAGATTGTATTGCAGCGCGACGGTGCTCCCCCCGGTCTAATGTTTTGGGACCAGATGTTTTTTTGGTGAGAGGGAAGGTCACGGGGGCGTTGTTATTGTTGGAGATGATTGGTGAATGTTTTTCTTTGGTTTTGTTTGTGTCAATAAAAGAAGTTCGGTGCTTGGGTAGATTCGCCTTGTATTTTAGATGCTGGCTATTTTAAGCGGCGCATTGTGCGCCAAGGTTCTGTTTTCAATATAAGGTAAGTTCAGGTTCGTCCGTGATTTCAATCCAGCAGGCAAACAGAGGGTGCCCGTTAATAACCATCGGAGGGCCTGCTCGATGAGCACGGAATCCTGCATGGCGGAGTAATCGTTCGACGCCAAGAGGGGATACGGTAATCAGTCGTTTTGCACCCAAGTGAGCTGCAGTGGCGATTGCCTTCTTCAGTAGCGCAGTGGCGATTGGCGAAGACAACTGCCCTCTTGGAGAGCCCGATGCGTCAGACACATCTACAGCCGCGAACCTGGAGAGTTCCCACACATCAGGGGATTCGGGAGGTGCGAGGCCATTGAGTAGCTGCGGGAAGACTCCGCTTAGCAGGTAGGGCTTTGTGGAGGGTAAAAGCCTGGCGCAGCCGTTGATGCTGCCTTCATTGTTGCGGGCGACAACATATACCGTATCATGGCGATCAAACTGATCCTGTTCATGACCGTTCGGGGTCTCAAGATCCCAACCAAGCAGTTCAACGAATACTTCGCGCCGGTAAGTGCCTAGATCGGCATACAAATCCTGTTTCAGTTCACCCCGATTTCCAGAAACGATAATCATACCGACCCTCGCAATGATGCGTGATAGGTATTGATTTAAATAGGTTTGAACAGTACGGGTAACTGTCAACGCTGACAGTTTTCCCGATGAGAGATTGGCTATAGGCCGTTGGCCTTATGCTTGATTAGAGCTGCTTTAAGTGGGAAAAATGGCTTGGTTCGTGCGGAGGAGAGAGCGTTTTTTCTTGCCTGATTATGCGTATCGCATTGATATGTGCTCTCGTACATCATCTTCCCAGCCAAATTGGTCAATCTTGGCGATCGCCAAGTCTGATGTTGCTTCGTCACCTAAATCACGACCGTTTTCTGCATCAATGAGCATGACGTTGGAGCGGGGGCGCCCAACACGTACGTAGCAAGGCCGGCCACATGTCAGATCGAGGTGCCAATCCCACCCGATGGTAACTGCTGGTGTAGAACCCGAGAGCCACTCTGTATAGCCGCTGATCAAGGCTTGAGTGCCATCTTCTGCCGCAAGTGACGCTGTGTCGTCGTCGAGCCCTGAGAGGAAGTGCCGCAGTGGCAATTCCATAAAACTCGATGAGGACATGCGAATGTACCCATCCAAAGAAACAGTTAGGCCAGCAGTTTGATGAGTGCTGTGATTGATTGTGCGGTAAAGGTTGTTCATTGCTTTGGTTCTCATGCATGTATTTATGTGATTTAAGCTACACGAGTGCTTTTCTCCTGAATAGTGTCAATACTGACAGAGTAGAGTGGCTGTATGCTTAGATGGCTAGGAGAGTAGCGATGAGGTTATGGCAAGATGAAATGCTCGCAAAAATGCAAATGGCATCAACAGAGCAGCAGCTATTTGAAGTGATCAAGGCTGAGGCGCAGCGAATAGGGTTCACACATTGCGCATATGGGTTACGGCTTCCTTTGCGTTTCACGGAACCGAAGACGGTGATGTTGAATACCTATCCGGAGGAATGGCAGCAGCGCTATGTTTCTGAGGGTTATCTTGCTATCGATCCCACAGTTCAGCATGCAAGCAAATCATTGTTGCCTCTAGTGTGGACGGAGGATGTATTTAGCAAAACACAGGAATTCTGGGAAGATGCCCGGGCACACGGCCTTCAATATGGATGGGCCCAATCCTGTGTTGACATGCAGGGCATCCGCGGTATGCTAACCCTGGCCCGACATACCGAGCAGTTGTCCGAAAAAGAGTTAAAGGAAAATGGGTGCCAGATGGTATGGCTCACCCAAGTCGCGCATCAATGCATGTGCGACCTAATATCGGCGCGCCTGCTGCCGGAGACTGCTATTTCACTCTCGATGCGCGAAAAGGATGTATTGCGCTGGACCGCAGAGGGGAAAACATCAGGAGAAATTGCGGATATCATCAACATAACTGAGCGAACAGTTAACTTTCACATTGCAAGGTCGATGGAAAAACTTAATTGCGTGAATAAAACTGCTGCAACAGTAAAGGCGGCGCTTCTGGGTCTGCTAATCTAATAGTAATGGTTTAATGCTTGTAAGTATTAACCTGGCAATCCAATAGGTTCATTTTGGTTGATCAAGCGGCCTATTAAATTTTTGGGTGAATCGCCCCGGTTTTGATAGACACCAGGTTATGGGCTTTCAGGAACGACAGCCATACATGGCTGCTGAATTGGCTGCCTTGATCAGAATGGATGGTCACCGTCGCTTTGGGCTGCCGGCGCCAGACGGCCATCACTAACGCATTGAGCACCACGTTTGTTTCCATGCGGGACTGCATCGACCAGCCAACGACCTGCTGGGAGAACAGATCGAGTACCACGGCAAGATAAAGCCAACCCTCGTGTGTCTGGATATAGGTGATGTCGGTAACCCAGCCCCGATTAGGGGCTTGCACATCGAACTGTTGTTCCAGACGATTTGGGGCGACGACTGCCGGCTTGCCGTAGTCCCTCTTGCGCCGACGATAGCCCATCTGCGAGCGTAGTCCGCCAACCTGCATCAGCCTATAGACACGATGCTTGCCGCAGTGCTCGCCCAAATCCCGCAGGTCCGCGATGATCTTGCAATAGCCATATACGCTGCTCCAGCCACAACTGTTTGATCAGCCCCAAGAGCCGTTGGTCGCTCTTGTCCCGGGGGGAAAATGGCTCGGCTCGCCAGGCGTAGTAACCGCTCGGACGCACGGGCATCATCTGACACAACCGCCACAGGGAATGTCGCTTCTTCTCGCGCTTGATGACGGCGTACCTTACCGGGACTCCTTGGCAAAGTACGCGGCGGCCTTTTTTAGGATGTCGCGCTCCTCGGTGACGCGCTTCAACTCGGCCTTCAAGCGCCGAATCTCGGCGGAATGGCTTTGCTGCTCCTGCCGGGCTTCTGCCGGCAGGCTGTATTGCTTGAGCCACGCATACAGGCTGCGCGCTGGCACCCCGATTCGGCTCGCTGCCTCAACGACTGGATAGCCCGGTTCGGTTACCTGCTTAACCGCCTTGATCTTGAATTGTTCCGGGTAACGCTTTCTGCTTATGGCAAATTCATATTCCTTCGAGTTTAAAGCTTAAAGGTGTCTACTTGTTCCGGGTCTGTTCAATGAATTTCTTTTCTAGTTTTTTTGTTTTTGTCAAGGTTAGATTGGTGCCGTTCCAGTTGTAAAAAAACTTGCCTTCTGTCTTGTCATTTATCTTTCCGTTAATTGTAATCATATGGCTGTTGGTTTTAAATTCAATTCTTGGCTCGTCGTTCCCCATGACGCCCACTACGAAGTCAATTTTTCTATCGGTGAAGACTTTTCCATCATCTTTGTTGACGATAGCAAACTCATGGAAATCAGTTCCGCATCCCCATGTTATTAAGATATAGTGGTTGGCAAAATTTGCAGGCTTTTTTGAGTTAAAAGCAATTATGGATTTGAATTTTTTGGATTTGTTTGTTGTGAATGATAATGTTGTTGAGGTTTTATTGTTTGACTTGGATGGTTCAATGTTTTTTATGTGGTTTGTTTTGATTATTTGAGGGGCTGCGAGTGCTGCGGCTGAGAAAAGGGAATAAATTATAAAAATGGTATTTTTCCCCATGGTGAACCTTCGTTAAGTTGCCTTGGGTTGGTCGCTCTTATAGGGGCGCGTTGGTGACTGTAAAAGTTATTTTTTCGTCTTTTATTTCAATTGTTCCTATTTTGTCTTCTTCTTTATTAAAAAAATCCCAATGTATTTGAATGCTTTTTTTGGAATGGCTAATGGCATCTATTAGTTGGTTGACGTCTGACCCTTTGGGTGCTATTGATTGGGAGCAGCTGGCAATGATGGTTGACCACTCTTTTTTAGGGGCTGGTTGAGAAAGGTTAATGATTCCTAGGTGTGTTTCGGATCCTGAGCCGCATTGGCCGCTAAAGCCATTTAGGGTGCTTCTTTCTGTAAATATGTAAATTATTCTATCGTTTTTTAGAAACACCTGATATTCAAGTGGGAGGAAACCAATTGCCCAGTCCATATCGACTGAGATTGGGTTGTATGACTGCCTTTTCTTTTCTATGGGTAATCTTGTTTGATTTGTTTTGGCTACTATTCCATAGTATTCTTTGTTGCTGAATTTTTGAGTGGTGTATTTTATTTGATGGTTATGGCATTTATATGATCCTATTATTTTTTTGTTGATTGATCCGGTCTCCGGGCTGCATAGAGTATCTGAGTATGATGCCAGAGGGGCGGTTGCTAACAATGTCAGCAATGTGAATCTAATTTTTTTTAATATGATTGCCATGGTGTTTCCTATATATGGGCTCGTTTTGCTTAAGTTTGATTTGCTAATTTTTTAAATTTCTTGTTTTTCAAAATTTTATTTTTTGTTTAAATGGGTTGTGCAGTGTGTTTGGTTTTTAACCAAGTTTTAATTTGAATTTGGCTCTTAGCTACGCTGGTAGAGTCATCGAAGAGTAGTCCGTTGTAGCCGTTGCCTTTGCATTCTTTGCTTTTGATGCTGGTGAGGGGGCGGTTGACGGGGAGGTCGCCGGCTCCGGAGTAGCTGGGGGGGCGGTGGTTGCCGTTGTAGAGGCCGGCGGTGATGATGGGGCGGTCGATGTCGCCGTCGAGGAAGTCCACCAGGACTTCTTGGCCGATGCGCGGCAGGTACTGGTGGCCCCAGTGGGTGCCAGCCCGGGGGGGCGATCCGGAGCCAGCAGCTGGGGCGGTCGTCCCGGGCGGCGCCGCCGTCGGGGTGGTCCTGTTCGCGGGCCCAGTGGAATTGGATCTTGATGCGGCCTAGGTCGTCGGTGTGGATTTCTTCGCCCGGGGGGCCGACCACAGTGTTAGGTTTCTTGTTCCCATAAAGAGAGCAGCCGGTAAAACACTCACAACAGCTCGGCTTCTCGTCTATGCTCAAAACGCCCCGGGGCGGGGACGCAGGGTGGGGGCCACCTTGTCCCAGAGTGCGATGGACTCGGCCTCGTTGAAGGGCTTGCTGGATAGCGGTTTGCGGACAGCCGCCTCTTCCAAGGTCAGCGAAGGATGTGGCGCTCTGACTCCTGAAACGAAATCGAGCACGAGTACGGGGGTTTGAGCAGAACCAGTTTTGGCGTTCGCTTCCAGGGTGAAATCCAAAAGCATCAGATCGGATTCTTCCGACTTGCGCGTCAGCAGCCATTCCTGCGCAGAGGGAATGGGACCGGTGACCTTGCCCTTTCGTAGCGTTCGGCCCGAGGCGTGTTTCAGCGCCTTCTCAATGGCAGGGCCTCTGTCCAAGAGCTCATCATCCTGAATAAGGTCACTCAGTGAATGAAAGGTGAAATAGGCATCCTTGGATTGGCTCAGGTGGTATGGGCTGCTGCCGGTTCGGCTGACACCGGCTTAAGCTTTTTGAGCATCCTCGA